>JAFXTM010000047.1 GCA_017535865.1 Oscillospiraceae bacterium
CGGGGAGATCACGAAGACAAGGAGACGCGAACAATGAAGGAAGATCTGAAGAAACTGCTTTTCATCAAGGCCATGGCCGCGCTGGAGGCATACCAGGCGGCGGTGTCGGCGAAGCCGTCCTCGCCCGAGACGAAGATCCGGCACGAGCGCTTCTGCGCGATCTGGGACATCATCGAGGCCGCAGGGCTGGATCAGGAGTATGAGACATGGAAGGAAGGGTGAACGGATTGCCACACCAGCGCTGCGGCGCTGGCTCGCAATGACACGGGCGGCTGAGCCGCCCCTATATGCTGCCGTAGGCTAAATGGCGAGACCGCCGGCTTTCACACCGGCAGATGCGGGTTCAAGCCCCGCCGGCAGCACCAATGGGCGGAAACGCGGTCCGGGCTGCGAGTCTGAGCTCTTTCCGGGCTGACACCACCACAGATACTGCAAGCACCGGCTCCCTACGCCCGCCCATACCAGTGGACGGCACCGGCCTTGCCCGCCCACACCAGCGCAGTTGGGCATAACCTCACGCCTTGCTTGAGGGAGCTGCGCTCTCCACCTGTCCAAGGCACGCCCGACGAAGTGCCTCACCCGCGCTGCTCTTATCTCTCACGGCGGCGGGCGCAGCGGGATGACGTCCCGCAATATCGGGCACCAATATCGGCCGCGGGCGAAGGCAGGACGCGTCACGCCCCGGGGACCGCTCACCCCCGGCGCGAACACCTCTTTCATGTGTTCCTTTCTGTTTTGTATTTTCTTCCTATTCCCTCCTGCTGTTATCACGGCGCGCCCTGTCTTCGCGCACGACCGATCAAGAACGGATTGCCACGGCCAGTGTGAGCACTGGCCTCACAATGACGAGGAGATGAGACTATGACAAAAGCGGATATTGCCCCCACGATCGGCACGCCGGAGGCGGCGGTGCGCGCCTGCGTGGCGCTGATCGCCAGCGTGACCGGGCAGCCGGAGGAGCTGACCGAGAGATACCTGGATCTCTACTACCAGGTGAGGCGGCAGGCGGATCGGGAAAAGGCGCAAAAGGATTTTTTCCTGAGCTGTGACGACGGCACGCCGATGCTGACGTTAATTGACAACGTGGGGCGCCCCGCGCCGACCTCTTCCGCCGCTGAAACTCCCTCAGCCGCAGCGGCGCCGGCACGGAAAAAGGTGGACTTCGAGGAGGTGCTCGCCTCCGCGAGCGCTGGCGCGAAGATGCCTGAAAAGCCGAAGAACGCGCCCTACGGGAAGATCAAGGCCGAGATCCGGGACCGCTTTGTCGCACTCCGGGCCCAGGGTATGACCCTCGCCCAGACGGTGAACCTCTCCGGGAACAAGGTGACCGAGAACCAGATCCTCAACATCATGAACGGCAGCAAGGTCGGCATGGACGCCTACAACGCCCTTGAGGACGCCATGAACAAGTGGGAGAAGACGATCAAGGCCGCCGACAAGACTGATTCTACAGCATAAGGGAGGGAAAGACCACGGAGACCAACTGCGGAAATTTGTACTATAACGCGAGAAAGACTGCGGGGCTCACCCAGGAGCGCTGGGCCGAGTTGCTGGGGCTCTCGGTCGAAGCCGTGAGCCAGTACGAGCGCGGGGTGATCCTCCCCACCGATGAGGTGGTGCTGCGCATGGCCGAGGCCGCCGGGCAGCAGATCGTCTGCTACTGGCACCTTTTGAACAAGTCCCGCGTGGCGGGGCGGGTGCTGCCGGAAATAGAAAAACGCCCCCTGTCGGAGGCGGTACTCCGCCTGCTGGTGCAGGTGGAAGACTTTCAGCGGTCCGGGCTTGAGGATCTCAAGCGGATCGCGGCGGACGGGAAGATCTCCGGCGCGGACGAGTCGATCGCCTACGAGGACGCGCTCGAGCAGATCCGGCTGCTGATTGAGGCAGCCTATGAGCTGCAGTACGCAGGGAAGGAATAAGAGACGGATTGCCACACCAGCGTGCGCGCTGGTTCGCAATGACAGGAGGATGAAGACCACGAAGATCTACACAAGTCTGCCGGGGCTCAGACCGCGACGTCTGGCGCTCGGCCTCAAAGCCACGAATCTCGCCGATGCGCTCGGCGTCACCAGGGCGGCATGGTCCTACTGGGAGTCCGGCGCCACCATGCCGTCGGCCGGGTATCTGCCCGCGCTGGCGGAGCTGCTGCAGTGCTCGATTGAGGATCTGTACAAGGACGAGGAGGAGACGCGGGCCGCCGAGGGCGTCGGCCCCTACGGAGAAACGGAGGCGCGGGATGACCACGACACTGATTAAGAAGCCGGAGGCGGCGGAGATCCTCGGCGTCTCGGTGCGGACGCTGGAGAAGATGATCGCCCGCGGGGCGCTGCCGGCGTACAAGATTGGGCCGAAGATGGTCCGGCTCCGGCGCGAGGATATCGACGACTATCTGGAAAGCCACCGGGCCGCGCCGGTGATCCGCGCGGTCGAGACTGCCCGGCCGTGCCGGTATGTGCCGGGCATGAAAGTCGTATAAAAAATTGCCCTGCCGGGCGCGACCCCGGCAGGGCTGCAGTAAGGGCACAAGGCCCAGACCACGAAGACGGATATAGTATACCACGCCTTGTGCATTTTGACAAGGAGAAATATATGGACGACACCACGAAGACGGCGCCGGAGGAACGGGCGAACGAGCCGCAATACTGGGCGGTGATCCCGTCGCCGGTGCGGTATGATGAGAACCTCACGCCCAGCGAGAAGCTGCTGTACGGGGAGATCAGCAGCCTGACCAATAAAACCGGGTACTGCTTCGCCGCAAACGCGTATTTCGCCGAGCTCTACGGGCTGACCGAGCGCACGATCCGGCGGATGCTCGCGGATCTGCAGGAGTACGGGTACATCCGGATCGAGGACGGCAACGGCGGCCGATTGCGGCGCCGGATCTACGCGGGCGTCAATCCCCTCTCCCCCGCTGCGCCGAACCCGGACAAAAATGTCCGCGAACCCGGACAAAAATGTCCGGGTAACCCGGACAAAAATGTCCGCCGTAATAATAAATATATCAATCAAGAGAACAATCCCCCCAAAGCCCCCCAGGGGGCTGAGAGCGCGCCGGTGTGGAAACCGGACAGATTCGCGGGACTCTGGGACTACTATCCCCGTCATACGAGCAAGCAGGCCGCTGTGAAGGCCTGGGACAAGCTCAGACCCTCAGATGAGTTGATCGCCAAAATCGGCAAGGCCCTGAGGAGGCAGAAAGCGTGGGACGAGTGGCAGCGCGGAGTCGGTATTCCCTACCTGTCAACCTACCTCAACCAGCGCCGCTGGGAGGATGAGCTCAGCGATCCGGCGGCGCCCATTGAAGACGCCGCGGCCGGCGGGCGGAAAGATCTGGTGCAGCTATGAGCGGCCAGAGCGCGCCCGCCCAGGGCGGAGAGCTCACCATGTGGAGCGCGGCACAGCAGTCGGTGATCGGCGCGATGATGCTCGACGAGAGCTGCTGCGGCGAGGTGTTCCAGACAACGACGGCGGAGATGTTTTCCGATGGAGCGCTGCGGCATATCTACGAGGCCGCGCGGCGGGTATGGCTGGAAAAGCGCAAGGTCGACCCGGTGCTCGTGGCCGACGCCTGCGGCAGCGACAGCTACACACCGGTGATCGCCGAGTGCATGAGGCTCACGCCGACGGTGGCCAACGTGGAGGAATACTGCGGGCTGCTGGCCAAGTGCCTGCGCCTCTCAACGTACAGGCAGGCCGCCTACGCGCTGCTGGACGCCCAGACGGCGGAGGCCGCGGGCGAGATCTGGCAGAAACTCGGCAAAGAACTCATGGCCACGAAAAAACGCCGGGCCGTGCGCTATGCCGACATGCTGGAGGACTTCATGGACCGCATGAACGACCTCACGCCTCCCGACTTCATCGACTGGGGTATGCCGGAACTGAACGAGGCTCTCACCGTGACGCACGGGCGCTTTGTGGTGATCGGCGCGGAGTCCAGCGTGGGCAAGACGGCCTTCGCGCTGCAGCTTGCGCGCAGCATGGCCAAGACCGGAAAGAAGGTCGGCTTTTTCAGCCTGGAGACCTCCGCGCCGGACGCGGCCGACCGCTTCATCGCCAACGCGGCCGACGTGCCGCTGCCCGCGATCAAGCACCGGCGCATGAGCGAGCAGGACTTCGTGCGGGCCACGCGCGAGGCCGAGGCCATGTATGAGGCGCAGCTCGATCTGATCGAGGCCGCCGGCTACAGCGCCGCCGAGATCGAGGAGGACACCGTCGCGGGCGGGTATGAGGTGATCTTTGTGGACTACGTCCAGATCGTCCAGAACGCCGCCGACGACGTGACGCGGCAGGTGCGCGCGGTGTCGATCGCGCTGCACAATCTCGCGATCCGGCTGCACTGCACGGTGGTGGCCCTCTCCCAGGTGACGCCGCCGGAGAAAAGCAAGGTCACCGGACAGCGGCGGAGCCTGAGCATGTGGGATCTGCGCGAGAGCCGCCAGCTCACCCAGGACGCCGAGGCGATCCTCATGATGGAGCTGAGCGACCACAACGACTACAGTTCCAACAGGGTCCTGACCATCGCCAAAAACAAGGACGGCCCCTGCGGGCGCATGACGCTCCACTTTGACGCCAAGCACATGCGCTTTTCCTACGTGCCGCCCTATGAGGACCCACCCATCACGGACGCCCGTGAGCGAAACGCCAAGATGGACCGCAATCGCGCCGCGCGGCAGGAAAAGGAGCGCCGCAAGGCCGGGATCGACGGGCAGGCGAGCTTTCACGAGCTCGAACCCGACGAAGGGGGTGAGCTTCCGTTTTGAGCGACTGCCCCTATGAGATTAGCGACAAGTTTCGCTTCATCCCGACATGCAACGCCGAGAACACCAACGGCTTCGGCGAGTTTCTGCGGGTTGAGGTGACCGGCACGGTGGAGAGGATCCACGAGGCCCACCGCTGGTACCGCGCACGCTACGACACGCCCCAGGGCGTGCAGCATGAGACATTCAAGTATTAGAACGGATTGCCACACCAGCGTGCGCGCTGGTTCGCAATGACAAGAAAGGAGACCACGAAGACATGCGAACAATCAGTATAGCAAACTTCAAAGGCGGGGTCGGAAAGACCGTCACCGCCGTAA
>JAFXTM010000048.1 GCA_017535865.1 Oscillospiraceae bacterium
CGCCGCGTTTTCCCACCGTTCGGAGCTGTGCAAGCCCTTCACAAAAAAGTACACGGACCCCGAGGCGCCCTACGACGGTTATGAGGAAGCGGACGACACCGAGGAGAAGGCCCGCACGGTCCGCCTGGCGAAGAAGGTGTTCCGCCCATGAGAGTTTCGGGGATGCCCGCGGGGATGTGGGCACTCTTCGTCGGGAGCTTTCGGGATAAGCTGACGGAGGCACTGGGCTATGACCGCCCCGCGGCGGCGGAGATCACGAAAAAAGCCCGCGGCAAATACCGCGAGTTGATCAAAAAGCTCCCCGATTTTGAAAAGGGCGACCGTTTTCGGATGAACATCGTCAGCTGCGCCATGCTCGCGGCCTTTGTGCTGAGCATGCCGCGGCGGCCGGACGTGGACGAGCTGACGGCGTACTACGCCGCGGCCATGATGACCGGGCCGATGCGCTGGTTCTGCCGCCGGATGGGAAGGCAGAAGTTCAGTGAAAAGGACGTGGCGGGCATGGAGCGCACCGCAGCCCTCAACGCGGCGGACCGCAACCCCTATTCCTGGAACATGGAGTTCCTGCCCTACCCCGACGGCAGCGGCTATGAGGCCCGCTTCTCGAAGTGCGGCATCTGCACCTTGATGGGCGAGCTGGGGCTTCGTGATCTTGTCCCCGCCATGTGCCGCCTGGACTACACGATGAGCGAGGCGGGCGGCGCGGACGTCTTCGTGCGCGAGCACATGCTGGCCTCGGGCGGCCCCTACTGCGACTGCGGATACAAGAAGAAAGGAAGATAAAACGATGATCAAAACGACGCTGAAGATCGACGGGATGATGTGCTCCATGTGCGAGGCGCATATCTGCGACGTGATCCGCAGGGCCGTCCCCGGCGCGAAGAAGGTCTCCGCCTCGCATACGAAAGGCGAGGCGTCCTTCCTGTCAGAGGAAGCGGCGGACGAGAGCGGCTTGAAAAACGCCGTCGCCGCGACAGGCTACACCTGCCTGAGCGTGGACTCCGCGCCCTATGAGAAGAAAGGCTGGTTCGGGCGGTGAAATACCACATCGAAAAAAACACCGTCCAGGAGACGCTGATCATCCCGCTTTTCGGGCGGCTGGTGTGCTCGGAGCGCTTCCCGCAGCTTTTCTCCGACCCGGAGGCCAAACGGATCTGCGACTCCTTGGACTACGATTTCGCCGAGAAGCGGAAGAAGATGGAGTCCCCGGCGGGGCTCTTCGGCGCGCTGGAGGTGGCCCAGCGGCAGTATGACCTGCGCTGCGAGGCCGAGGCGTACCTGAAAGCGCACCCAAAGGCTGCCGTGGTCAACCTCGGCTGCGGGCTGGACGACACCTTTTCCAAGGTGGACAACGGTCTCTGCCGCGGCTACAACCTGGATTTCGCGGACGTGATCGCGGTGCGCAGCGAGCTGCTGCCCGCCGGAGAGCGGGAGACGAATCTCTCCTGCGATCTCAACGACTTCAAGTGGATGGACGCGATCGATGCCTCCGACGGCGCGGTGTTCTTCGCCGCGGGCGTGTTTTACTACTTCAAAACCGAGAACGTGAAGGCCCTCTTTTCCGCCATGGCCGAGCGCTTCCCCGGCGCGGTGCTGGCCTTCGACACCTGCAACGAGCGCGGCGCGAAGCTGATGCGCAGGACCTGGCTCAGGGAGGCCGGGATCACGGACGTGCGCGCCTTCTTCTCGCTGGAGGATGAAAAAGAGCTGACCGCGTGGAGCGGGCGCTTTGCCTCCGTCACGGCGAAGAGCTACATGCGCGGCTACCGCGATATCTACCGGGACGTGGGCTTGTTCCACAGGCTGATGATCCGCTTCTGCGACGGTCCGGTGAACATGAAGATCGTGAAGATCCGCTTCAAGGGGGAGTAACGATGTCACGGCATGACGAGATCCGCCGATCCTACAAGGCTCTCGGCGACATGGGGAACATCTACGACGGGATTATCACCCGCTCCACGCTGCTGGGCAAGATCATGGACGGCCTGATCTGGGGGCTGGACGGGGAGCTCTCGGCCCAATGGATCGAGGACGCGCTCGCGCCGGTCCCGGCGGGCTTTTCCGGCAGACTGCTGGAGGTGCCGGTGGGCACGGGCGTGCTGACCATGCCGCTCTACGCCTCGCTGCCGGAGAGTGAAATCACCTGCCTCGATAACGAAGCGGGCATGATGGCCAACGCAAAGAAGCGCGCCGTGGCCATGGGGCTCTCCAACGTCGCCTTTGTGCAGGGCGACGTGGGCGCGCTGCCCTTTGCGGACGAGAGCTTTGACCTCGTCCTCTCGCTCAACGGCTTTCACGCCTTTCCCGACAAGGACGCGGCCTTCCGCGAGACCCGCCGGGTCCTGAAACCGGGCGGCGTCTTCTGCGGCTGCTTCTATATCGCGGGGGAGTATGGGCGCACCGACTGGTTCGTGCGGCACATGTACGTCCCCAAGGGCTTTTTCACACCGCCCTTTGAGACGGAGGAGAGCCTGACAGAGAGGCTGCGGGAGCTGTATGCCGAGGTCGAGGTGCATTCCGTCCGCGCCGAGGGGATCTTCCGCTGTGTGAAAGGAACATGACGATGAGAAAAAAGGCACTCCTTTTCGGGTTTGTTGCGCTGTTTCTGTGCGGGATCGGCGACTGGCTGATCGGCTACGATCCCCCGGGCGGCGAGCCGCTTATTTACGGCATCAGCAACACGGCCATCATCGAAGTGCCGACCTGGTTCTATATCCTCTCCCTGGGCTTTGGCATTCTTTCCGGCTTCGGCTGCCGGGCCTTCGCCCCGGCGATGCTCGAGACGCTGGATGAGCTCGGCGTCCCGAAGGGAGCAAAGACATACCGGGCCTTCCGCTTCGGCCTGGCCTCCGCGCCGATGATGTTCGTCTCCTTCCACGCGGCCTGCTGCATCGTGCTGCTGCTGATGCAGGCCGCCCTGCGCGCGGGGCTGGACGTCCGGGCGGCCAACGGCGTGTTCCTGCTTCCGGTTGCGGCGTCACTCCTGCCCTTCGTCGTGTGGTGCTTTCTGTGCGACATCCCGGTCACGGCGGCCTATATCGTCCTCGTGCTGAAAGGCCGGCTGAGCCTCCCGAAGGCGGCGGCCGTCTGCTGCCCGCTGGGCATGAGCCTGCTGGCAAAGCTCCTCGGCGCGGTGCTGCTGGCGGCAAACAGCAAGTATGCGTTCCTGACCGCCTGCGGGGAGTCCTGGGGCTGGGCTTTTCTGTGTCTGGCCTTCTATGCCGCGTCAAAAAAGAGGAGGTAAGCCCATGCAATTCACGGAATTCGGAAAACCGGACGGCAAAACGCTGCTGCTCCTGCCGGGTACGGCCTGCACCTGGCAGCTCAATTTCCAGAACGTCGCGGACGAGCTGGCGGAGAAGTATCACATCATTGCCGTCAACTACGACGGCTTCGAGGGCGACCCCGCGGTCGTTTTTACCGACGTGCCCACAGTCACGGAGAAGATCGAGGACTATCTCCTCGAAAAGCACGGCGGACGTGTGGACGGGGCCTACGGCTCCTCGCTCGGCGGCAGCTTTGTGGGGCTGCTCATTCAGCGAAAGCGCGTCCACATCGACCACGGCTTCATCGGCTCCTCCGACCTGGACCAGGGCGGGAAGCTGACCGCCCGGCTGCTGACGGCGATCGTCGGCCCCCTGCTCTCCGGCGCCTGCAAGAGCGAGAAGAAGCGCGCGAAGCTCAAGGCCAAGCTGCGGAAAAAGGGCGCGATCGGCGACGGGGACAAGGCGCTGGACTTCGCCAACGCTTTCATTGACAGCATGAAAACACTTAACCCGAAGACGATCAGCCGCCAGTTTTACTCCGACTATATCACGCCGCTGGACGACGATATCCACGCGGACTGCACCACGGTGCACGTCATCTACGCGCTGCGGATGGGCGAGAAGTACGGCAAGCGCTACCGGCGGCACTTCCGCGACGCGGATATCCACGAGTTCGACATGAAGCACGAGGTCTGGCTCTACGACGACGCATGGCGCAGGCCCGTGCTGGACATGATCGACGCGTGTATGGAGGCGGGAGCGTGACGCTGAAATATGAAATTCTGAAGCGGATCGTAAAGGCCGCGAACCTCAAAAAGCGCTGGGCCGGCATGAGCACGGAGGAGCTGCTGGAGAACCGCCGCCGGGAGAACGCGAAAAATCGAATCCCGGAGCTGCGGGACAAAGACTTTGTCATCAGCCGCATCGAGGTGATGGGCTGCCCCGTGCTGAAGCTGATCCATAAAGAAAAGACGGACCGGGCCAACCTCTTCCTGATCGGCGGCGGGATGATCAGCGCGCCGCGGCCGGGCTCCGTCAAAAAGGCGCTGCGCTTCGCCAGGGAGACGGGGCTCGATCTCTTCATCCCGTATTATCCGCTCTGCACGGACTACCCACTGACGAGGGCCTACGAGATGATCCACGAGACCTACCGGGTCATGCTGCGAGACTATGCCCCCGAGCACATCTCCGTGCTCGGCACCTCGTCGGGCGGCAATCTGGCGCTGGGCATGGTGCCCTATATCCACGACGGGCACGGCGACACGCCCATGCCGGGCTATATCATGGCGATTTCTCCCGGCACCTGCGTGGACACGGAGGCGGAATGGCAGCGGATGCTCGAGCTGGACAAGAAGGACGTGGCGATCCCGGCCGAGTACATGAAGACCGCGGTGGAGATCATGCGCCACGGGGACGACAGCGTTCCCGACTACATGCTCTGGCTGCAGCGGGGCGACTTCACGGACTGCCCGAAGGTCACTTTTATCTACGGCAGCGACGAGACGCTGTACGCCTGCGCGCCCTCCTTCGAGGAGGCCATGAGGAAGTACGGCGTCGACTATGAGATGATCGTCGGCGAGGGGATGTTTCACTGCTATCCCGTCTTCCCGCTCTGCAAGGAGGCCAAAGAGGGCTGGACGCTGATGATCCGGAAGA
>JAFXTM010000049.1 GCA_017535865.1 Oscillospiraceae bacterium
CTGCCCGACGTCCTGACCTGGGACTTTGTGTGGGAGGCGTCCGACGCCGCGGCGGTGAAGGACGAAAACGGGATCTACCCCGTCAACGGGCAGAAGGTGATGATCCCCTTCATCTACAAATCCACCGACAACATGATGATCCAGCTGCTCAAGCAGAAAGACGCGGGCTATTCCACCGCCGCCGGGGAGATCCGGATCTTCAACGACACAACGAAGGAGCTCCTCTATACCATCGCGTCCCACGTCAAAAACGGCGCCTTCTCGACCTTCAAGATCTCCAGCTATCCCGCCAACTTCCTCAACGCCGGCCAGTGTCTTTTTGCGGTGGACTCCACCGCCGGCGCGACCTGGATCGGCACCGACGCGCCGCTGCTGGACATCAGCCCCGACAAGCTCGTGCGCTTTGAGACCGCCGTGCTCCCCGTGCCGCAGTTCGATCCGGAGCATCCGGTCATGATCTCTCAGGGCCCGAGCATCTGCGTCTTCAACAAGAGCGACCCGCAGGAGGTCCTGGCCGCCTGGCTCTTCGCGCAGTACCTGCTCACGAATGAGGTGCAGATCGCCTACGCTGAGACCGAAGGCTATATGCCCGTCACGGCCAAGGCGCAGAACGACCCGGTCTATCAGGACTATCTCAGCCGCGCGGGCGAGGACAACAACGCGCACTACGCCGTCAAGATCCAGGCCACGCAGCTCGGGCTCGCGAATATCGGCAACACCTTCGTGACGCCCGTCTTCAACGGCTCGGCCTCCCTGCGCGACGCGGCGGGGCAGCTTATCGAGGACGTGACCAAGTCCGTGCGCCGCAAGCAGACCGTGGACGAGAGCTATATGCAGAAGCTCTTCTCCGACACGAGCGCGCTCTACCGCCTCGACCAGATCAGCGGGAACGCGGGCAGCCGGGCGGAGCTCGGTCCCCTGCCGCAGGCCGCCATCGTGCTGCTTACGACCCTCGCCGTCGCCTGGGTCCTGATCGGCCTCTACGCGGCAGCCGATGCCATCCGAAAAAAGAAAAGCAATCGCTGAGACGCGGAGCGCTCTCTTTTTCAGGGCGCTCCGCTCTTCTTTTTTATATTGTCAAATTTTTAACAGTTTGTCACATTCCCTTGATTTCCTTTGTATTTCCAGTATAATAAAAACGTTCCGAGCCATACTTTCATTAGCCGAATCAATGAGGAGGACTGACATGAAAAAACTATTAGCCCTTGTTCTCGCGTTGGTTATGGTGTTCGGCCTGGCCGCCTGCGGTCAGACGGCCGCTCCCGCCGCAACGGAAGCGCCCGCCACCCCCGCGCCTACCGAGGAGCCGACTCCCGAACCGACCGAGGAACCCGTACCCGAGCCGACCGTGATGAGCTATGCGGACTTCACGGCCGCCGAGCTCGACAGCCTGGTCACGGTAGAGACCTATGTCCAGGCCAAGCAGTCCTGGTGGGAAGACAAGGCCACCTTCTATACTCAGGCGGAGGACGGCGCGTACTTCCTGTACAACATGCCCTGCTCCGAGGAGGAGTTCAATGCGCTCGTCCCCGGCACCAAGATCCGTGTGACCGGCTATAAGGCCGAGTGGGCCGGCGAGGTCGAGATCACGGACGCGAGCTTTGAGGTCCTGGAGGCCGAGCCCTTCCTGGCCGAGGCCAAGGACGTGACCGCGCTGCTCGGCACCGACGAGCTCGCCGCCAGCCAGAACCAGCTCGTCGCCTTCAAGGGCATGACCGTCGAACCCTACGATGAGTCCGGCGCCGCTTTTGCCTACAAGAACCCGAACGATCAGACCGACGACCTGTATTTCAAGGTCTCCAAGGACGGCGCGACCTATGAGTTCTGCGTGGAGTTCTATCTCTGCGGCAAGGACACCGAGGTCTATCAGGCCGTCGAGGCCCTGAACGTCGGCGATATCGTCGACCTCGAGGGTTTCCTGTACTGGTACGAGGGACCCAACCCGCATATCACCGCGCTGACCGTCGTCGAGGCCGCTCCCGCGGCCCCCGCGGTGATGAGCTACGCCGACTACGCGGCCGCCGAGCCGGACACGTATGTCACGATCGAGACCTATGTCCAGGCCAAGCAGAGCTGGTGGGACAACAAGGCTACGCTCTATACTCAGGATCAGGACGGCGCGTACTTCCTGTATAACGCCAACTGCTCCGAGGAGGAGTACGAGAAGCTCGTGCCCGGCACCAAGATCGGCGTGCAGGGCTATAAGGCCGAGTGGGCCGGCGAGGTCGAGATCACCGATGTGTACTTTGAGATCATCCCCGACGCCGACACCTACATAGCCGAGCCGACGGACATCACCGAGGTCTGGGGCACGGTGGACATGATCGGCTACATGAACCAGCTCGTCGCCTTCAAGGGCGCGAAGGTCGAGCCCTATGACGAGTCCGGCGCGGCTTTCGCCTACAAGAACCCCAACGACAAGACCGACGACCTGTATTTCAAGGTCACCATCGGCGACACGACCTATGAATTCTGCGTGGAGTTCTATCTCTGCGGCAAGGACACCGAGGTCTATCAGGCCGTCGAAGCTCTGAACGTCGGCGATATCGTCGATCTCGAGGGCTTCCTGTACTGGTACGAGGGACCCAACCCGCATATCACCGCGCTGACCGTCGTCGAGGCCGCTCCTGCTGAGGAGCCCGCTGCCGAGGAGGCTGCCGCGGGCGAGCCCCAGACTCTGAGCGCAAAGGCGCCGGGCGTGTTCGGCGATCCGGTGGAGGTCGAGGTCGTGGCCGACGAGAACGGCATCTACTCGGTGGAGGTCACGAAGAACAACGAGACGCAGGGCATCGGGTCCATCGCGGTGGAGCAGCTGCCCGCGAAGATCGTGGAAGCCCAGAGCGTCGAGGTCGACGGCATCGCCGGTGCGACGATGACCTCGAATGCGATCAAGACCGCCGTGGCCGCGGCGCTGGCCGAGGCCGGGATCGATCCCGCGAACTTTGCCGCTCCCGAGGCGGAAGCCGAAGAGCCGGCCGAGGCCGCGGAAGCGGAGCCGGTAAGCTATGACGTAGACGTGGTGGTCGTTGGCGCGGGCGGCGCCGGCATGACGGCCGCCATCACCGCGCACGACGAGGGCAAGACCGTGCTGCTGCTCGAGAGCCAGGCCATGGTCGGCGGAAACTCCGTGCGCTCCACCGGCGGCATGAACGCCGCGAAGACCGAGTGGCAGGACGCCAACGCGTTCGATCAGGCCGCGGGCGTGGAGGCCACGCTGAAGAAGGTCGCCAACTACCCCGACAACGAGGAGATCCAGGCGCTGGGCGCCATCGTTGCGGAGCAGTGGGCCGCGTACCAGGAGAATCCCGAGGGCTACTTTGACACGACGGAGCTCTTCCGTCTCGACACGATGATCGGCGGCGGGGCGATGAATGATCCCTCGCTGGTGAAGACGCTGGCGGAGAACAGCGAGGCGGCGATCGAGTGGCTGGGCGAGCTTGATCCGCAGGTGATCCTGCACAACGTGGCCGCCTTCGGCGGCGCGTCGGTCAAGCGCATCCACCGCCCGGTGGACGCGGACGGGAAGGTTCTGTCCGTGGGCGCCTATGTGGTGCCGCTGCTGAAGGAGAACGTGGAGAAGCGCGGCATCGAGGTGCTGCTGAACACCACGGCGACGGAGATCCTGCTCGATGAGAGCGGAGCGGCCTGCGGTGTGCTCGCCACCGGCGCGAACGGGGAGACGGTGACGGTGAACGCGAAGGCGGTCGTCATCACGACCGGCGGCTTCGGTGCGAACAACGACATGATCGCGTCCATCCGCCCAGAGCTTGACGGCTTCATCACGACCAACGCGCCCGGCATCCAGGGCCAGGGCATCCGGATGGCGCAGGCGATCGGGGCCGACACGGTGGATCTGGCTCAGATCCAGCTGCACCCGACGGTACATGTCGAGGGCCCGAACGCGGTGCTGATCACGGAGGGTCTGCGCGGCGACGGCGCGATCCTGGTCAACCAGGAGGGCGTCCGCTTCTATGACGAGGTCTCGACGCGCGACAAGGTATCGGCCGCGGAGTTTGAGCAGACAGGCGGCTACGCGTGGCTGATCGTGGACAGCCGCATGAGCGACGCGTCCAACGTCATCCAGGGTTACATCAACAAGGGCTACGCCGTGAGCGGCGAGAGCTACGAGGCGTTGGCGGAGGCGATCGGGGCGCCGGCGGATGTGTTTGCGGCGACGATGGCCGACTGGAACGCGAAGGTCGAGGCGAAGGAGGACGCGGACTATGGGCGCGTGAGCTTTGCTAACCCACTTGACCAGGCTCCGTACTATGCGATCAAGGTGCAGCCGGGCATCCACCACACGATGGGCGGCATCAAGATCGACAGCGCGGCGCAGGTGATCGACACCGAGGGCAACGTGATCGCGGGCCTGTTCGCGGCGGGTGAAGTGACCGGCGGCGTGCACGGGAACAACCGTCTGGGCGGCAACGCCGTGGCGGACTTCACGATCTTCGGCCGGATCGCCGGCCAGAGCGCGGCGGCTTACGCCGGATAAGCCTTTCCCCTTACAAACGATCTCCCTGCCTCCGGGCAGGGAGATTTTTATGGGAGAACGGGCACGGCCGGATGTCCTTCGTCGGGAGCGCACGCAAAAAACCGCCGCGGAGCCTGTTGCTCCGCGGCGGTTTCCGTTTTGTTTCGATGCTTTTATTTCTCCACGATGTGGACGTTGACGTGCTCGTAGCTGAACTTGACGCCCTTCTCGGCGAAGGCCTCGCGCACGTTCTCGTTGAGGTTGAAGTACACATCCCAGTAGTCGGCGTTCTTGCACCAGACGCGGACCACATATTCCACCGTGCTGCCCTTGTACTCAAGCAGACGGACGAAGGGGGCGGGATCGCTGAGGATACGCTCGTCCTTCGAGATGGCGGAGGCGATGGCGGCCTTCACGTCCTCGGTCGGGCACTCATAGGAGGCGGTGAAGGTACGGTCGACGCGGCGCAGCGGCTCGCGGCTGTAGTTGTTGACGGTGCCGGCGGTCACGTCGCTGTTGGGGATGGAGACGGCAATGTTGTCGAGCGTGTCGAGCTGGGTGTAGAAGAGGCCCACGGCCTTGACAATGCCGGTCTTGCCCGCGACCTCGACGAAGTCGCCGCTGGAGAAGGGCTTGGCGATCAGCAGGGTGATGCCGGAGAAGAGGTTGGACATCACGTTCTGCACGGACAGGGACAGAGCCAGGCCGGCTACGCTGACCAGCGCGACCAGCGAGGTGGTGTTGATGCCCAGGGCATTGGCAACGATGATGACGGCGAGGATCCACAGGAGCGTCCGGACGCCGGAGCTGATGTAATGGCGGAGCGTGGCGTCGAGCCTGGGGCTGCGCTCCAGGAGACGGTTGACGATGTTGGTGATGATCTTGATCGCGATGATGCAGATGAGCAGTGTCACGAGCGCGGAGACGAGCGCGTTCACGGAGCTGATGCCCATGGCGGAGAGGACTTGATTCATAGGAAAGGCTCCTTTCTTATTTGAGATGTTTCTATTGTAAACGAAAGGTCCGGCCTTGTAAATGACTTAACGAGGTTTTTTTTCGGGGAGAATGAGATATCCTTTCTCCGATCGGTAGATATAGGGTGAGACAGAAAGGAAGTGAGGCGCTTGGACGATCGACAGATCATCGCGCTCTTCAACGCGCGCTCGGAGCAGGCGATCGCGGAGCTGGAGAAAAAATACGGCGGCGCTATCCGGAAGACGGCGGGGAACATACTCGCCGACCGGCAGGATGTGGAGGAATGCGTAAACGATACCTATCTCGGCGTCTGGAATACGATCCCGCCCCAGGAGCCGGATCCCCTCTTCAGCTACGTCTGCCGCATCGCCCGCAACCAGGCCGTCAAGCGTTGCCACCGTGAGACGGCGCAGAAACGGAACCGGCAGTACGACCTGGCGCTGGACGAGCTGGCGGAGTGCATCCCCTCCACGGTCGACGTGGAGATGGAGCACGATGCCCGGGAGCTCGCGGACGCGGTCAGCCGCTTTCTGGCCTCACTCCGCTACGAGGATCGCTTCTGCTTCCTGCGGCGCTATTTCTACGCCGATGCCGTGTCGGACATCGCCGCGCAGCTGCGCTGGAGCAGCCACCGCGTCTCGGTCCGTCTCAGCCGTGTGCGGGAAAAACTGCATCACACTTTGAAGGAGGAGGGTTTGCTGGAATGAAACGGGAAAACCTGTCGGAGATCCTCGGCCTGCTCGATGAGCGGCTCATCGCCGAGGCGCGCGTGTATGATCCGTCCGCCGGCGGCCGCTCCCCGGAAAGGATCCGGCCGATGAAGAAAAAGCGCATTGTCACCCTCGCGCTGGCGGCGGCCCTGCTGCTGTCGCTCAGCATCGCGGCCTACGCCGCCTACAACGCTGTCGGCACGCCGCAGGCCGCGGAAAAGATCGCCCTGGAGCAGATCGAGCGCTGGAAGGAGCTGGGGCTTCTCTCCCCCGGCTTTGCGCTCGCGGACAAAGCCTACGATATCCGCGAGAGCCCGGAGCATGTCGGGAGCGACTACTGGTTCGGGCGGATCTTCACGCACAGCTACAACCTGAAATTCCGCCGCGATCTCGAAAACGACAGGCGCTGCAGCGCCTTCCTGCGCGTCGACACGATGAGCGGCAAGATCACGGAGGCGAGCCTCGACGCGCAGGCGGAGGCAGGTCGGGAGCCGGTGTCCGAGATCCGCGGGACGGATGAGAACGGGGCGGAGAAGAGCTGGTACTACTACGATAACTACGAGGACATTTTCCCCGCCGACATGACCGTGGACCGCTTCTGCTCGCTCCTCGCGCAGTACTGGGGCTTTGGCGGCTACACGATCGCCGATACCGACGATACGGAATACTATCACGAGCACTGGGAGGCCGTCGACGGCTCGACGCTGCTGCGGGACCTGGCCTCCATCAACCCGAACTACTATCTCACCGTCTTCTTCGACGGCGATCAGACCGGCGTCCCCATGTACATCCAGCTGCATTCCTTCCCGGGCGGCTATGTGAATCTCATGCTCGGGACGAACCACGGCATCGGCTAAGCCCCTGTCGAACAAGCGCCGCGGAGCTTTTGCTCTGCGGCGCTTGTCAATTTTATCCGTTCACAGACTCCCGAGGTAGCCCTCAAGGATCAGGCTCGCCGCCACGGCGTCCACGCTGCGGCGGTGCTGCTTCTCCTTTTTCCCGTTGGCGTGCAGGATGGCGTGCGCCTCGATGCTGCTGCGCCGTTCATCCCACAGGATGACCGGCAGGCCCGTATCCCGCAGCAGCAGCTCCCGGAACGCACGGCTCTTCTCCGCGCGCGGTCCCTCGCTGCCGTCCATGTTTTTCGGCAGGCCCAGCACCAGCGTTCCCACCTCGCGCGCTTTCGCTTCCTCCGCGATGCGGGCCGAGGCGCGCTCCATATCCCACTCCTGCATCGTCCAGGCCTCTCCGCAGAGCAGGCCAAGCGGGTCGGACACAGCCAGCCCGATGCGCCGGTCGCCGTAATCGATCGCCATAACTCTCATGCCGCTCACCTCAATACAGCTGGAAGCAGGCACGGACCGCGCCCGCCATATAGAGCGAGCCCACCGCGCAGACCATACCGTCCTCTCCGGCCTGCTCCATTGCCGTGCTTACGCCCTCGGGGATGCCGCCGCAGACCGTGACGGGCTTTCCGAAGCGCGCCAGTTCTTTTCCCAGATCCGCCGCGGGCAGCGCCCGATCGGAGTCCGGCGTGACACACACCCAGGCGTCCGCGGCCGGCGCCAGGATCTCCGCAAGGCGCGGATAGTCCTTGTCGGCGAGAACGCCGATGAGCAGCACGCGTTTTTGATCGGGAAAATAGTGCAGCAGATTCTCCGCCACCGTCTCGGCACACTGGGGGTTATGCCCGCCGTCGACGATGAAGGCCGGTTCCTCCCGCACGAGTTCGAAGCGCGCGGGCCAGCTGACGGCGTAGAGCCCGTGTTCCACCGCCTCCTCCGGGAGTTTCCAGCCACGCGTGCGCAGGACCTCGACCAGCTCCAGCACGACGGCCGCGTTCCTGCGCTGGTGTGCGCCCAGCAGCGGGATCGCACAGGGCAGGCCGCGATAGGTGAAGACCTGGCCCTCCAGGCTGTCGAATTCCGGGACGATCTGCGAAAAATCCGCCGTGTGCAGCGTCGCGCCGAGCGCCTCGCAGCGCGCGCGGACCACCTCCATGACGTTCCCGGCCTGCGGGTAGAGCACAACTTCGCAGCCGGGCTTGATGATGCCGGCTTTCTCAAAGGCGATCTGCTCCACGGTGTTCCCGAGCACGGCGGTGTGGTCGAGGCCGATGTTCATGATGACGGCAGCCTCCGGCTGCCCGATGATGTTGGTGGCGTCGAAGCGGCCCCCAAGCCCCACCTCCAGCACAACGACGTCGACCTTTTCGCGCGCGTACCAGAGCAGCGCCAGTGCGGTCATCATCTCAAATTCCGTCGGGTGCTCCTCCATCGCGTCGGCGAGCGGCGCGAGCTCCGCCACGAGCGCGGCAAGCGTGTCGTCTTCAATGGGGCGGCCGTTGAGCTGCATGCGCTCGTTGAAGCGGAAGAGATAGGGCGAGGTGAACAGGCCCGTCCGATACCCGGCGGCCTTGAGCACCGAGGCGGTCATGGCCGCGCAGCTGCCTTTTCCGTTGGTCCCGGCGATGTGGACGTATTTCAGTTTTTTCTGCGGGTCGCCCAGTTTTTCGAGCAGCGCGCCGATCCGCTCCAGTCCCGGGCGGGAGCCGTACCAGCGCAGTCCGCCGATATAGGCGAGCGCTTCCTTGTAATCCATGTCATCGCTTCCTGTCTGTTGGTTTCTTCCTGCATGATAGCATCGTTTCCTTCAATCTGCAAGCTTTACAGATCGGAAATCGGTTGCTATAATACTTCTATCCTGTAGGGGAGGGATGCCCCATGATCAAGATCGTTTCCCGGCGGCTCATCCGCACGGAGGACATAGGACGGTTCCAGGCGCTCGCGGGCGAGCTGGTGCGCCTGTCGCAGAAAGAGCCCGGCTGTCTGAGCTATACGCTCAACCAGAGCCGCGACGATCCCCGCCTGCACGCATTCATCGAGTGCTGGGCCGACCAGGCTGCCCTCGACGCGCACGGCACGGCCGAGCATTTTCAGCGCCTCGTGCCGCAGTTCGCGGCGCTGACAGAGGAGCGTCCTCCTCTGGAGCGTTACGAGGAGATCGAGGGCTGAGACCATGTGGGGAAATTTCATTGCCTGTCTGGACGCCGTGCTGCCGATCTTCGGCCTGATCCTGCTCGGTTACGCCGCCAAGCGCATGGGTCTGCTGGATCGTGACGACGTGCGGAAAATGAACAAGGTCTTTTTCCGCTTCTTCATGCCCGTCATGCTCTTCTACAACATCTACTGCTCCGATCTGAGCGCAGCCGTTCAGCCGGCTCTGATCGCCTACGCGCTGGGCTGCACGCTGCTGGTCTTTCTTTTCTCGCTCGCGATCGTGCGGCGCGTCGAGCCGGAGCGCAGCCGCCGCGGCGTGATCGTGCAGGGTCTGTATCGCTCCAACCTCGTCGTGATCGGGCTGCCGGTCGTCGAGAGCCTGATGGGGCCGGACAACCTCGGCCCGGTGGTCCTGCTGATCGCAACGGTGGTGCCGCTGTTCAACACGCTTGCCGTGATCGTGCTGGAATACTACGGCGGCGAGCGGACGCGCCCCGCCCGGCTCGTCCTCGACGTGCTGAAAAACCCGCTGAACCTGGGCTCGGTCGCGGGCATTCTGGCCCTTCTCCTCGGGCTGAAGCTCCCCCTGCCGGCGGAAACGGTGGCGGAGCAGATGAGCGCGGCCGCAAGCCCGGTCATGCTCTTTCTGCTTGGCGCCTTCCTCCAGCCGTCCGCCATGAAGCACGACCGCCGCGCCGTCCTCTGGGTGAGCGCCGGGCGGCTGCTGATCGTCCCGGCTCTGACGCTGCTCCCGGCGGTGCTGCTCGGCTGGCGCGGCGTGGCGCTGGCCTCGCTGATTCCGGTCTTCGCCTCCTCCACGGCGGTGAATTCCTTTACGATGGCGCAGCAGATGGGCGGCGACGCGGAGCTCGCCGGGAACATCGTGGTCGCGACCAGCGCGCTTTGTTCACTGACGCTGTTCTTCTGGTGTTTTCTCTTTAAGAGTCTGGGGCTTCTCTGAAAAGGCAACGGTCCTCCCGGCGGGAGGCGCTTCGCGTGGAAGCGCCTCCCGCCGCTTTTTGGAAAAGGTCTTGACACCGTGCTTTCTCCACACTATAATAACAATCGTTATATAACAACAATTATTGTTTTCGGAGGTGAACGGACATGCCGCCGAAAAGCAAGATCACACGGGACATGATCGTAGACGCGGCCGTGAAAGTCGCCCGTGAAACGGGGGCGGAAGCGGTCAATGCGAGGACCGTGGCGCAGACGCTGCATTGCTCCACGCAGCCGGTCATGTACCATTTTTCCACAATGGAAGAACTGAAGCGGGCGGCCTACTCCCAAGCGGACCGGTTTCATACGGACTATCTGATGCACAGCTCCGGCAAAATCAATCCTCTTCTGGAAATCGGCCTGCATTATATCCGCTTTGCGATCGAAGAGCCGCATCTGTTCCGTTTTCTGTTTCAGTCCGGATACGCGAAGGAAAGCAATCTGTCGGAGATGATCGCCTCCGAAGAGCTGGCTCCGGTCCTTTCTGCCATGCAGGAGGGCTTGAAAATGGATCCGGACAAGACCCGGAAAGTGTTTTTGACCGTCGCCCTGTTTGCCCACGGCTATGCAAGCATCATCGCCAACAACGCCTTGGAATTTGACGAACGTACGGTCGCCGCCCATTTGGAGCGCGCGTTCAACGGCGCGGTGCTCGCCGTCAGGCAGGAGGAAAACGATGAAAAAACTGTATGAAAAAAGCGAGATCCTGTTTGCGCTCTTCTGGATCGTGCTTTACACGGTCTGTATGGGAAATCTGCGCAATCTCGGGGACGACAGTCCGTATATGACGGTCGGTCTGATTGTGATCTCCGTTTCGATGCTCCTGTTCGTTTGGAGAAACGGACTGCTGGAGAAATACGGTTTGTCCGGCTGGGCCGGGAACAGCAAGGCCATGCTGTGGTTTCTCCCGCTTTGGATCATCACGACCCTCAACCTCTGGGGCGGCATCACACCGCGCTTTCCGATGCCGGGGCAGCTCTTCGTTGTCGTGTCGATGGCTTTTGTCGGCTTCGCCGAGGAGCTGATCTTCCGGGGCTTCCTGTTCAAAGCCATGCTGAAGAGCGGCAGCGTCAAGACGGCCGTGATCGTCTCCTCCGTCACCTTTGGTCTTGGGCACATTTTGAATTTGTTTACCGGACACGAGCTGGCGGAAACACTCTTGCAGGTCGTCTTTGCCGTCGCCTATGGCTTTCTTGTCACGATGGTTTTTTACAAGAGCGGCAGCCTGCTCCCCTGCATCCTGTCTCACAGCCTGTTTGATGTGTTTGCTCAATATGCGTCGAGCGACGCCTCTCCTCTGCTGAACTGGGTCGGTCACGGCGTTATCATCATCCTGACGCTCCTGTATTGTCTGTACTTGACAAAGCGCGTGGAGACGCCCGCCGTCAACCGATCCGACACGCCGGAAGAGGCTTCGTCCTGTCCGCAGGAATAGCGGGCGTCCGTCGTCACCCCAAACCTTCTCTCGGAACAGCCGGGCAGGCGTGATCGAAGCGATCACGCCTGCTTTTTTGTCTCGGTGTCCTGAGGGGAGGAACCCTGCGCGCGGGGAAAGTTTTTCCCGCCGCCCGCTTCGCCTTTCTTTTCATGCCCGACGGCGTATGCTCGGGGCAGACGACACCAGGGAGGGACGAGCCATGCAGGCATTGAAAACACGCCCCGGGGCGCGGCGGGGCGGCATCCTCTATCTGCGCACGGAGGACATCGCGCCGAGTCCCGTGCAGCCCCGACAGCACTTTGACGACGAAGCCCTGCGGGAGCTCAGCGAGAGCATCCGCAGCTACGGAATCCTCAACCCCCTCACGCTGCGTCTGCGCGGCGGACGCTATGAGCTCGTGGCCGGCGAGCGTCGCCTGAGGGCCGCCAAGCTCGCCGGTCTGGAGGAGGTCCCCTGCATCCTGCTGGATGTGAACATGGAGGACGCGGGGCTGATCGCTCTCGTCGAGAACCTCCAGCGCAAGGATCTGGATTTCATCGAGGAGGCGACCGGTATCCGGCAGCTCATCCACATGTTCGGCATGAGCCAGGAGGAGGCCGCGCGGCGGATCGGCCGCTCCCAGTCGGCCGTGGCCAACAAGCTGCGCCTCCTGCGCCTCCCGCCCGACGTGCTGGAAGCCCTGCGGCAGAACGGCCTGAGCGAGCGGCACGGCCGCGCGCTGCTTCGCCTCTGCGGGGAGGAGGCCCAGCGGGCCGCGCTCGCCTACATTCTCGAGCACGATCTGACCGTGGCGGCCACGGAGGCCTATGTGGACTCGCTGCTCGCCGCGCCCGCTGCGGCGCCCGCGCTTCCCGCGCGGCGGAGGACCTTTGTTCTAAAGGATGTACGGCTTTTTCTCAACAGCCTCTCGCGCAGCGTCGAGATCATGAAGCAGGGCGGCATCGCCGCCGGGATCCGCCGGGAGGAGACCGAGGACGCCCTGATCGTGACCATTTCCATCCCGAAGGCCAGGGAACAGACATAAAACCCGCGTACGCACCATATATATGGCGATACGGGGGTGATCGCTGTGATCCATTTCTTTTCGGACCTGCGCTGCAAGGAGGTCATCGACATCCACTCCGGTTTTCGACTCGGCTTTGTCTGCGACGCGGAGTACGACGACGCCGAGGGGCGCCTTCTCTCGCTGATCACGCCGGGCCGGGCAAGGTTCTTCGGCCTGCTCGGGCGGGAGGACGACTACGTCCTTCCCTGGAACTGCATCGCCCGCGTGGGCCGGGACATCATTCTGGTCGACACCAAGGAGGCCCCCGCCCGTCGAAAGCGGAAAAAGCCCGGGCTGTTCTAGGCGCTCGCGCCCCGCGTGTCTTTTCCTCGACAGCGTCCTCTTTTTGTGCTATACTGTCCGCACGAAAAGGGGGCGCTGTTTCTATGGATATGGAGGAAAAGAAGCGGATCCTCGACGCGGTCTGCGCGGCGGAGCGCGAGGCGGCGGAGCTGCTGCGCCACGCGCATGGGGTGCTGGCCGAGTGCAAGACCGGCCACCGCGACGTGGTGACAGAGTACGACCGGCGTGTGCAGGATCTGCTGCTCGACCGGCTGAGCGCGGCCTGCCCGGGCGCGCGCTTTTTCTGCGAGGAGAACGACCGGCACGACGATCTGCACGCCGAGCACGTCTTCATCATCGACCCGATCGACGGGACGATGAACTTTGTGCGCGGGCTCAACCACAGCTGCATCTCGGTCGCCTATCAGAACCGCGGGACGCTCGAGGCCGCCGCGGTCTGCAACCCCTATGTGGACGAGCTCTTCACCGCGCTGCGCGGCGGCGGCGCCTTTCTGAACGGGCGGCCTCTCCACGCCGATCCCGCCCCGCTCTCCGAGACCCTCGTCCTCTGCGGCACCTCGCCCTACCGCGAGGATCTCACCGCGCGGACCTTCCGGCTGATGGAGGCCGCGCACCGCGCGAGCCTCGATATCCGGCGGCAGGGCTCGGCCGAGCTCGACCTCTGCAGCGTGGCCGCGGGCCGCGCCGGGGCCTACTTCGAGCTCTCGCTGAGTCTCTGGGACTATGCGGCGGGCTTTCTGATCGTGCAGGAGGCAGGCGGCTTCTGCACACAGCTGGACGGTTCTCCCCTCCCCTTTGACGGAGGCAAGCCCGCCGTCCTCGCCGGCGGACCACAGGCCTGGGCGGACTTTCGCGCCATGGCGGCGCAGAAAGAGGAAGGCTGAGGATATGGAGGAAAAAAGCTTTCCGACCCGTTGCGGGACCATCCGCTACTGGGTCGGTGGGGGGGCGGAACAGGCCGCTCCCCAGCTGATCTTTCTCCCCGGCCTGACGGCTGATCACCGGCTGTTTGAAAAGCAGCTCGCATATTTTGAGGGAAAGTTCCCCGTGCTCGTGTGGGACGCGCCCGGCCACGCGGCCTCCTGGCCGTTTTCACTGACGTTTACGCTGCCGGACAAGGCCCGCTGGCTGGAGGAGATCCTGCGGCAGGAGGGCTTTGACGCCCCGGTGATCGTCGGGCAGTCCATGGGCGGCTATGTCGGGCAGGTCTACGCCGAGCTGTTTCCGGGAAAACTGAAAGGGTTCGTGTCGATCGACTCCGCTCCTCTGCAGCGGGAGTACGTGACGGCCGCGGAGATCTGGCTGCTCAAGCGGATGGAGCCGGTCTACCGCCATTATCCCTGGAAATCGCTCCTGAAGTCCGGGACCGAGGGCGTCGCGACCTCCGCCTACGGCCGGGAGCTCATGCGTGAAATGATGCTGACCTACGACGGTGACCAGGCGCGCTATGCCGCGCTCGCCGGGCACGGCTACCGAATCCTGGCCGAGGCCATGGAGGCCGGGCTGCCGTACCGGATCCCCTGCCCCGCGCTGCTGCTCTGCGGGGAGAAGGACCGAGCCGGCTCCTGCGTCCGCTACAACAGGGCCTGGCACAAGAAGACGGGCATCCCGCTCGTATGGCTCGAAGGCGCGGGGCACAATGCCAACACCGACGCGCCGGAGCGCGTCAACGCGCTGATCGCGGACTTTGTGCAGAAGCTGTAAGCGTAGACGCCGGGGGAATCAATAACGTAAAGAGGCCGCCGCATCCCGGAGATGCGGCGGCCTTTTACCGTGCTTTTGTTATTTCTCTCGATGTTTGGCGTGTATAGGGGTGAAAGGAGAGGGTGATATGGACGATGCCGCGATCGTCGCGCTGTTCTGGGCGCGTTCGGAGGACGCGATCCGGGAGGCGGAAAAGCGCTACGGGAGCTATTGCGCCGCCATTGCCGGGCGCATCCTGAGCGACGCCGAGGATACGCGCGAATGTCTCAATGATCTCTGGCTCGCCGCCTGGCGCTCCATTCCGCCCCAGCGCCCCGAAAACCTGCGCTGTTATCTGGGGAAGCTGATCCGAAACCTTGCCATTTCCCTCCGGCGGAGGACACACCGTCAGAAGCGAGGCGGTGGGGAGACCGATCTGGTACTGGAAGAGCTGGGTGAATGCGTATCCGGAGGGACGGAGCCCGAACAAGTGCTGGAGGCGCAGGTGCTGTGCGAGGCGCTGGATCGCTGGCTGGCCGCGCTGCCTCTGCGGGACCGGCAGCTTTTTGTGAACCGTTATTTTTATGTGCGCAGCGTGCCGGAGCTCGCTGAAACGGCGGGCACGAGCCGCGCGAATGTCAACAGCACGCTGTACCGGTTGAGGAAAAAGCTGCGGGTGTATCTGGAGAAGGAGGGCCTGGTATGAAAGTGCAAGCTTTGTTTGACGCTCTCGGCGGGATCGACGATCGCTTTCTCGCAGAGGCGGAGGCGCTGCGGCCCGTCCCGCATAAAAAACGCTGGCTGCGCGCGGCGCTGATCGCCGCGGTGCTCGCCGGGCTTTTCAGCGTCACGGCCTATGCGGCTGGCTGGTTTGGCCTGGGCGCCCGGGTCACGCCCTCCCGGGACCTGAGTCTGAGCGGCATACTGGACTCCGAGGAGGCGCGTGCCTACACGGATTGGACGGCATACCGGGACACATACGTCGACGCGTTTCTTGCCTCGCAGGGTGACGCCCCCTTTGATATGGCCTGGACGTCGGAGAGCCCGGAGCTCAATGGCGCCGCCGTGCTGTACGGCGCGCCGGACCGGAGCAGCGCCGTCCGACTGCTGGATATCGCCGCGCAGCACGGTCTGACGCTCCACACGCGCGCGCTGCGTTTCACGAGCGGAGCAAACTTCCTCCGAGCGGCGGGCATCCCTCGCTTTGCCGGAGAAGAAACAGAATATCGCGGTTTGGTCTATGAGGATGGGAGCTATACGGCCGAGCTCACGATCCCGCTCGGAGATGGAGACGCGATTTTGACGCTCGAACGCCATTTTACCGGGAAAATGCAGCCGACCGGACTGGAACGTACATTGGTCCAGCCTGAAAACTTCCTTGAGTGGAGTTATCAAAACGCCCATGGGCAGGTGCTCTCACTGGCGCTGTCTTCTGTCGATGAGCAGCTCTTTGCCCTCGGGAATGAGCGTGTTCCGCGCGACGGCAATCGCCTGTTTCCCTTCTATATATTCTATTGTCAGAAAGGGCAGTATCTAACCGCCGCAGGCAATCTGCGTCTCAGTTCGCTCCAGGGTTTCGACGAGGCGACGGCCCGAGCGCAGCTCGAAACCATCGCGGACGCCATCGACTTCGGAGCCGCTGCCGCGGCCGACTGTGACACCGCGTTCTTCCTGGACTTCACGCCCGTCTCTGCGCCCGGAGACGGCAAGCCCGATCTGGCCGCCTTTCTGGCGCAGCCGGAGGCACAGGCCACTCTGGCGATGCAGAGGGAGCTCTCGGAAGCCATCGGGACGGAGATTGGCCGCGGTATGGAGTTTGCCGTCCACGGCGGCGGTGATCTGGACGTCCTGCGAAACGGCGACCCGCTCTCCGGCTCCAAAATCGACTCGCTGCTGGAAGCCGCGGCCGCGCAGTATCATCTGCGGTATCCGAGCCAATGCCGCTCTTTCCGGGGCAGCGGCCTGAGCGAAAATGAAATCCTTGCCGCCGCCGGGCAAGGCGATTTTGGCGGTGAGATCCGGTATCTGCTGGATAACGGCGTTTTCTGGGGATTTGATACAGACCGCAACGAGTTTCTCTATCTGCCCCACGGCGGTTTCTTGGCGGGCTCGCTTCTCTATGCGCTGCCCGAGGCGGCAGAGGGTGAAGGCTGGTTTTATAAGAATCAAAACGGAGACACGGTCTGGCTGTGCCGGGCAACAGACGAGCCGCGCGTCGGCTATCTCCTCTATGAGAGCGAGGGCGGCTGGTTCCTGCTGCTCGTCAACGGCCCGGAACTCTGGCAGCTGGAGGAAGCCGCCGATCGGCTCCGGCTGAGCGAACTGAACTGAACGCAGCACAGGGGACGTGATGATCTCACGTCCCCTGTGCCTTTTCTGTTTGCTTTCAGGCCTGCAGCATCCGGATATACTCCGGCAGCGCGAGCTCGAACTTCACGCCGTACCAGTGGGCGGGATCGCCCTGCGTGAGCTCGATGCAGCGCACCGTGTAGTCCGCGGCGAGCGCCGCGGCGGCGTAGGCGTCTTTCCCGTTCAGGAGCGCCCCGACAAAGGCCGCGGCGTAGACGTCGCCGGTGCCGTGGCAGCCCTTGGCGATCTTCCGATGCTCGTAGTACCTCGTCACGCCCTTCTCGCGCACCACGACGCCCGTCCGCTCCGGCGCGTAGCCCACGCCGGTCAGCACGATCGTCTTTGCGCCCGCCGCCGTCAGGCGGTCAAGCAGCGCGGCGATCCACGCCTCGTCATAGTCCTCGCGGTACGGCGTATCCGTGAGGAAGCAGGCCTCGGTGATGTTCGGCAGGATGATGTCCGCGCCGAAAGCGAGGCCCTTCATGGCCTCCACATAGGCCGCGTCAAAGGCGGGATAGAGCTTCCCGTTGTCGGCCATGGCCGGGTCCACGATGCGCAGGCCGTCCGTCTCCAGGAGCGTGTCGAAGATATCCTGTACATACGCGATCTGCTCGGCGCTGCCGAGGTAGCCGGTATAGACCGCGCCGAAGCGGATGTTCTCCTTCCGCCAGTGCGCGGCGATGGCCGGGATATCCGCGGTCAGATCACGGACTGTAAAGCCCGAGAAGCCCGCCGTGTGGGTGGACAGGACGGCCGAGGGCAGGATGCAGGTCTCCATCCCCGCCGCGGAGAGGATGGGCAGCGCCACGGTCAGCGAGCACTGACCCACGCAGGAGATGTCCTGGACCGTCAGGATTTTTTGATAAGACATGGATGATCCCTCCAAAACGGATTGCGGGAAACTGTCGGCTTGACATTTCTCTGCGTCGGATTATAATGGGAAACTGACCTTAATACTATAACCAGTTTTATGATTTTTTATAGGGTCAGATTCGGAACAACATGAACTACTCGATCGAAAAGCACGGCGCGGAGAGCGCCTATATGCAGCTCTACCGACAACTGCGGCAGGACATCGTCGGCGGGGCGGTCCCACGCGGGATGCGCCTGCCCTCCAAACGGACGCTGGCCGAGGAGCTCGGCGTCTCCGTCATCACCGTGGAGCACGCCTATGCCCTGCTGGTGGACGAGGGCTACGCCGAGTCGCGCCCGCGCAGCGGCTATTTCGCCGCCTTCGGCGGCCCGGCGCCGCCCAGCGCCGCCTGGCGCCCGAGCCTTGCGGACATGAGCGCGCCGCGGGAGGCCCCGGCGGACTTTCCCTTCAGCACGCTCGCGCGGACCATGCGCACGGTGCTGAGCGACTACGACCGGCGCATCCTCGAGCCCTCGCCCAGCCGGGGCGTGCCCGAGCTGCGGGCGGCGCTGGCGGGGTATCTCCGCCGCAGCCGCGGCATGGCGGTCTCGCCGGAGCAGCTGGTCATCGGCTCCGGTGCGGAGTATCTCTACAGCCTGGTGGTGCAGCTGCTCGGGCGGGAGCGCGGTTTTGCGCTCGAGGACCCCTGCTATGAGAAGATCCGCCGGGTCTACGAGGCCAACGGCGCGCGCTGCGAGGCGCTGAAACTCGGTCCGGACGGGATCGAGAGCGGCGCGCTGCGCGCCTGCCGCGCGGGGGTGCTGCACGTGACGCCCTTTCACTCCTATCCCAGCGGCATCACCGCCTCGGCCGCCAAGCGCCATGAATACGCCGCCTGGGCCAGGGAGCGGGACGCGGTGATCGTGGAGGACGACTACGACTCGGAGCTCGCAAGCCCCACACGGCAGATCGACACCATCTTCTCCCTGGCCCCGGAGCGGGTCATCTATCTCAACACCTTTTCCAAAACCCTCGCGCCGTCCATGCGCACAGGCTACATGGTGCTGCCCGAGGCGCTGACCGAGGCATACCGGACGCGGCTGGATTTTTATTCCTGCACCGTCCCCGTCTACGATCAGTACGTGCTGGCCGCCTTTCTGGAGGGCGGACACCTGGAACGCTATATCAACCGCCGGCGGCGGAAGCTGCGCCGGCAGAGAGAGGAGTAAACGCCATGCTGTACTTCAAGAGCGACTATACCGAAGGCGCGCACCCGAAGATCCTCGAAGCGCTGGAGAGGACCAACCTCGTCTCCCAGCCCGGCTATGGGGAGGACTGCTTCAGCGCCGCGGCGAGGGAGAAAATCCGCCTCGCCTGCGGAAAGCCGGAGGCGGACGTGTATCTGCTCACCGGCGGCACACAGACCAACCTCATCGTGATCTCGGCGCTACTGCGGCGCTGGGAGGGCGTGGTCTGCGCCGGGACCGGGCACATTGCCGTGCACGAGGCCGGGGCGATCGAGTTCAGCGGCCACAAGGTGCTCACGCTCCCCGCCCACGACGGCAAGCTGCGCGCGGACGAGCTGGCGGCCCTGGCGGAGCGCTTTTACGCCGACGGTACCCACGAGCACATGGTCTATCCCGGCATGGTCTATCTCTCCCAGCCCACCGAGCTCGGGACGCTCTACAGCCGGGCGGAGCTGGAGGCGATCGCCGCGGTCTGCCGCCGCTTTGAGATGCCGCTCTTCCTCGACGGAGCGCGGCTCGGCTACGGGCTCGCCGCCGCGGAAAACGATCTGAGCCTTGCGGCGCTCGCGGACATCGTCGACGTGTTCTACATCGGCGGGACCAAGGTCGGCGCGCTCTGCGGCGAGGCCGTGGTCTTCCCGCGCGGGAACATGCCGCCGCACTTTACCACGATGGTCAAGCAGCAGGGCGGGCTGCTCGCAAAGGGGCGGCTGCTCGGCGTGCAGTTCGACGCGCTCTTCACCGACGGATTGTATTTTGAGCTCGGCCGCGGAGCCGTCGCGCTCGCGATGAAGCTGAAAAAGGCCTTTGTTGAGAGGGGCTACCCGCTCTTTCTGGACTCCCCCACAAACCAGCAGTTCGTGATTTTGACGGCGGAGCAGGAGACGCGCCTCGCCCGCGAGGCCGCCTTTGAGCGCTGGGAGCCGCTGCCTGACGGCCGCTATGCCGTACGCTTCGTCACGAGCTGGGCCACCACGGTCGAGCAGGTGGACGCGCTGATCGCGCTGCTCTGACTCGTATAAAACAGCATGGGCGCCTGTCTTTCGACAGGCGCCTATGCTGTTTTATGCTTTTTACCATTTGTTTTCCACTTTTTCCGCGAAGCCCGGGAAGTCCTTCACGCGGATCTCTGTGCCGTCATCCAGGATCGCCGTGCCGGTGAAGCGGCCGAAGACCTGGTGCTGATCGGACTTGATGAGCTTGAGGTCCGTGCAGGAGGCGCGGTCCAGCACCGGGACGAAGTCCATCGTAAAGCGGCCGTCGTCGGAGTCGAAGGTCCAGGGTGAGAGAAAGTCCTTCTCCCCGCCGGGGATATGGAAATTCACCCGGCTCAGCTTGTGGGCCTTGCCGTTATGGAACAGCATGTTCTCCGTCGCGGCGGAGCAGTCGCCGAAGCCGTAGCCGATGTTCCAGCCGAAGGGCGCGCCGTCCACAGCGCCGGAGGCGGAGCCCCAGTACCAGGTGTTGTGATAGGTCCAGACGCCGCGGCCCCAGTCCAGCACGGCGAAGCTTTCCTCCGGATCAAAGCGGTAGATCCGTCCGCCGTAGCTCACCTCGCCCGCGGCACGCAGGCAGTTGATCTTCTGGTTGAAGTAGAAGTGTCCCTTTTTGTCGAAGGGCGTGCAGATGACCATGCTCTCCGCCGGCGGATCGCTGAGCTCGATCTGCGCGCTCAGCGCGCCCGCGGGGCCGAAGTTCTCCATCTGCGCAGTCAGGACCCGTCGGCCGCTGCCGTCGTTCTCGAAGGCGAGGGCGTGGCGCTTCCCGCCGTGGCGCACGTCGCCGCGGACGCTCGTCTCCGGCATGCGGAGCTTCCCGAGCGGGAGCAGGGACATGGGGCTCGTCGTGATTTCCCAGCCCTCCTCGAAGTCCAGGAGAGACACGGAGTCCATGCCCATGTAGCCGTTGTCCGCGACGGTCAGCGCGAGCGCGAAGCGGCCGTTGTTGATAAGATAATAATCCCACTCCTTGATGCGCAGCTTCCCCGCGCGGATATCCGCGCGCCGATAGCGCGGCAGCATCGTTTTGGCATAGCCGGGCTCGTTCAGATTCCCCTCTGCGTCGAGCAGCGGGAGCGCGCGTGTGATCTCGTGCTGTGTCATCTCTCCACCTCCGTGACGGTTACGCAGCCGTTCTCTACCCGAAACTTCACGTTTTGCCCGGCAAAGGCCAGGCCGTACACCCGCTCCGGGTCCTTCTGATAGCGTGGGCGCGGGTCCTGCGCGAGCACGCCCCGCAGCGCCGCCCGCTTTTCCGCCGGGATCTTTTCCTCCGTGCCGGGCGCGAACACGACTTCCAGCGTCTCCCCGGGGTCCGGCGCGAAGCCGGCGCTTGCCTCCGGCCGGGAGTCGGCGTAGGGCAGATAGGGCTTGATGTCGTAGATCGGCGTGCCGTCCATCAGGTCGGCGCCGCCCACGCGCAGCACCGGGCCAAGCGCCGGGTCCGTCTCGATGCCGAGCAGCCGCACGCAGCTCAGGCCGAGCGCGTTCGGGCGAAAGGGCGAGCGCGTGGCAAAGACGCCAAGGCGCGCGTTCCCGCCGAGGCGCGGCGGACGCACCGTAGGCGAGAAGTCCTCCCGCACGGATTCGGAGAACTGCCAGATCAGCCAGAGGTGGCTGAAGCCCTCGAGCCCGCGGAGCGCGTCGGGATTTCGGTATTCGGGCTCAAACACGATCCGCCCCTCCAGCTCCTCCACGATCCCGGCCTGCCGGGGCAGGCCGAACTTGTCCGGGAGGTCGCTGTGCAGCCGGGCGATGGTCTTGATCTCATAGGTATCCATTACAGCAGCTTCTCCAGCATCGTGAGCGCGTTGAGCGCGATAAAGTTGACGAACATATGAAACAGGATGCTGCCCCAGATGCTGTTCGTCCGCTCGTAGATGCGGCAGAGCAGGAAAGTCACGGGCAGGTACTGCAGCGCGTAGACCCAGGCGGCGGGGTCGCTGATCGCATAGCCCCAGACGTGATAGAGCGAGAAGAGCAGGATGCAGGTCAGATAGGCGAGCAGACGGTTGACGCGCCGAAGACCGCCGAATATCCCCGCCCGGAAGACGAGCTCCTCCACGATCGGAGCGAGGAACACGGCCAGCGCGGCCACCGGGCCGCTGCTCGTCTGCGCCATGTCGATCACGGCGGCGTTGTTCGGGTTGTCGACATCTTCGATCAGGAGCAGCAGGATCCCGCTGATCGCCATGTTGAAGAGCAGCATTGCCCCATAGCTCAGCAGGATCTCGAGCAGCATATAGCCGGGCCGGTCGCAGAGCGGGTCGAAGTCCCGCCGCAGGAAACGAAACTGCGTGAGCAGCATATAGACCGCGCCGATCGCGTAGACCGCGACGTTCAGCCAGCTGGTGTCGATCGTCGGAAAGAACCGGCAGATCGCCTGCGGCAGCAGGTACAGGTGGATCGGCAGCCAGACGAGCGCCAGGATCCGCTCCGCCGTACTCTGCCGGCTCGTAAAAGGCGCCTGTTCGCGCCTGCGCGTCTCCATCAGCCTCTCGCTTTCTTCTGCAGCTCGAAGAGCAGGTTCATCGCCTCGAGCGGGGTGAGCGTGTTCAGGTCCGTGGCGAGCAGGGCCTGCTTCAGTTCGTCGGCGGCCACGTCGGCAAAACTGATCTGATCGTCCGCCGCCGGCGCGGCGGCGGGCGGCGGGGCGATCCCCTCCGCCTCCAGCTCCCGGAGATAGGTCTTGGCCTTCTGGATCACGGGATCGGGCAGTCCGGCGAGCTTGGCGACCTCGATGCCGTAGCTGTCGTCCGCCGCGCCGCGCACGATCTTGCGCAGAAAGACCAGGGTCCCGCCCTGCTTTTTGGCCGTGATGTTGTAGTTGCGCACGCCGCCGATCTCCCCCTCGAGCGAGGAGAGCTCGTGGTAGTGCGTGGCAAACATGGTCTTTGCGCCGAGGCGGCGCTTGTCCGCGCAGTACTCCAGCACCGCGCGGGCGATGGCCATCCCGTCATAGGTGGAGGTCCCGCGGCCGATCTCGTCAAGGATCAGCAGGGAGGACGCCGTCGCGTGGCGGAGGATGTTCGCCATCTCGTTCATCTCCACCATGAAGGTGGACTGACCGGCGGCCAGGTCATCCGAGGCGCCGATGCGCGTGAAGACCCGGTCCACCACCCCGATCGTCGCGCTCTTCGCCGGGACGAAGGAGCCCATCTGAGCCATCAGCACGATCAGCGCGGTCTGGCGCATATAGGTGGATTTGCCGGCCATGTTCGGGCCGGTAACGATGGCGACGCGGTCCTCGCGGTCGTTGAGGCGGGTGTCGTTCGGAACGAAGAGCACATCCTTCAGGGTCTGCTCCACCACGGGATGGCGGCCCTCGGCGATGTGCAGCTCGCGCGAGGCGTCCACCTCGGGCATGGAGTAGTTGTTGCGCACGGCCGTCTCGGCCAGGGAGCAGAGCGCATCGAGCCGGGCCACCGCGTCCGCGGAAGCCTGCACCCGTTCCACCTGGGAGGCAACGCGGTCGCGCAGCTCGCAGAAAATCTGATACTCGAGCTCGTTGATCCGCTCGCGGGCGGTGAGCAGCGTGTTTTCCAGTTCCTTGAGTTCCTGCGTGAAGTAGCGCTCGTTGGAGACCAGCGTCTGTTTGCGGATATAGTCCTCCGGCAGCTTCTCGATCCCCGCCGAGCGCGGCACGTCGAGGTAATAGCCGAAGACCTTGTTGTAGCCCACCTTGAGCTTTTTGATGCCTGTCCGCTCGCGCTCGCGCGCTTCGAGCGCCGCCACCATCTGCGTGCCGTTGTCGCGCACGTCGCGCAGTCTGTCCAGCTCCTCGGAATAGCCGGGGCGCAGGATGCCGCCCTCGCGCACGGAGAAGGGGGGATCGTCCTGGATGGCGCGGTCGATGTAATAGACCAGATCCGGCAGCTCGTCCATGCCCGCGATCTCCTGCAGTTCGTTGCAGCGGAAGGGCGCGAGCAGCTCCTTGAGCCGGGGCAGGAGCATCGCGCAGTTGCACAGCGCGCGCAGATCCTTGCCGCCCGCCGTGCCGTATACGCAGCGGCCCACCAGCCGCTGCATGTCGGTGATCTCGCGCAGCGTGAGCATCAGTTCTCCGCGCACGACGTTGTCTTTCACCAGCTCGTTCACTGCGGCGAGGCGCCGCTTGATGCCGACCACGCTCAGCAGCGGCCGCTCGACCCAGGCGCGCAGCAGCCGCCCGCCCATGGGGGTCTTCGTGCGGTCGAGCACCCAGAGCAGGGAGCCGCGCTTTTCCCCGCTGCGCAGGGATTCGGTGAGCTCCAGGCTCCGCCGCGTGGTCCAGTCGAGCTCCATATAGCGCCCGCCGTAAAACACGTCCAGACGGCGGATATGGCTCAGGTCGAATTTCTGCGTCGCCTGCAGGTACCGCAGCAGCGCGCCCGCGGCGCTGATCGCCGCCGGGCCGTCCCCGAGCCCGCTCTCGTCCGCGTCGCGGAAGGAGAACTGCTCGCAGAGCTTCGCCGCGGCGGGCATGTATTCAAAATAATCCGGCCCCGCCTCAAGCAGCGCGTCGAGCCGCTTTGCGAGAAACTCCCCGATTGGCGCGCTTTCGAAGGCGGAGGGGGAGAGCAGCGCCTCCCGCGGGGCGAAGCGTCCCAGCTCGTTGAGGATGTGGGCCTCGGCGTCGCCGGGGTAGAAGGCGCAGCAGAACTCGCCCGTGGACACGTCGCAGAAAGCGACGCCGCCGCTCTCTCCGCTGAGCTGGACCGCGGCGATATAGTTGCTCCGCCCCTCCTCGAGCATGGAGCTCTCGGTGACGGTGCCGGGCGTGATGATGCGGATGACCTCGCGCTGCACGAGCCCCTTGGCAAGCGCCGGGTCCTCCATCTGCTCGCAGATGGCGACCTTGTAGCCCTTGGCGATGAGCCGGGCGATGTAGGCCTCGGCACTGTGGTAGGGCACGCCGCACATGGGGGTGCGCTCCTCCGGATCCTCGACGTTGCGGTCGCGCGTCGTGAGCGCGAGATCCAGCTCTTTTGAGGCGAGCTTGGCGTCCTCGTCGAACATCTCATAGAAATCCCCCAGCCGGAAGAACAGCAGGCAGTCGGGATGCTGGGCCTTGATGTCCAGGTATTGCCGCTTCATGGGGGTCAGTTCTGCCATATCTTTTCTCTCTTTCTTCTCAAACGAGTTCTCCGTACAGCGCCCAGGTGTTGCTGGCGGTTATTTTCACATCGACGAAGGAGCCGATCAGGGCAGGGTCGCCTTGGAGATGCACGAGGCGGCCGCCGTTGGTGCGGCTGGAGAGGTTGCAGGGCTCGCGGCCGGTCTCCCCGTCCACGAGGACGCGGAGGGTCTTGCCCTCGTACTCCCGGTGCTTCTCGCCGGAGATCCGGTTTGAGAGCTCCGTCAGCGCGTCAAAATGCCGCTGTTTGTCGGCGCGGGTGTAGGGGTCGGGCATGGAGGCCGCGGGGGTGCCGACACGCTTGGAGTAGATAAATGTGAACATCGCGTCGAAGCAGACCTGCTCGCAGAGCGAGAGCGTCTCGGCAAATTCCTCCTCCGTCTCGCCGGGGAAGCCCACGATGATGTCCGTCGTCAGCACCAGGTCCGGCATGTACTGCCGGGCGAGCGCGGCCTGTGCAAGATACTTTTCCCGCGTGTAGCTGCGGTTCATGGCTTTCAGGACGCGGTCGCTGCCGGACTGCACCGGCAGGTGCAGATGATGGGCGCACTTTTCGCATTCCGCCATGGTCCGGAAGAGCTTTTCGGTCGCGTCCTTCGGGTGGCTCGTCATAAAGCGGATGAGAAAATCCCCGGGAATGTCGTTGACCATGCGGAGAAGATCGGCAAAGTCCACGCCGCCGCCGAGATCCCGGCCGTAGGAATTCACGTTCTGCCCGAGCAGCGTGATGTCCTTATAGCCCTGCCGCACGAGCTCGCGCGCCTCGGCAAGCACCGCTTCGGGCTCGCGGGAGCGCTCGCGCCCGCGGACGTAGGGCACGACGCAGTAGGTGCAGAAATTGTTGCAGCCGTACATGATCGACAGCCAGGCCTTCACCTTGCCGTCACGCCGCACGGGGATCCCCTCCGCCACGGCGCCCTCGTTCTTTTCCGCCGCGAAGACGCGCTTATGCCGCTGCATGACCCGCTGCAGCAGCTCCGGAAACCGCCAGAGCTCGTGCGGCCCAAAGACCAGATCCACCACGGGATAGGACTTTTTGATCTTCTCGGCCATGTGCTCCTGCTGCACCATGCAGCCGCAGACCGCGACGATCTGCGAAGGCCGGGCTTTCTTCGAGTGGTTGAGCGCCCCGACGTTGCCGAGCACGCGCATCTCCGCGTGTTCGCGCACCGCGCAGGTGTTCACCACGACCACGTCCGCCTCAAACTCGTCCTGCGTGAAGCCGTAGCCCATCGCAGCGAGATAGCCGCGCAGCTTTTCACTGTCCGCCTCGTTCTGCTGACAGCCGTAGGTGTCTACCATAGCGAGGGGCCTGGCCCCGTCCGCCGTGACCATGTCCAGGATCTCCCCGCAGATCCGCTCCTGACGGCGGATCTCCTCCGGGGCGATCACCCTGCGTTCGTATTTCATAGGTTTTTCCTTTTCTGCCAAGAGTATTTCATTGTATTTTAACACAAAGGGTATGGAAGTTTCAATAAGAATCCTGTATAATGAAGCATCTGAAAGGTGTCTGAACGAAAGGATGGTTTTGCTGTATGGCCGTTATCCATATCCTCGACCCCCATGTGGCCGATATGATCGCCGCCGGCGAGGTCGTGGAGCGCCCCGCTTCCGTAATCAAGGAGCTGATGGAGAACGCCTTTGACGCCGGCGCGCGCAACATCACCGTGGAGCTGCGCGGCGGCGGCGCGACCTATATCCGCGTGACGGACGACGGCTGCGGCATGGCCCCGGAGGATGCGGGCGTCGCATTTTTGCGCCATGCCACCTCCAAGCTGCGCGACGAAAAAGGGCTGGAGGCGATCCGGACGATGGGCTTCCGCGGCGAGGCGCTTGCGGCGATCTCCGCGGTCTCGCATGTGGAGCTGCGCACCCGCCGCCGGGAAGATGAGAGCGGCACCCTCGTCACGCTGACGGCCGGGGATATCCAGGAGATGGAGCCGGTCGGCTGTCCGGAGGGGACCACGATGATCGTAAAGGACCTCTTCTTCAACACCCCCGCGCGGCTGAAGTTTCTCAAGTCTGACCGGGCCGAGGCCTCCGCCTGCGTGCAGACCGCGCTGCGCTGCGCGCTGGGCCGGCCTGAGGTCTCCGTGCGGCTGTTTCGCGACGGGAAGGAGGAGTTTTTCTCCCCCGGCGACGGGCGGCAGGACTCCTGCGTGTATACGCTGCTGGGACGGGATCTCGCCGCAACGCTGCTTCCCTGCCGTGCCTCGGACGGCGGGCTGCGCGTCTCCGGCTTCGTGTCCTCCCCCGCGGCGGGGCGCGGCAATCGCGGCGCCCAGTATTTCTTCTGCAACGGCCGCACGATCCGCTCCCAGCTTCTGCAGACCGCGCTTGAGCAGGCCTACAAAAACACCCTGCTCACCGGGCGCTTTCCCGCCTGCGTGCTGTATCTCGACCTGGGCTACGCCAGCGTGGACGTGAACGTCCATCCTGCCAAGACCGAGGTGAAATTCTCCCAGGAAAAGCAGGTCTTCGACCTGATCTACAACGCCGTGCGCCTCGCGCTCGAGCAGGAGGACCGGACGGCCGAGGTCGTCCCCTCCCCCGCCACGCGCCGGCTCGTCGAGCCGAAGGGCGACTTTTTCCAAAGCATGAACGCCGAGAGCTTTCGCGCTTTCACCTCAGATAAGCCCCGTGACCCCGCGCCGGTCCGGGACAAGAGTGCCGGGGCCTTCCGTCCCGCCTCCAAGGGGACGCTCCGCGCGCCCGCCGCGGAGGAGCAGACGAGGCTGGATCTCTCCGTTTTGGCTCCTTCCGGTTCGGTTTCTCCCAAAAACGGGAAAAATTCTCCGCTTTCGACAACTTTTTTTCAAAAAACTGTGGAAAACTCTGTTCAAAGTGTGGAAAGCATACAAGCCCCGCCCTATAAACTGCTGGGCGAGACCATGAACACCTACATCCTCGTGGAGCAGGGCGAGCAGTTGATCCTCATCGACAAGCACGCTGCGCACGAGCGTATGAATTTTGACCGCCTCAAGGCGCAGCCGCGCAGTATCACGGCGCAGCAGCTCCTGGAGCCGCTGCCGCTGCGCACCACGCCGGAGGACGCGGAGCTGCTGGAGCGGCACGAAGCGCTTTTGCGGGAGCTCGGCTTTGAGCTCGACCCCTTCGGAGAGGAGAGCTGGGTGCTGCGCGCCGTGCCCGCCGACATTGCGGGCGGAGACGCGCGCGCCGCGGTGGAGGAGATCCTGGAAAAGCTCCGCTCCGGCCGGGCGCCGGATGCGCAGAGCGCACGGGACGAGATCCTGCACACCGTGGCCTGCAAGGCTGCCATCAAGGCGGGCTGGGACACGAGCGAGGCCGAGCGGCGGCGCATCGCCGAGGCGGTGCTCTCGGGCGCGGTCAAATATTGCCCGCACGGGCGGCCGGTCTCGGTGGTCCTGAGCCGCCGGGAGCTCGACAAGATGTTTAAGCGCATCGTATGAGCGGCCGTGTGATCGTGGTGGCGGGTCCCACCGCCACCGGCAAGACGCGCCTTGGCATCGAGCTTGCCCGCCGCTGCGGCGGGGAGATCGTCTCCGCCGACTCCATGCAGGTCTACCGCGGCATGGATATCGGCACCGCCAAGGCCACGCCCGCGGAGCGCGCCGAGGCCGTGCACCACATGCTCGATATAGCCGAGCCCTGGGAGGACTACTCCGTCTCCCGCTATGTGCGGGAGGCTTCCGCCGTCTGCGACCGGCTGCTTGCGGAGGGCAAGACCCCCATTCTCGTGGGCGGCACCGGTCTCTATATCGACTCTCTGCTCGCCGGGCGGGAATTTTCGGGGCGGCAGGAGGGCGACGAGGCGCTGCGCCGCGCGCTCGGTGAGGAATACGACCGTCTCGGCGGTGAGACCATGCGCGAGCAGCTCCGGGCTTTCGATCCGGAGCGCGCCGCCAAGCTCCACCCCGGCGACAAGCGCCGGATCGTCCGCGCCATCGAGGTCTATCGCCTCACCGGCAAGACCATCTCGCAGCACGACGCGGAGACCCGCGCCCTCCCGCCGCGCTACGATTCCCTCCGTCTCGTCCTGAACTACGCCGACCGCGCCGCTCTCTACGCGCGCATCGACGCGCGGGTAGACGAGATGTTTCGCGCGGGTCTTTTCGAGGAGGTCGAACGACTGCTCGCCGCGGGCCTCTCCCCCGCCTGCACGGCCATGCAGGCCATCGGCTACAAGGAGACCGCCCTCGCGCTCTCCGGCGTGATCAGCCGGGAGGAAGCCGCCGTGCAGATCAAGCAGAACAGCCGCCGCTATGCCAAGCGGCAGCTCACCTGGTTCGGGCGCGACGCGCTCGCCCACCGGATCACCTGGGCCGCGGCACCGGACCCCGACGCCGCGATTAAACAGATCGCGCCTCTGCTTTCGACATGATCTGCGCAGCGCTCTGCGTATCATAGAGATACTGTCCGATCCGGAACAGAATCTTCCAAGATACAAGGAGCGAGAGACACATGCTGAAAACACAAAACCTTCAGGACGCTTTCCTGAACCAGGCCCGGCGCGAAAAGCTCACCGTCACGATGTTTCTGATGAACGGCTTTCAGCTGCACGGCGTCGTCAAGGGCTTCGACGGCTTCACCGTCGTGCTCGACTCCGAGGGGAAACAGCAGCTCATCTACAAGCACGCCATCTCCACCATCGTCCCGCCGCGGCCCCTGTCCATTGAGAGCGATACATAAGCGCTCGGACGGCCCCTTTCTGCGCGGCGTGACGGCTCTGCTGTTCCTTGCCGCCTGCGCCTGGGGCGGGGCGGCGGTCCACGCGCTGATCCGCGCGCCGGTCCGGCCCGCCGCGGAGCCGGGTGCGTCCGGGCTCGCGCTGCAGGGTATCTGTCTGCGCCGCGAAGCGCCGCTCTGTCTGGCGGCGGACGCCGCCCTCTGCGTCGAAGACGGCGAGCGCGTCCCGGCGGGTGGCCTGCTCGCCCGGCTTTCGGACGGAACATCCGTCCGGGCCGACGCGCCGGCCGTTTTCTTTGCAGGCTTCGACGGGCTGGAGACGCTCGAGCCCGGGATGCTGGAGCCCTTCGACGTTCCCTGTCTTCACGCGCTGCTGCATCGGGAGCCGGAGAGTCCTCCCGGCTGCCGGGGGCGGCTCGTCTCGGACAGCATCTGGTACTATGCAGCGCTCGCCCCGGCCGGGGACGCGCCCCCGGAGCCGGGCTTCTGCCGCCTGCGCTTTGCGGGCGAGCGCGAGTGGCTCTCTGCCCGTCTGCTCGCGGTCAGCGAAGCGGAGGCGGGGGAACGCGCGCTGCTCTTCCGGCTCAGCCGCGGCGGGGACTATCTCTCCCTGCGGCGGGTGGAAGCCGTTCTGTATCTTGCCGTATAGACAGAAAGAAGGTCATGCCATGACGATCGCTGAAAACGTCGCCCAAATAAAGGAAACCATCGCGCAGGCCGCCCGCGCCGCCGGCCGGGACCCGGCCGAGGTCCGCCTTGTCGCCGCCTCCAAAATGAACGACGCCGACCGGGTCCGGAAGGCCATCGCCGCGGGAGTGGAGATCTGCGGAGAGAACCGCGTGCAGGAGATGATGGAAAAGAACGCGCTCGGCGCCTATGCGGGCGCGGAGCTCCATTTCATCGGGCATCTGCAGAAAAACAAGGTCAAGCAGGTCGTGGGCCTCGCCTCGCTGATCCACTCCGTCGACAGCACGGAACTGCTCGCCGTGATCGACCGCTGTGCAGCCGCGCGCGGGCTCGTGCAGGACGTTCTGCTCGAGGTCAACATCGGCGGAGAGGCCTCCAAGTCCGGCTTTGCGCCGGATGAGATCCCCGCCGCGCTGGAAAACGCCTCGAAATTCGGCTCCGTGCGGGTGCGCGGGCTGATGGCGATCCCGCCGGTTTGTGTCGCCCCGGAAGAGAATCGGCCTTTTTTTCTCCGAATGAAGCAGCTTTTTGTTGACAATGGACGAAAAAAATACGATAATGTATCTATGGATTTTTTGTCTATGGGCATGTCCGGCGATTATCCAGTGGCCATCTCCTGCGGGGCCAACCTGGTTCGCGTCGGCACCGCTCTCTTCGGCGCCCGTGACTATTCCAGGAAATAGCGATTCTCTTTGGAGGCAACACACCATGAGTTTCATGGACGAACTGCGTAAATTGACCCAGCCCTATGACGACGACGATTTCTTTGAAGACTCCGACGGCAGTCTGCGGGAGCCGGCCCAGCCCAGCGCGGCTCAACTCGAGTTTGAGACCAACTTCGGCTCCGAGCCTGCCGGGACGCCCGAACCCGCGGCCAAGCCGAAGCCGGCGCGTCAGGCGTCGGAAGGCGGGCTGTTCGGCGGTCTGGGAAAGAAAAACGGCGGCAAGCCCCGGGCCCAGCGGGAACGCACGGTCAACTTCGGCGGCAGCGACCAGCAGGTGATCCTCTTCAGCCCCAAGACTTTCGACGAGGCCGGGGAGCTCGTTAATTACCTCGGCATCGGCCGCAGCGTCGTGATGACGCTTGAGGGCGTCCCGAACGACAGCGCCCGCCGGCTGCTCGACTTTCTCTCCGGCGTCACCTTCGCGCTGGACGGCAAGATCACGCCGATCTCCGCGAAGACCTATTTTGTTACCCCCAAGCATGTGGACGTGCTCAGCCCCGGCGCCCCGACACAGGAGCAGCCGGTGAGCGACGGCCAATACTTTTGATCCCGCAGACGCATAGAAAACCAAGAAAGAATGAAAGGTGGATATTGATATGATTACTGCTCAGGACATCCGTGAAAAAGCTTTCGACAAGGCCCGCGGCGGCGGTTATGACCCGGCGTCCGTCGACGAATTTCTGGAGGAGCTGGCCGACGAGGTCGCCGCTGCCCAGAAAGAGAACGCCGTTCTCAAGAGCAAAATGAAGGTCCTCGTCGACAAGATCGAGGAGTACCGCTCCAACGAGGAAGCGCTGAATCTGGCCCTCCTCTCCGCTCAGAAGCTGGCCGTCCAGATCGAAGCCGAGGCCCGTCAGCGCGCCAGCGCCACCATTGCCGAGGCGGAGGCAAAGGCCCAGGCCGTGATCGGCTCCATCGAAGAGGAGAGAGTCGCCAATGAGCAGCGTCTGGCCGATGCCAAGAAGGCCAAGAGCTCCTTTATCGCGGAGGCAAAGGCCATGATCCAGGCCCAGCTGGACAAGCTGAGCGCCATTGACCTCGGCGAGCTCAGCGCCGAAGAGAGCGGCGAGCCGAGCAGCGAAAGCAGCGCCTCCCGCCCGGGGTCCGAGCCCTCCTTTGATTTCGGGTTTTCCGCGTTGAAGGATGCCACCGCTCCCAGCAAGCTGGAGAGCACCCAGACCTTCACGGTCTGATTCTGTCTTTCCATTGCCAGACGGGGCGGGCGCAGCACGCGCGCGCCCCGCTGTTTGGTATTGACCGCGGAATATTTTCCGTATTTTCATCCATAACAACAACAGGAGAACGCCGATGTCTAAGGACTTTAACGCCACGCTGAACCTTCCGAAAACCGATTTTCCCATGCGGGCCGGCCTGCCCAAACGCGAGCCGGATATGCTCCGGCACTGGGAAGAACTGGACGTCTATCACGAGCATCTGAAAAAGAGCGAAGGCCTGCCCCTTTTCAATCTTCACGACGGCCCTCCCTTCTCCAACGGTGATATTCACATGGGCCACGCGCTCAACAAGGCCCTGAAAGACTTCATCAACCGCAGCTACATGATGCGCGGCTATCACGTGCCCTATATCCCCGGCTGGGATAACCACGGCATGCCGATCGAGAGCGCCATCATCAAGGAGCAGAAGCTCAACCACAAGGCCATGAGCGTGGCGGATTTCCGCTCCGCCTGCGAGGCCTACGCCAACAAGTACATCGACCGGCAGCGCGTCGGCTTCAAGCGGCTCGGCGTCATCGGCGACTGGGAGCATCCCTACACCACGATGAACAAGGGCTTCGAGGCGGACGAAGTGCGCATCTTCGGTAAGATGTACCGCAACGGCCATATCTACAAGGGCTTCAAGCCCGTCTATTGGTGCTATCACGACGAGACCGCCCTGGCCGAGGCGGAGATCGAGTACCACGATGATCCGGTCGATTCCGTGTATGTGAAGTTCCCCATGCACGACGACCAAGGCAAGCTGAGCCATCTGGACAAGGCAAAGCTCTTTTTCCTGATCTGGACCACCACGACCTGGACGCTGCCGGGCAACATTGGCATCGCGCTGCATCCCGACCTGGATTACGCCATCGTGAAGGCCCCCAACGGCGAACTGTATATCCTTGCCGAGGCTCTGGTCGATACGGTCATGGAAAAGGGCGGCGTCACCGATTACGAGATCGTGGAGACCCATCCCGGCACCTTCTTTGAGTACATGCTGGCCGACCACCCCTTCCTGCCGAAGACCAGCCTGCTGATGCTCGCGGACTACGTCACGACCGACTCCGGCACCGGCTGCGTGCATACCGCGCCCGGCTTCGGCGACGTCGACTATCAGACCTGCAAGCAATACGGCACGGAAATGGTGGTCCCCGTCGACGATCAGGGCCGCCACACCGAATACGCCGGCAAGTACGCCGGTCTGATCGTGGAAATGTCCAACCCGATCATCGCCGCCGACATGAAAGAGAGCGGCATGCTCTTCGCCGAAGAGCGTCTGATGCACAGCTATCCGCATTGCTGGCGCTGCAAGCAGCCCATCATCTTCCGCGCCACGCCGCAGTGGTTCTGCTCGGTCGACTCCTTCAAGGAGGAGGCCATCGCCGCCTGCGAGGGCGTGCGCTGGCTGCCCACCTGGGGCAAGGAACGCATGGGCGCCATGATCCGCGAGCGCAGCGACTGGTGCATCTCCCGTCAGCGCCGCTGGGGTCTGCCGATTCCTGTGTTCTACTGCGACGACTGCGGCAAGCCCGTCTGCACCGATGAGAGCATCGAGGCTGTCGCCTCCCTCTTTGAAAAAGAGGGCAGCAACGCCTGGTTTGACCGCCCCGCGGCCGAGATCCTGCCCGAGGGCTTCACCTGCCCGCACTGCGGCGGCAAGCACTTCACGCAGGAGACCAACACGCTTGACGGCTGGTTCGACTCCGGCTCCACCCATTTTGCCGCCATGAAGCGCGACCAGGGCTTCTGGCCCGCCACGATGTACATCGAGGGCGGCGACCAGTACCGCGGCTGGTTCCAGTCCTCCCTGCTGGTGGCTGTCGGTGCGATGGGCATGGGCGCCCCCTACAAGGAGTGCCTGACCCACGGCTGGACGGTGGACGGCGAGGGCAAGGCCATGCACAAGTCCCTCGGCAACGGCGTGGATCCCGCCGAACTCTTTGCGGAATTCGGCGCCGATCTTGTCCGGCTCTGGGCCGGTTCCGCCGACTACCATGTGGATGTGCGCTGCTCCAAGGAGATCTTCAAGCAGCTCAGCCAGAACTATCTGAAGTTCCGCAACACCGCCCGCTACTGCCTCGGCAACCTCGACGGCTTCGACGCCGATCGCCTGGTCGCACCGGCGGATATGCTGGCGCTGGACCGCTGGGTCATCACCAAGCTCAACGCGCTGATCGAGAAGGTCGAGGCCGCTTACCGGGACTATGAGTTCCACGTGGTCTCCCATCTGGTCAACGATTTCTGCGTGGTCGAGCTCTCCAGCTTCTACCTCGACATCATCAAGGACCGCCTCTACTGCGAGGAGCGCGACGGGCTCAAGCGCCGCAGCGCGCAGACCGCTCTGTTCCTGATCCTGGATACGCTGACCAAGCTTTTTGCGCCTATCCTCGCCTTCACCTGCGACGAGATCTGGCTGGCCATGCCGCACCGTGAGGGCGACGACGTCCGCAACGTCGTGCTCAACCAGATGAACAAGCCCTTTGCGGAATACGCCCTCTCCCCCGAGGAGATGGCCCGCTGGGACGAGCTGATCGCGCTGCGCAACGACGTCAACGGCGTACTCGAAAACGCCCGTGCCGCCAAGCGCATCGGCAAGCCGCTCGAAGCGGCCGTCACCCTGCGCCCGACGGACTCCGACGCCCGCGCGCTGGCCGATCGCCTGTCCGACATGGATCTTGAGGAGCTCTTCATCGTCTCCCGCTGCCTGATCGCTGAGGACGAGGCGCCTCTCGAGGCCGCCGCGGCCGCCCAGGCCAGCCAGGCTCCCGGGCTGCAGATCTCCGTCGTCGAGGCGCCCGGCGTGAAGTGCCCGCGCTGCTGGAAGCATTCCACCGAGGCCGATCCCGAGACCGGGCTCTGCCCGCGCTGCGCCGCCGTCCTGGCCGGCTGAGTTCATATCCCCCGCTTTGCGTTTATCCATATTCCCGCAAACCCCAAGAAAACTCAAGCCGTCGGATCGCTCCGCGGCAGATAGGAGAGGACACTATGCTGTATGCCATTTTTGCCGTGTTGGTCATCATTCTTGACCAGGGCGTAAAGTACTGGGTCTCCAACGCCATCCACATGGAGTCGGCCGGCGAGAAGTTCATTCCGGACATCCTCAGTATCGTCAACGTCCATAACGACGGAGCCGCGTTCAGTTTTCTGGCCGGCAGCAACGCCCGTATTTACTTTATCATCCTGACCGGTGTTTTCACCGTCCTGGTCATCATAGCGCTGGCGACGAAATTCATCTCCGGCCCGCTGGCCCGGTGGAGCATCGTGATGGTGGCGGCCGGCGGCATCTCCAACTGCATCGACCGCGTGATCTACGGCTATGTGCAGGATATGTTCAAGTGCGAATTCGTGAACTTCCCGGTGTTCAACGTGGCGGATATCTTTATCACCGTCTTTGCGCTGCTCTTTGTGCTCGCCATCATCTTTGAGCGGGATCGCCGCCGCGACTTCCGTTTTGATGACGACGAGGAGTTCGGCGAGGAAGAAGACGAAGACGAAGAGGAAGAGGAAGCCCCGCGCCGCCTGAGCCGCAAGGAAAAACGCGCTCAGCGCCGTGCCGAGCCCGAGGAGGAAGACGAGGAAGAGGAGGATGAGGAAGAGCCTCCCCGCCGCCCGAGCCGCAAGGAGAAGCGCGCCCAGCGCCGCGTCGAGCCCGAGGAGGAAGACGAGGAAGAGGAAGAACCCCGCCGCCCGAGCCGCAAGGAGAAGCGCGCCCAGCGCCGTGCCGAACGCGAGGAGGCGCTCGCTCAGGAAGAGGAGGAAGAGCCTCCCGCCCGCTCCCGCCGTGCCGCCGCACAGAAGCCCGCCGCTCCCGCAGAGTCCGGCCGCAAGGCCCGGACCTCCAAGTACGACGCGGAGTATGAGCAGTTCAAAGCCCGCCGCGCCGCTGCGCAGAAGCAGGCAGCCGCGCAGAAGCAGGCCGAGGTCAAGCCCGTGGCGGAGCCCGCGCCTGTCGTCGAACCCGCGCCGGCGGTCAAACCCGAGCCCGTGGTCAAGCCCGAGTCGAAGCCCGCCGCTCCCGCCGTCGAGCCCAAGCCTTTCAGCGTCAGCTCCGACACGGAATTCTCGCTGGACGACATTCTGGCCGAGTTCAAGTAAACAATGGATGAATCCCTGCGGATCATCACAGCCAAGGAGAGCGGCGAGCGGATCGACGCTCTCCTTGCGCGCTCTGTGGAGGACCTGAGCCGCAGCGCCGCCCAGCACCTGATCGAGGAGGGGCGCGTCACACTCGATGGGCTGCCGCTGCGGAAAAACTACAAGGTCCGCGCCGGGGACGAGTTCGAGCTGCTGCTGCCGCCGCCCGCCGACGTGCCGCTCCTGCCGCAGGAGATGGCGCTGGACGTCGTGTTTGAGGATGCGGACGTGATCGTCGTCAACAAGCCCCGCGGGCTCGTGGTCCATCCCGCGCCCGGGCATCCGGACGGGACGCTGGTTAACGCGCTGCTCTGGCACTGCGGAGACTCGCTCTCCGGCATCGGCGGGGAGAAGCGGCCCGGTATCGTCCACCGCATCGACAAGGACACCTCTGGCCTGCTGATCGTCGCCAAAAACGATCTGGCCCATCAGCGTCTCTCGGCGCAGCTCGCGGACCGGAGTCTCTCCCGGGTGTATGAGGCCATTGTGCGCGGCGGCTTCCGGGAGGACGAGGGCACGGTGGACCGGCCCATCGGCCGCCATCCGACCGACCGCAAACGGATGGCCGTGCTCGCGAGCGGCCGAAACGCCGTGACGCACTGGCAGGTCCTGTGCCGCTACCGCGATCACACACATATCCGCTGTCAGCTTGAAACCGGCCGCACGCACCAGATCCGTGTCCATATGGCGAGCATCGGCCATCCCCTGCTGGGCGACGGAGCCTACGGGGCTCCCTCGCCGGAAAAGGGCCTGGCGGGTCAGTGCCTGCACGCGCGCTGTCTGAAGTTCGTCCACCCCCGCAGCGGCGAGGCGATCCGTCTGGAGACGGAGCTGCCGCCGTATTTTCTCGAAGTACTCAGCAAGCTTGGGAATCCCATCGAATAGGAGGCTGTTATGGATATCAAGAAAATCGCCGTATTCGTTGTCGTTCTGCTCTTCATCCTGGCCGTGATCTCGTTGGTCTTCCGTCTGCTGGCGGGCCTCGCGAGCGGCGCGTTCAATCTCGTGCTCGGCGCGATCGTCGTGATCGGTCTGATCGTCATCGTGACCTGGATGTTCGCCTACGCGAAAAAGAAACGGAAATAAGGCGGAACGGGAAAAGACCACAGCTTTGGAAAACTCCGAAGCTGTGGTCTTTTTTTGGGGGAAAACGCGCCTGTTTCAGCCGGCCGCGCGGATGAGTTCCGCCGCCATTTCAGTCAGGGTCTCGAGCGAACCAGCGCCCGCCGCCATGTCCATAAGCAAATAGTTCACGCCCTCCAGCGTGAAGGCGGCAGAGACGATCTCGCGTTCTTCGATCTTGTCCGAACCGAAGGAGATATAGAAGTGTCCGGCCGCCTCGCGGGCAAGATCGTCCGCTGTTTTCTCATAGTTCTCGGGGACCAGCTTGTATTGGTCGCGGTTCAGATTCACCGTCACGCCGTCGACGGTCCTCTGCTCACTGGGCGCGGGCGCTTTGCCGCCGCCTTCCAGATCCAGCACGGGGCTGAGATCGAGGTACAGCTCCGGCGCGCCATTCCTGGAATAGTTCACATGGACGCCGTAGTATTCCTTCAGCACCTCGAGGTCCTCTCCGAACACAGCCTGCCCGTTCACGCTGAGGCCGGCGAAGGCGTAGCCGTTGGAAAAGCGCTCGGGTACGGTCACCGGGTAGCCGACGGTCTTTTCGACTCGGGAAAGCTCCGAAAGACTGGTGTATTCCGCCGTCTGCGGCATGGAGTAAGTCCCGACGGAACGGGGGATCCCGGAGAGCGCGTAAGCCGCGGCTCCCAGCAGGAGGATCAGCGCCGCCGCCAGGGCGAAGGTGAGGATGCGTTTCTTTTTCATGTGTGAAATCCTTTCCGGGAAGGCCTGTGCAGACCCGGGAGAAAAGACCAGGGTGTCGCGTATATGGCGCTCTGCCAGCTCGTTCAGCGCCAGGGAAAGGCTCTCTTGCGTCATACAGGCACTCCCTCCTTCAGCAGTTGTTTTCTGAGTTTTTCTTTGACCCGGTGGAGACGGACAGCCGCCGCGCCATAGCTCATCCCCGCCATCCCGGCAGCCTCGGCCAGCGAGTCGGCGAACCAGTACCGGCGCATGAAGAGGAATTTGTCCTCATAGGAGAGCGTGTCCAGAAAACGGTCGATCGTCCGGGCAAGTTCCCTTGCGTCAATGCGGTCTTCCACCGAGCGGCTGTCCGGGATGCACTCCGCGAGTTCGTCCAGCGCGAGGTCGTAGCGGCTGTTCCGTTTCTGCGCTGTGTTGGCGTGGTATCGCTTCGTCGCAAGATTGCGCGCGATCCTGCAGACATAGCTCCGCAGCGGAGCGGGGCGCTGCGGCGGGATGCTGTTCCAGGCGCCGAGCCACGTGTCGTTGACGCACTCCTTCGCGTCCTCCGCGTCGCCCAGGATATTGAACGCGACGCGCTGTACCGCGCTCCCGTGTTTTTCCGCCAGCTCGACGATCGCCTGTTCCGAACGTTCAAAGAACAGGTCCAGGATCTCCTCGTCGCTCATCTCCGCTCACCTCTTTCCGGGTCCACCCATATACTACGGTTTCAGAAAGGTTTTTTACCGCCGCTTACGATATTATATCAAAAAGCCGGAAGAATCTTCTCAGGATTCTCCCGGCCTGCCGGATTGCCTGTTATTTTCTTTCCCAGAGGACCAGGTCGCCGAGGACGATCCGCTGCACATCGTCGATGTCGATCGCGCCGCCCCAGCCGCAGGTCAGATGGACGGCCCCGTCTTTATACGGCGTCGTCAGCGCGCCGCCGGTGGAAAAAGCCGAGCCGTCGGAGAAAACGATCTCTGCCTCGATGCAGATCTTATCCTCCAGCAGGCTCCAGGGCTCATACGCAGCCCAGTCCGCCTCCGGGGTGTGGAAGGAGGCCGCGCCTTCGTAGCTCACTTTCCAGACGGCGCTGAAGGGCGTCAGCTCCAGACCGATGATCTCGATATCCTTATCCAGCTCCTCGTCGTGATAGACGGCGCGGCCGAAATCGAAGACCCGGCTCTGCTCCCCGGTCAGCGCAAAGGGGACCGGTCCGAAGCTCCGGGGCTCCCCATCCTCCGGGAGCATCTGCACGGCGAGGGGAACGGCGTCGGTCCCCAGCTCCGTCATGGCCCGCTCCACCATGTTCACGTCCAGAAAGCCCTGCAGCGTCAGGGTCTGCGTCTCTTTGTCGTAGGCGTGTTCCATCACCGCGGCGCGGATCTCGTCCGTGCCCGAAAGGGACAGCTCCACCGGGAGCTGCGGCGCGGCGAAGCCGCCGATCTCCGTCCCCTCGATGCACCAGACAAAGCGCGTTTTGTCCGGGAAGGCGGCCGCTTCCTCCTCCGACACGGGGGAGATGTTGACATAGACGCGCTGCTCCCGCCCGTCGTTGACGGCGGAGAGCAGGACGAGGCCCTGCCCCTGTCCGTCGGGAACGGCGTATTCCACATAGCTGTCGACCTTGTTTTCCTCGATCCCGAAATCCGCTTTCAGCTCCTGCTGCCGGACGGTGTGCACGCTCCAAGAGGCGTAAGCCGCGGCTCCCAGCAGGAGGATCAGCGCCGCCGCCAGGGCGAAGGTGAGGATGCGTTTCTTTTTCATGTGTGAAATCCTTTCCGGGCTTTCCTGCACCGCCACGGGAAGATAGGCTTCCGCTTCGCTGACGTACCGGTCGTCCAACCCGTTCAGCATACGCGTGATCGTTTCCCGCTTCATACAAGAAATCCCTCCTTCTCAAGATAGCGTTTGAGTTTTTTTCGGATACGGAAAAGGCGGACTGTCACGCTGTTGGCGGTGGAATCCGCCATCCGGGCAATGTCCGGCAGCGGATCGCCATACCAGTAGCGGCGCGTAAAGAGAAAGCGGTCCGCATAGCTCAGCGTGGCCATAAAGCCGTTGATCGCGGCGGCGAGTTCTTTCGCTTCGTATGCCGCCTCCACGCTGCCGCCGTCGGACAGGATCGCTTCCAACTCATCCAGCGCGGCGTCATAGCGGCTGTTTCGCTTCTGCGCCGTGTTGGCGTGATACTTCATCGTCGCAAGATTGCGCGCGATCTTGCAGACGAAGGTCCGCAGCGGCGACGGCCGGTGCGGCGGGACAGCGTTCCAGACCCCGAGCCAGGTATCGTTCACACACTCCTCGGCGTCCTGCTCGTTCCCCAGGATGTTCCGCGCCACTGCGGTCACGGCGCTGCCGTGTTTTTTGGCAAGCTCTTCGATCGCCTGTTCCGAGCGCTCAAAAAACAGGTCGATGATCTCCGTGTCTGTCACAGGCTGTCACCTCTTTCCGCTCTCACTTCTATACTAGGGATTTCCGCCAGATCCTTAACAAGAAAGAAACGCAGACGAACAGAGCCCACCGCGCCGAAACGGAGCGGTGGGCTCTGTCCTGTTCGTTTTTTTGCTCAGTAGTTCGCCTCGTGGACCTCGAAGTAGGCCTGCGGATGATTGCAGACGGGGCAGGTCTCCGGCGCCTTGGTGCCTACCACGATGTGCCCGCAGTTGCGGCACTCCCAGACCTTGACCTCGCTCTTTTCAAAGACACGCGCGGTCTCGACGTTCTGCAGCAGGGCGCGGTAGCGATCCTCGTGCATCTTTTCGATGGCGGCGACGCCGCGGAACTTGGCGGCCAGCTCGGGGAAGCCCTCCTCCTCGGCCTCGCGGGCCATACGCTCGTACATATCGGTCCACTCGAAGTTCTCGCCCTCGGCGGCGTGCAGCAGATTTTCCTCCGTCGTGCCGAGCCCGCCCAGCTCCTTGAACCAGAGCTTCGCGTGTTCCTTCTCATTGTCGGCCGTTTTCAGGAACAGGGCCGCGATCTGCTCAAAGCCCTGCTTTTTGGCGGCGGAAGCGAAATAGGTGTATTTGTTGCGCGCCTGGGATTCGCCCGCAAAGGCCTCCCAGAGGTTCTTTTCCGTTTTGGTGCCAGCGTATTTGTTTGCCATGGTAAACCCTCCTTGGTATTCGGTTGATCCCACTATACCAATATTTTTCCCCAGCGTCAACGGTTTATCCGCCGGCGCGGAGCGCCGCGGTCATTTTTGCCGCGTTCTCCCCAAAATACGCAATGTCCCGCTCATACAGCGCGAGATGTCCCGCGTCGATGTTCTTCCGCATATCCTCGTTGCCGCCCGCGGCCTCATCCCGCATGTAGGCGATCAGGCTCCGAAGCCGTTCGATCATCGCCTCCGGGAGGCGCTCTCTTTCGTCCGCGCTCAGACCGTAGCCGTCCGCGAACACGCGCAGGCGGCGGAGCTGGCCGGGGAGATCCTCCCGGCACTCCGGGTTCGACGGGGCCATGAACGGAGTCCATCGATAGGCCGCGTAGGCGAAGTCCCAGAGCCGCGGTCCCGGGTGGAGCGTATCGAAATCGATGATCCCGTACACGTGTCCCACACGAAAGGTCACATTGTACGGCGCGAAGTCCCCGTGACACATGACCTCCGCCGGCATGCGGGCCGGCAGCATCCAGCGTTCCTTGCCTGTCAGGCGTTCGACGTATGCCGCGCCGACATCGTGACAACGGCGCAGCCAGGCCGCCGCCTCCGTCAGGACCGTATCGTTGAAAAGCGCCTCCGGGAGCGGTCCGGGACAAACCTCCCCCTCCACGAAGGAGACGACTTCCCTGCCGTCCTCGCGGATCCCGTACGGCACCGGGATATTGTCGACGCCGTTCTCCCGCAGATATTTCAGAAAGGCGTGCACATAGGGCGTCCAGGCATTTCCGGGGCGCAGCACCCGGTCAGCCTCTCTCACGATCTTGCCTTCGCGGCCGCCGCTCAGTATCTGCTTTTCCATCCTGTCATCTCCCTTGCTCGGTATCTGCTCCGATTATACCGCAGCAGACGCGGTTTGCCTATATCCCGTGACGACAAAAGAGGTCCGCAAAGAAGCTTTGCGGACCTCTTTTCGTGCGGATAATCAGATCTTGCGGGCGGTCAGGTTGCCGGCTGTGACAGCCTCCGCGATGTTCCAGGGCTTCTCGCAGTCGCCGACGCAGTAGACCTCAATGCCGTCCAGGCCCTCGGCGAGCGCCTTGTTGGGCAGCATATCCATGGCCTCGATCACCGTGTCGCAGGCGATCGTGACATCGACGCCCGCCTCGCTGCCGATGGTGACGGTCCCGTCGCCGACAGCCTTGATCTTCGCGTTCGGCCACAGACGCGTACCGCGGGAATAGAGCATCGGCAGGGTAAAGGTCTTGACCCAGGAGGACTGGCCCTTGTCGAGCTTGTCCTTGGGATCGGGGCTCACGATCGTGACGTGCTTGCCGTGTGCGTTCAGGAACTGGGCCATATCGACCGCCTGGCAGCTTCCGCCGACGATCGTGACCTCCTGCCCGACCAGGTCGGCCTTCATGACCGACTCGATGGGCATGACCTTGGTGCCGGCCGTGGACTCCAGCCCCAGTGTGTCGCGCAGGCCGCCGACAGCAAGGATCACGACATCGGGCGCTTCGGCCTTGATGAAGTCTGCGTCGACCTCTTTCCCGGTGACGACCTTGACGCCCTTGATCTCCTGCTGACGCTTCAGATAGGCCAGGAAGTCTTCCAGGTTCTCATGCGGCCCCTTGATCACGGAGGCAAAAGGCAGCAGGCCGCCCAGGAAGCCCTTCTTCTCGTACAGCGTAACATCATAGCCGCGCTCGGCCGCGATGCGGGCTGCCTCCATGCCGCCCGGGCCGCCTCCGACGACCATGACCTTCTTCTCGCCGTCCGCGGGCAGGGGAATCGGTCCCTCGGGCATGACCTCGCGCCAGGCGCGCTGCGTCGCGACATTGACACGGCAGTGCTCGTAGGTGTTGCCGTCCTCGTCGTAGTCGAAGTGGCAGTGCAGGCAGCGGGTGCAGGGGGCAATCTCATCATAGCGGAACTCGCGCAGCTTATTGACATACTCGGGCTCGCAGCAGAGCGAGCGGGTCATCATCATGAAGTCCAGCTTGCCCTCGGCGATCGCGTCGTCGAACATCTTGGGCGCGTGTGCGGGATCCATATAGGTGACGCCGCCGCAGGGGATGCTGACCGCCTGCTTGACCTCCTGCACGATGTTCAGCAGCAGGCCGCAGCCGGAGTGGTTCGCGACCAGCTTGCCCTGCCAGTGGCGGCTGAAGTCGAACTGCGCGCCGTAGCCATTGGTGCCCTCGATACCGTAGCCGGTGAAGTAGAGCTCCGAAGCGAACTGGCAGATATGGCGGCCGATGGGACCGAGACGCAGGTGCAGGCTGTCGGCACCGGCAGCCTCCAGGAGCTTGGCAAAAACACAGCTCTCCTCGACCGTCGTGGCCAGGGAGCTGTCGCCCATATTCTGGTCGTCCTCCTCGATGACATTCATCAGGACCTGGACGACAAAGTCCTTGCCGCACTTTTCTTTGATGCCCTCGACGATCTCCGTCACGAAGCGGGCGCGGTTTTCAAAGGACTGCGGGCCGTATTCGTCCTCGCGGGTGTTGCGCAGACGGGAGAAGAAGGTCTGGCCGACGTTGTTGCCTGCGGCGTTGATCTCGACGGCGTCCAGACCCTGGCTCTGCAGATAAACCGCGGCGCCGATGAAGTCCGCCTGCAGCATGTGGACGTCGTCCAGCGTCATGTCGTGGGAGTTGAAGCTCATGGTGGAGAGCTGATAGCCGACATGGCCGCCCAGCGCGTGGATCCTGTCGGCCAGCTCCCGGAAGGGCACCGTGTCCCGCGAGGGACGGCGGGTGTTCGGGAAGTTGTCATAGAGATCGACAAAGTCCTCGATCCAGATCATATCGACGCCGCCCTTGGCGAAGTCCTCGTAGTAGTGCAGCCATTCCTCCGGATTCCGTCCCGTGTCGGAACCGGCGGCGGATTTGACCATGCGGTGCTTGATTTCCAGGGGACCGAGCTTCCAGGGGGAGAAAACGTGGCTCAGGTCGGTGTCCCGGCTGCGGTAGTCATAGTCCTGCGGGTTGAGCCGGGCAATGGCCTCCTGCGGGGTCAGGACCGGCGCCTCCTCGGCATAGGCGGGGACTTCCTTTCCGAGCAGCCCGGTGACCGCAAGGCCCATCGCGCCTGCGGCGGTCCCCTTCAGGAAATCCCGACGGGAAATTTTGATCGACATTCTTTTTCCTCCTTTTTTGATTTGTCCGTATACATTGGCGCTGCACGCGAACCCGCCGTGTCAGCGCCTCTCTGTGCCGAGAATATCATAGGGAGGAAAGAAAAGCAAATAAAAAAGCAGAGCCGCTCTTTCGAGCGGCTCTGTGTTGGCATTGACCTATCTTCCCGGTCCGTCGCCAGACAAGTATTTTCGGCACTGGTGAGCTTAACTTCTGTGTTCGGAATGGGAACAGGTGGACCCTCACCGTTAGAAACACCAACTATTCAGGGTTTGTACCCTGAAAACTAAACAGGGAAGGGGAAGAAGTAAGGCAGAACCTGCATAAGATCTTTGTAGGTCAAGCCCTCGGGCTATTAGTACCGGTAGGCTGAACACATTACTGTGCGTACACCGCCGGCCTATCAACGAGGTAGTCTTCCTCGGCCCTTACTCCTTATGGATGGGAGATCTTATCTTAGGGGGAGTTTCACGCTTAGATGCCTTCAGCGTTTATCTCGTCCAGACGTAGCTACC
>JAFXTM010000050.1 GCA_017535865.1 Oscillospiraceae bacterium
AAAAGTATAGAAAGAATTTTTTTCATATCACAGCTCCCGAATGTTCTCAACAATACTCTGATCCAGTACGCCTTTCAGCCGCATCCGCAGTCCTCCAAGGCAGCACAAAGCGCAAAGGGCGGCGAGGATCAGCATGGCGGCAAGGACAGGGATCGTGTGCATGTGCATCGTCGTTTGCGCATGATACCGAATCGCAACAGCGATGTACGCACCGGCACCAAAAACAGCGCCGATGCCGGTAGTTAACAGCAGCGGCAGACGGTAGCAGCCCAGCAGGGCCTTTTCGTCCGCGCCCACGGCCCGGAGCGTACCGATCATACGGGCGTCCGCGCGGATGCGCCGCCCGGCGTTGCCCACCTGCATAGCAACGGCCACGGTGAAGAACAGCAGCAGCATAGCCGCAAACAGGCCCATAGCGGAGCGGATGGAGGCGACCTCGTCCCGCCAGCTTTGTAGCCAGTTGAACACCGTCATATCGCCGCGCATGGCGATGCGCTCCAGGCGCGTTTCCAGCGCCTGCTCCGTCTCCCGGTCCACGTCCTGCGTCAGAGAAATGTCCATGCCGGTGATCTCGGTCATCTCAAAGCCCAGCGCTTTCGCGCCAGCTTCCGTAGTAAGGATACAAACCTCACTGTTGCGGATCGGTTTGCCGTTCAAAACGGCACCGACGGTGACCGAGGCATCGTGCCTTGTTAACTGCGCAAAGTTCGTTCGCAGAGCCTCTTCACTCATATCGTCAAACAGGTGCTCCTGCACAAACTGCACCAGCTCCAGCGTCTGGCCCGCGTGAAAAAAGTCGTTTTCAAATTCCGCCTCTGACGCCGCGCGGCCCCAGGCGTCCGAGGCGGCGGCGATGCGCGTGCCGTCCTCCAGACGGAAAAGATGATAGGTCGGCGCGTAGACCAATACCTGCTGCCCGGCGTCAATGGCTGCCAAATCGATCTTGCCTTCGGCAATCCGGTCGGTGTAGTCCACCCGGCTCAGATCGGTGACATAGAGCGTGAAGCACACCGGCTTGCCCGCGAGCCCCTGGGCCTCCATGAGGGCGCGCATTTGGTGATAGTGTTCCCATGCCCAGCTCTGCTGCCGTTCGGTCGTGCTGGCGTCCTCCCCGGGGGTGGGCGGTTCCGGGTCATCCGGCGAAATACTGAGATAGTTCAGACCGCTGCCTCCGCCAAAGATGTTGTAGATCCAGGTGGCGTCCCCGTCCGTCCCTTGGCCGAGGATGCCGCCTGTAAAGGGCAGAAAGTAATCCGGCACCTCACCGTAAAGAAGCATATTGACCTTTGTTTCCGCCTCCAGGCTGGCATAGTCCACCAGTTGAAGATTTCGAACCTGCGCCACGTCCTGTTCACTTAGCTGCACCTCCGGCCGCACCACAGAAAAGGGCATGTTGGAGAAGGTCGCTTTCTGGTTTGTCAGCGAGAAGGCCACCGGTCGGCTGCGTGCAAACTCCGCCACCGCATCGTAGCTCTGCTCACCAATAATCGCGGCGCAGATAAGAGTGGCCGCCACCAGCAGGGCGGCGCCGATCTGCCTCCAGGGATGGATACGCAGCTGCCGCGCAGCGATCAGCTGGGTAGCGTGAAAGCTGCTTTTGCTCTTGAAGCTGCCCGCCTTGCGCAGCAGCGCCGTATCCCGTAGTACGCCCATGGGCATTTGCCTGGACGCCCGTCGCAGTGGAAGCCCGGACGCGATCACAATACATAGCGCGGAAATGAGTAGGATCGGAAACAGCAGCCAGAGGCGCGGTGCAAAGACCATTTCGTCCGGCGCCATACGGCAGAGAAGCCAGGTCAACCCAAGACCGATCAGCAAGCCGATAGGCAGCGCCACGAGACTGAGCAGCCAGGCGTCGCGTCCGAAAATGCGCCGGATCTGCCGCCTGGTCGCGCCGACAGCCCTCAGCATCCCGATCTCTTCGGTCTTGGAGGCGAGCACCCCTTCCATCGCCGAGGAGATACCGATGCAGACCGCCAGCAGCAGCGCACCGCCGAGAATGAGCAGCATGCCCGTCAACTGTGTGTACGCCGCCATATCGGTATCGGCTGGATCGAAGGGATAAACTGCGGCCTGGGTGCGGCTTACGCCGAAGAAACGGCCATAGTCATAGCGCTTCTCCACCTGGGAGAGAGAAGCAAAGGGGGCATAGGTCATGGCGCGGTGCTGCACGAGACGGCCGGTTGCAAAGGATTCATCGGGGGAAATGAGCGCCGAAGGCCAGTTCAGAACGCCATCGGAGGACCAGGCGAAGCCGCTCACATCCAGTGCTCCGGACTGCTCCCGCAGGATTCCCACGATAGTAAAGCTGCGTTCTTCTTCCACGCCGTCCACGGGCAGCAGCGTCCAGGACACCTCGTCGCCCACTTCTGCTTCCAGGCGCAGCTTTTCCAGCGCGCTGCGCTCGATGGCGATTTCACCTCTGGCTTCCGGCATACGCCCTTCGGCCAGGGCGCGGCAGAGAATGTCCTGTCCCGCCTCGTCCAGATAACCCAGATATACGTTGCTGTCCTTGATCGAGGCGGCGACGAACTGATGCCCGATCCTGTCAAACAAGCCGCTCTGTCGCAAGGATTCGTCTGTAATGTCCGGCTCGTCCAGCAAAATACAGTCTGTATGACCCACGGTCTGCACGACCTGCTGCTCCCGGGCTTCGATGAGTCCAAAGGCACAGAGCGTCATGACCGTTGCCAGTACCACCGCAAGCACGATCCCGGAGGCAAGGCTCAAATAGGTCTTGCGGTTGGCGCGGATGGACGCCGCGGAAATGTGGTTGATACTGAGCTGTTTCATACGCTCACCGCCCCGCTGTCCTCGGCTACCCGGCCGTCCTCCAGACGGATCACGCGCTCGGCCTGTTCCGCCACGCCGAGATCGTGCGTGACCATGATGAGCGTGATCCCCAGCTCCTTGCCTACGGTGCGCATGAGGGACAGCACCTCGCGCCCGGTCTTGCCATCCAGATTGCCGGTAGGCTCGTCTGCAAACAGGATCGCGGGCTTGTTGGCCAGGGCGCGGGCGATGCACACCCGCTGCTGCTGGCCGCCGCTCATGGCGCCGGGCAGGTGGGAAAGCCGATCCTCAATCCCCAGCAGTTCGATCAAGTGGCCGATGTGTGCCTCGTCTGGCTTGCGTCCATCCAGCATCACGGGCAACAGGATGTTCTCCTGCGCGGTCAGCTCCCGCACCAGGTTATAGGCCTGGAAGACGAAACCGAAGCGCCGGCGGCGCAGCACCGAAAGCTGGTTGTCGTTCTACTGGAAAAGGTTGTTGCCCTGATAGAACACCTGGCCGGACGTGGGCCGGTCCAGGCCGGACAGCAGGTGCAGCAGCGTGGATTTGCCGCTGCCTGATTTGCCGGTGATCGCAGTAAAGGAGCCCTGCTCAAAGGTGAGGCTCACGTCCTGCAGCGCATGAACAGGCGCGGCGGCGCTGCCGTAGGTCTTGGTCAGATTTTCACAACTGATAATGTTCATATCATCCCTCCATTGATACAGCCAAAGAGCGATTTTGCCCTTTGGCTGTATCATACAAGGTCAATCTTACTTTTCGGTGACTTTTACCTTACGTTTTCGTAAGGTTGAGGATCGGAATCTCCAAATTGATCCGCAGGCCGTTCTTTCCATTCTCAGCGCTGACATGCCCGTGGTGTCGGTACACGATCTCTTTCACAATGGCAAGCCCTAGGCCGGAGCCGCTTTGCGCCTGATCCTCCGAGCGATAGAAGCGCTCAAATAGGTTCGGCAAATCTTTTTCCCGTACACCGCCGCCGTTATCCTCAACAGAGCAATAGAAGGTGTGCTCTGTCTGTTCAATGATAACCCATATTTGACCATCCTCCGCTGTGTGCTCACAGGCGTTTTTGAGGAGGTTTTGAAACGCCTCGCCCAGCCATTTGCCGTCGCAACGGATCAGAGCGTCTCCCTCGATAGAAAGCTGCTTGCCCGGCCAAAGGGCGTGCAGCTCGTCCCATACGCCCTCAAACAGCGGGCGAATCGGATGCTCGGCAAAGGAAAACACATATCCGTCCGCGCAGAGCTTTTCCAGCCGCAGGAGGCTGCCGATCAGCTTTTCCATGCGCTCGATCTGGCCGAGTTCTTCTGCCATGTGTGCGCTCTCGTCCATCTCCACGAACAGGCGCAGAGAGGCAAGGGGTGTCTTGAGCTGATGGGAAATGTCTGCTGTGAGGGAGCTGGTACGCTCGTTTTCCTCCCGCAGCCGTTCCGTCAGTACCGCAATGCGGTTTTCCATCTCCGAGGCAGCGTTCTCCACGGGAGCGACCGTGTCCTCGCGGAGAGAAAACGGCGCAGGCTCGCCGCCGCGGTTCAAATAGTCCTCCATAGATTCCGCCAAGTTCCG
>JAFXTM010000051.1 GCA_017535865.1 Oscillospiraceae bacterium
CATCATCCCCCTGGAGGACTACATCACTCCGGAACTCATGCCGAACCTGTGCAAGGTCTTCGAGCAGGCTCCCGAATACAAGGACATGTGCACCGACGAGAACGGCCACATCTGGACACTGCCCTGGATCGAGCAGCTGGGCGTTGGCAAGACTGCCATCCAGACCATCGGCAACATGCCTTTCATCAACACCGCGTGGCTGGACTTCCTGGGCCTTGAGATGCCCAAGACCGTCGACGAGTTCGAGCAGGTGCTGATCGCCTTCCGCGACAATGCCGACGCCCTTAAGGCCGAGTTCAACATCGACGGCGACATCATCCCCCTGGCCTGCATTGTAAACGGCGGCAATGAGGACTGCCGTGTGCTCTGCAACGGCTTCGGCGAGGGCTACGGCGATCCTGACGATTGGCGTCACATCGTCATCACCGATGACAAGCAGGTCATCTGCGCTGCTACCACGCAGGGCTGGCGCGATGGCGTGGAATGGCTCCACAAGCTCTACACCGAGAATCTGTTCGACCCCGATGCCTTCACCCAGGAGTGGAGCACCTATGTGGCCAAAGGCAAGTCCGGCCGCTACGGCGTCTGCTTCAGCTGGGACGTGGCCAATATCGTCGGCCTGACCATGTCTGACATCATCAACGGCACCGCCGGCTGGGCTCCGCTGCCCATGCTGAAGGCTGACACCGTGAACCTCACCCCCAACACTGGCTCCCTCACCTCCGGCTTTGACCGCGGCCGCGGCGCTGTTCTGACCGCCAACGCCAAGAACCCCGCCCTCATCTGCGCCTGGCTCGACCAGATGTACGATCCCATGCAGTCTCCTCAGAACAACTGGGGCACCTACGGCGAGGATGACGGCTTCGATATCTTCGTCATGGGCACCAACGACAAGGGCGAGCCCATGCTCCAGCACGCCGACCTGGGCGACCACTCCCCCGTGGAAGTGCGTGAGGCCGAGATGGTCGACGGCCCGCTGGCTGTTCTCGACAGCTACTACGGCGTGTACGTCACCTGCCCGGACGACGCTCTGTATCGCCTGAACTGGATTAAGGACATCTACACCCCCGACATGCACACCAAGTATGTGTTCCCCAACGTGCTGATGTCCTCTGCCGACACCAAGGAGATCTCCAACCTGCTTGCCGATATCGACAAGTGCATCGAGACCGCCCGTGCCAACGCAATCATGAACGGCTTCTCCGACGCCGACTGGGACAAGCTGCAGAGTGATCTGCAGGCCTACAAGCTGGATCAGCTCCTGGCTATCTTCCAGAAGTACGTGGATGCCTCTTCTGACGCAGCTCTGATCGCTAAGTAACATGCAATCACCCATTCGCGCCGCTTCGGCGGCGCGAATGGGCAGAGAGAAGGGCTCTCGACTGAGAACCCTTCTCTCTGCCGAAAACAAACCGGCCCAAGGAAACAGAAATAAGCTGCTCCCCGATCTTCGCGAGCGGCAGGAGGAACTACATGACCAGCAAAACGCTGCAAAAGGCAAGGGATTTTGAAAAGAAATATCTGCCCTATACGGCTTCGGAGCTGCCGAAATTCCATGTGACCGGCAGCATCGGCTGGATCAACGACCCCAACGGCTTCGCACCGTACAAGGGCGAGTACCACCTGTTTTTCCAATACTATCCCTATGACACCAAATGGGGGCCCATGCACTGGGGGCATGTCAAGACCAGGGACTTTATCCGTTGGGAGCGCCTTCCGGCGGCCCTCGCTCCGGATGAGGAGTATGATCGGGACGGCTGCTTTTCCGGCAGCGCGATCGAATTGCCGGACGGACGGCATCTGCTGATGTACACCGGCGTGCGGAACGTCCGACGCCGCAACGGCATGATCGAGGCCTTTCAGACCCAGTGCCTTGCCATCGGCGATGGGATCGATTACGAAAAGCTCGACATAAATCCCGTGATCGATGGGACTCTGCTTCCTGAAGGCGGCAGTACACAGGATTTTCGCGATCCGAAGATCTGGCGCGAGGGCGACGCCTACTATGCGGCGATCGGGAACCGCTGCCCGGACGGGAGCGGCACGATCCTGCTATATCGGAGCGAGGATGCTCTGCACTGGGAGTATGTCAGCGTCCTCTCCGCCTGTCACAACCAGTACGGCCGGATGTGGGAGTGCCCGGATCTCTTTCGGCTGGACGGGAAGGATGTGCTTCTCGTAAGCCCGCAGGAGATGACGGCTATCGGGCTGGAATTTCACCCCGGCAACGCCAATGTCTGCCTGATCGGCAGCTATGATAAAAAAGTGCATCATCTCAACCGGGAGAACGTGCAGGCCATCGACTACGGTCTGGATTTCTACGCGCCGCAGACGCTGCTGACGAACGACGGCCGGCGCGTTATGATTGCCTGGATGCAGAACTGGGAGACCTCCTCCTGCAAGATCCAGGAGCTGCGCTTCTTCGGCCAGATGACCCTGCCGAGAGAGCTGCGTGTCGTCAACGGCCGCCTCTGCCAGACCCCGGTGCGGGAGCTGGAGAACTACCGCGGCGTCCTGATCGACTATCACAAGGTGCTCATCAACGGGGAGACAAGCCTGCGCGGCATCCGCGGCCGCTGCCTTGACATGACCGTCACCGTGCGGCCCGGCAACGAGAGCAGCATGTTCAAGTGGTTCCGCCTGTACGTGGCGCGTGACGGCGAGTATTTCACCTTCATCCGCTACCGGCCGGAGACCGGCACCGTCAAGGTCGACCGTACCCACAGCGGCTTCCCGCACGATATCGTCAACGTCCGGGAGTTCCCGGTCAGCCTGAAAAACGGCGTACTGAAACTGCGTGTCGTGATGGATCGTTACAGCCTGGAGCTCTTTGTCAACGATGGCGAGCAGGCCGCGTCTTTCGTGCTGTATACCCCGCTCTCGGCGGACGCCATCAGTTTCTCCTCCGACGGCAGCGTGCTGGTGGATGTGGAGAAGTATGATCTCCTGATGGAGTAAGGGTTATGAACAAGAGTTTTGATGTGATCGCGCTCGGCGAGCTGCTCGTCGATTTTACGGAAAACGGCCTGTCCGGGCAGGGCAATCCCTTGCTGGAGGCCAATCCCGGCGGCGCGCCCTGCAACGTGCTGGCTATGCTGCAGAAGCTGGGAAAGAAAACCGCTTTCGTCGGCAAGGTTGGAAGGGATATGTTCGGCCGCCAGCTCCGCAGCGCCGCGGAGAGCGCCGGGATCTGCATGGACTATCTGCGTGTGGACAACGAGGTACATACGACGCTTGCCTTTGTCAAGACCTTTCCCAACGGAGACCGGGACTTCTCCTTCTATCGCGACCCCGGGGCGGACATGATGCTCCGCGCTGATGAGCTGCCGCTCCATGCGCTCGAGAACACCAGGCTCTTCCACTTCGGGACGCTCTCGATGACGCATCCGGATGTCCGCTTCGCCACCCGCAAAGCTGTCACGGTCGCAAAGAATGCCGGCGCGCTGATCTCCTTCGACCCCAATCTTCGTCCGCCTCTCTGGTTTGATCTCGAGGAGGCCCGGGAGCAGATCGCCTGGGGCCTGAGCCGCTGCGATATCCTGAAGATCGCAGATAACGAGCTGGAATTCATGACCGGCGAGAAGAGCTTCGACCGGGGCGCCGCCGGGCTGCGGCAGAACTATCCCAACATAAAAGTCCTGAACGTGACAGCCGGCGCGGAGGGCAGTTACAGCTACTACGGAAATACGAGGGTTTTTGTGCCCGGCTTCCGTCTCGGCGGAACGATCGAGACTACCGGCGCCGGGGACACCTTCTGCGCCTGTGTAATCAATTATGTTCTGGAACACGGGATCGAAAAACTGAACGAAAGGCAGCTCACCGAAATGCTGCGCTTTGCCAACGCGGCGGCCTATCTCGTTACCACCAAAAAAGGAGCGATCCGGTCCATGCCGGAGCGGGAGCAGGTCGAAACGATCCTGGCAAATAACTGATGTAATTTCCATGGCCCTCCGCCACTCCACTTTCTGGCCGAGGGAACATGAAAAAAGGAGGAAAAAAGCCCCGGCTCGGGCCGCGGCAGTGTGGAGACCTGTCGTACATGCAGGCAAGCGAAAGCTCCTGTGAGCGTATTCACGCGGAGGCGGGATACGCGGAGTCAAGAAATATGGCAACTGTTCAGCTGAAAAACATCAAGAAAGTCTACCCCTTCGTAAGCGGCGAGCAGAAGAAGAAAAAGAAAAAGGCGGATGAGCCCGAGAAGAAGAAAGTCAATCTTCAGATCACCGCCGAAGGCGTCGTCGCCGTCCAGGAGTTCAGCCTGGATATCGCCGACAAGGAATTCATCGTTCTGGTCGGTCCCTCCGGCTGCGGCAAGTCCACGACCCTGCGTATGGTCGCCGGCCTTGAGGAGATTTCCGGCGGCGAGCTGATCATCGACGGCAAGCTCATGAACGATGTGGCTCCCAAGGATCGCGATATCGCGATGGTTTTCCAGAACTACGCGCTGTATCCCCACATGAGCGTGTACGACAACATGGCCTTCTCCCTGAAGCTGCGCAAGGAGAGCAAGGACGTCATCGACAAGAAGGTCCGCGAGGCTGCGGAGATCCTGGACATCACCCAGTATCTCGACCGTAAGCCCAAGGCGCTGTCCGGCGGTCAGCGTCAGCGTGTTGCCATCGGCCGCGCCATCGTGCGTGACCCGAAGGTCATGCTGATGGACGAGCCTCTGTCCAACCTGGACGCCAAGCTGCGCAACGAGATGCGCGCGGAGATCATCAAGCTGCGCAAGCGCATCAACACCACCTTCATCTATGTTACGCACGACCAGACCGAGGCCATGACCCTGGGCGACCGCATCGTCATCATGCGCGACGGCTACATCCAGCAGATCGGCACGCCTCAGGAAGTCTTCAACCATCCCGCCAACCTCTTCGTCGCCGGCTTCATCGGCATGCCCGTCATGAACTTCTTCGACGCCGAGCTCAAGCGCAAGGGCGACAAGTTCTTCGTCGAGCTGGGCGGCCTGGAGGTCGAGCTGGATGAGGAGAAGGA
>JAFXTM010000052.1 GCA_017535865.1 Oscillospiraceae bacterium
CAGGGCATGGAGCTGGAGATGAAGAGCGAGCCCATATCGGGCAGCGCGTTGATGACCAGAGCGCCGCACTCGGAGGAAGGCACCGGGCAGGTATCGGAAGGCAGGCCGTAGCTCTCGACGGCATCGATGTAGGGGATGCAGACGAGCTGGTCGATCTCGGACACCAGGAACATCGGCAGCAGCTGATGCGGGATGCTGAGCAGGTCGGGGAAACCGGCGGCGATCTGGCCCATGGTCATCTCGTCGAAGGTGAAGAGCATCTTGTTGAGCTCATCGCTGTTGCCGTTCTTCCGGTCCGCCTTGGAGAGGAACACCAGGTTCTCCGCGACGTAGCGGAAGATCTGGTAGGTGACTTCGTGGCTCATGCGCAGATTGGAGCCGCGCAGGCCGAGGATGTTCTTGTCCATGAAGCCGTGGCAGCAGAAATAGGAGATCATCCAGCGATACCACAGCGCGCTGTTCATGGCGGGGATCAGGTCCTTGGAGAAGGTCATGAGCAGCATGCCCCACATGCGGGCCCACTCCCAGAAGTCATAGGCGGTGTCCTTTACGCCGCGCCACTCGCGGCGGACCGTGGCCATAGCGCCCTTGCGGTAGAGGCGGCCGAGGCTGCGCTCGCCGTTTACGATGCGGTCGATCTTCTCGTCCTTTGACAGGGCCATGAAGTCCTGATACTCGCCCTTGATGCGCTCGCCGTCAGCCTTGATGCTTGCGACGGTATCACGGCCGAATTTCTGCCAGTCGGTCTCCTTCAGCATCTCGCCGAAGATGCCCATGACTTCCTTCAGGTTCTCGCCCTGCTTTTTCCATTCGATATTGTCTTTCGCTTTCCAGAATTTCGGGTTGGGAAATTGAACTTTCGCCATTACTGTCTCCCCTCCTTTTTGTGGATGCGTTTGATCTCCAGAGACTCGACGAAGGCCTGCACGCGGGTCCGGAGCTGACCGGAGTTGCCGTTGTTGTACAGACGGTCGATCGAGAGCACGGGCCAGCCGTACTCGTCATGCATGATGTGGCTGACGAGCGCGCGCTCAAAGCCCCAGTAATCACAGTACTTCATCTGTTCATAGATGATACCCTCGGCGCCGAACTCCTTCGCCAGGCGGTCGGACGTCTCGCGGCGCTGCAGCACCTTCTCGTCGGAGATGTAGCGGGCGCACTCGGAGACCTCCATATAGTGGCGGCAGATCTGCGTCAGGACATCCTCCTGGTCGTTGAGCTCGATGACCTCACGGCCGGGCTTGGAGCCGAAGCAGAAGCGGTCGGAAACCACCAGCGCGCCGCAGCCCTCGATGAGCTTGGTGAGATTCGGGTCGTCGATCTCGCTGCCGACGATGGCGACGCGGGCGCGGAAGGGAGACTTGGCGTCGGGCTCGCGGGTCTTGAGTTCTTCCAGCGTCTCGCGCAGATAGGGAAGGATGAGCGCGGTGGGGCAGACATAGCTGACCAGGTTGATGACGTGGAACTCATAGCCGGTGATGATCGGGTTTTCCGCCTTGCGCATCTCCCCGATCTCGGTGATGATGCCGCACATCTCGTTGTGCTCCGCGACGGCCTTGCGCAGCGCGTCGTCGGAGGTGTCGACCCCGAACACCTCCGTCAGGCGGTCCAGCACGCGGACCCGCATCTGGCGGCGATAGCCCTCGACCGTGTAGTCGGTGATCTTGAAGGGCATATCCGTGTGCGTGACGAAGAAATTGGGCTTGTCGTTCACGTTCAGGATCTCAAAGTGCTCCATCGAGCGGTTCATCATGGAGCAGGCGTCCACACCGATCAGCGCGTCGAGGTACTGATAACCGCCCTCGATGGCGCGCTCCAGCAGGGCGCGCGCATACTCGCAGGTGTAGTTGGACATGTAATAGGTGGCGATGTCGATGGAGCCGGTATTGGGGGCGCGCAGTCTGGTCGAAAAGCAGTTGTCCACATTGAGCAGGACTTCCGGAATGTGGAAGCAGGTGTAACCCAGGCAGATCTGGCCGTTGGCCTGCGCTTGCTGGATCAGCTCGTTGTTGGCGTTCTCAAGCAGACTCTCAAAGTAGATCAGATGCTTAAGATCTTTCAAATGTTACACACCTCTTTTAAAGAATTTCTATTGCATGGAGTGCTTCCCTCACCCCTGTGAGCATGACGGAATCCGCGGGCAGTTCCAGGACGCTTCTGCCCCGGATGTCGTTGGCGGCAAAAGCGCTGTCCGCGGGGATGGCCGCGAGCACCGGCACCGGAGACTGCATCAGCTCGACCAGCTCCGGATTCGTGACGCGGTTGATGATGGCGCCAACCTTTTCATAGGAGATCAGTTCGTCCGCCACCTGCTTGATGGTCGCGATGACCTGGCCGCCCTTCTTGCTCTGATCGGTAATCAGCAGCAGATGGGTGACCTTTTCCATGACGCGGCGCTGGATCTGTTCGATCCCGGCCTCGCCGTCGATGACAACGTAATCAAAGCTGTTGGAGAGAATGCCGATGACCTCTTTCAAATAGGAGTTCACCTTGCAGTAACAGCCGGAGCTCTCCGGCCGGCCGATAGCCAGAAAGGCGAAGCCGGGCAGCTCGACCAGCGCGTCGAAAATGCGGAAGCGCGCCTCGCTCAACAGCTCCAGCGCCTCCCGGGTCTCCCCGTTCTCCACACTGTCCACGATACTCTGCCGAATATCGTCCAGCGTCAGCTTGACATCCACGCCAAGAGCAACGGACAGGCCGACCGCGGGATCGGCGTCGATCGCCAGGATCTTCTTGTCCGGGAATCGCTCGACAAGAAGGCGGACGATGCACGCGCAGATCGACGTCTTGCCGACGCCGCCCTTGCCTGCGACTGTGATGATCTTGGCCTTTTTTTCCATAAGTTTCCCCCCTCCGATCGGGCTTTGGACATAGTCCCCGACTTTATCGTCAGTATTTTATCACAAGGCGGAAAAACATGCAAGATGTACATTTCGAAATAAATTCAGAGGCTTTTTTTGATGCAAATTGTAAAAAAGGACGTGGATTATGCTCCACGTCCTTTCCTGTATAAACACTTGTTTTCTATCTGTCCAAAAGTTTGCGGAGCGCCTCCCGCTCTTCTTCCTTCACCTCAAAATGCGAGAGGCAGGCCTCCATCAGCTTGACGATATCCGGCCGCATGCGAGTGGAATCGAAGGTGCTGACGTGATACTCCTCGCAGCTTAGCGCCGCTTCATACACGCGCCCGGAGGTTTTCCCGCATTTGACATAGCCGGCTTCCCGGATCGCCCCCTTCTTCAGCATGCTGTTGAGAAGGATGTGCACCGAGCTGTCCATCCAGTTCTTGTCCTCCGACAGGGACAGGATCTCTCCCCGCGTCAAAGGACGCCCCTCCCTCCAAAGCACGTCCATGATCTCGATCTCGTTTTTCGTCAGATACATTTTCATTTCTCCTTTTGGGGAAGGACACAGGCGGAACAACAACGACTACTTCAGTATCTGAACTGCATGGCGCGAAAGACTACCCATTCAGTCTTTTTGCGATAATCTTTTTTTAGTATTTTTGTAAAATTAAATTTTGCCAAATATATTGTATATATATTATTTTTATTTTATCACGCATTTCCGCGCTTTACAATAGGACAATCTTTACCAAATTCCCTGTGCGGTTCTTGGATAAACTACCAAATATTTCTATTTTTTGCAAACAGACCGCCGCCAGCTTGCTCTTGCATAATCGGACGAGATGGTGTAGAATACCGACGACTACTGGAAAGGAGCCCGATCCATGAAGCTGACCAAGCAAACCACGATGGGCGAAATGCTCGAATACGATATGGGGATCGCCTACATCCTGATGCAGTGCGGTATGCACTGTGTCGGCTGCCCCTCCTCCATCGGGGAGTCTCTGGAAGAGGCCTGCGCCGTGCACGGTCTGGACGCCGACGAGGTCATGGACGTGATCCGGGATTATCTGGAGAACAATCCGAAAGAGTGAATATCCCCTGAAAAGGAATGCCGTCCGGCATTCCTTTTTCTACGAAAGGAAAAGCGCATGAAACTGCTCTATGCCGAGGACGAGCCGGCCATGGCCGAGGCCGTGACCGATATCCTCCGTTATCACAATTACAGCGTCGACGCCGTCGACAACGGGCGCGATGCGCTCGACTACGCCCTCAGCGAACCATACGACGGGATCATCCTGGATGTGATGATGCCGAAGCTCAGCGGGCTCGAGGTGCTGCGCCGTCTGCGGCAGGAGGGCTGTCGGACGCCGGTGCTGCTTCTGACTGCGAAGAGCGAGGTGGAGGACCGGATCGAGGGGCTCGACTCCGGGGCGGACGATTATCTGCCCAAACCCTTCGCCATGGGCGAGCTGCTCGCCCGCGTGCGTGCGATGCTGCGCCGTCGGGAGGAGTTCACGCCGAACACGCTCGTCTGCGGCGATCTGGAACTGGACCAGCAAAACGCGCTGCTGCGCTGCGGGAACCGTTCCGTGGTGCTGCCAAAGCTCGAATATCAGCTGATGGAAGTGCTGATGCTCAACCGGGGGATCTGTCTCTCCACAGAGGATCTGCTGGTGAAGGTATGGGGCTACGAGACCGAGGCGGACGTCGGCATCGTCTGGGTCTATCTCTCCTATCTGCGCAAGCGTCTCACCGCTCTGGGTTCCACTGTGGAGATCAAGGTGCGGCGCGGCGTGGGCTATACGCTGGAGGCGGGAAAATGATCCGGACGCTGCAGAAAAAGTTTATCGTCACGGCCATGATCGCCGTGACCGTGCTGCTTCTGGTGCTGCTCGGCGCGATCAACGTCGCCAACGCGCTCAGCTCCTCGCGCGAGAGCGATCAGCTTCTGGAGCTGGTCGCCGCGCAGGAGGACTTCGGCCCGGCGCCGCCCGAGAGGCCGGAGGGTGAGAACGATCCGCGGCGCGAACTGATCGGGCAGGAACGCCAGGGGCTTTTCCTGCGCGTGCCGGATGAGGACGACCGCATGACGGCGCTGAGCTTCTCGGTGCGCTTCGACGCTGCCGGGGAGCTGGAGAGCGTCGATCTGCAGCGCATCGCCTCGATCACGGAGGAGGAGGCCGTCTCTCTCGCCCGGGAAGCCCTCGCGAGCGGGCAGAGCAAGGGGCGGCTCGGCGACTGCAAGTACAAGATCGTCGAGCCGGCACAGGATTGCAGGACCGTGGTCTTTCTGGACGTGGGCATCCGGCGCTTCGAGCTGCTGCGCGTGGCGGCGCTCTCGGCGCTGCTCGGGCTGCTCGCCTGGATCGTCATGCTCGCGCTGGTCACGGCTCTCTCCCGCCGTGCCATCCGGCCGATCGCAGAGAACATCGAGCGGCAGCGGCAGTTCGTGACGGACGCCGGGCACGAGCTCAAGACGCCGCTGTCCATCATCCTCGCCAACCTCGACGCGATGGAGCTGCGCGGCGGCGAGAGCAAATACAGCCGCAATATCCGCGGCCAGGCCACCCGCCTGAGCACGCTCATGCAGAACCTGCTCACCCTCGCGCGCGTCGACGAGAGCGCCGCGCTGCCCGACGCCGCTCCCCTCTCCCTCTCGGAGCTCTGCCGGGAGAGCGCGGAGATGTTCCACGCCCCCGCCGAGCTGCGCGGCGTGACGCTCACGGCCGAGATCGCCGAGGGCGTCACGGTAAGCTTGAGCCGCCCAATGCTCCAGCAGCTTCTCTCCACCCTGCTCGACAACGCCGTGAAGTACTGCTCCGAGGGCGGGAGCATTCTGCTCCGGCTCCGGCAGGAGGATCGGGCGGTCCTCCGTGTCTCCAACAGCGTCGGAGAGGAGCGGCCCGACATCACGCGGCTGTTTGACCGCTTCTATCGCTCCGACAGCTCACGCAGTCAGAAGGGCGGCTTCGGCATCGGCCTCTCCGCCGCCCTGGCCATCGTCCGCCAGCACAAGGGCGAGATCGAGGCCCATTATGAGGGCGACGAAATCGTGTTTATCGTGAAGCTCTGAAAAGCAAAAGGTATGAAGAAGCCGCGTCCCGATGGGACGCGGCTTCCTTTTCGTTTTTGTCCTGCTTTTACTTTTTCAGCATGTGCTTGGAGAAATAGTCCTTCGTGAGTTTGGCGACCACGCCGGAGAGCACCAGCAGGGCGATCAGGTTCGGGATCGCCATGAGGCCGTTGAGCGTGTCCGCGATGTCCCACATCAGCGTGCCGGAGCCGACCGCGCCCACGATGCAGACCAGCGCGAAAGCGATCTTGTAGACCAGGATGACGACCTTGTTGTTCTTCGTCAGATACCCCCAGCAGTTCTCGCCGTAGTAGGCCCAGGAGAGGATCGTGGAGAGCGCGAAGAACAGGAGGCTCAGCTCGATGATCTTGCCGCCGAGCGTGCCGGGCAGGATCGTGTTGAACGCCGCCGCGGCCGCCGCGCCTTTCGAGGCGAAGGCGGAGAGCCCGCCCTCTGCGCTGACGATACCGGAGAGCAGCACCGCGAAAGCGGTGATGGAGCAGATCACGATGGTGTCGATGAAGACCTCGAACACACCCCAGATCGCCTGCTCGCAGGGCTCCTCGATCGAGGAGGCGGCGTGCGCGATCGGCGCGGAGCCGAGGCCGGCCTCGTTGGAGAAGACGCCGCGGGCAAAGCCCTGCTTCATGGCCATCATGATGGTGTAGCCGAAGAGACCGCCACCGACGCTCTTGAAGGAGAAAGCGCCCGCAAAGATCTGGCCGAACACGGCGGGGATCTGACCGATGCGCATGATGATGACGACCAGGCCGGCGAGAATATAGAACACGGACATGAAGGGCACCAGGAGCGAGGTGACCTTGCCGATGCGCTTGATGCCGCCGAGCGTGACGAGGGCCACGACCACGGCGATCAGGATGCCGGAGGCCAGGGGCGAAATATGAAACAGGTCGCTCAGCGCGCCGGAGATCTCGCTGCTCTGGGCGATGTTGCCGATGCCGAAGGTGGCGAGACCGCCAAGCAGGCAGAAGATGACGGCAAGCCATTTCCAGCTCTTGCCGATGCCGTTTTCGATATAGTACATGGGGCCGCCGTGATACACGCCGTTTTCATCCTTGACGCGGTATTTCATAGCGAGGACGATCTCGGCGTACTTGGTGACCATACCGAAGAAGGCCGCGACCCACATCCAGAAGACGGCGCCTGCACCGCCCGTAAAGATCGCGCCCGTGACGCCGGCGATATTGCCGGTGCCGACCGTGCCGGCCAGCGCGGTCGTGACCGCCTCAAAGGGGGAGATGTTCGCGCCGTGGTCTTTGGCGCTCTTCTTCCGGAAGAGCGTACCGACCGTATTTTTGAGGATCCGGCCGAAATGCGTGACCTGCAGCCAGTGGACGCGGCAGGTGAGATAGACGCCGGTGCCGACCAGAAGCAGGAGCATCAGGGGGCCCCACGCGAAGCTGTTGACAGCGCCGTTGACGGCTTCCACTTTGGCAATAAAGCTTTCCATGATCATCTGTTCCTTTCTTTTCCTGAGAGTATGTCGTGCGGGTAGAAAACAAAAGAGCTGTCCACGAGGAACAACTCTGAAAAACAGTTTCCCCGCCCTTCGCCCACGCGAATCCGGCGGGATCGCTCGCCCTGTCCTTTTGCCTGAGAGATTCGGCCCTGCGGCCTTGCACCTTCGGCACCCGTTTTCACGGGATTCTCCAGAGTTCCTCCGCCCCCGGTCTCGCTGCCGATTCCGAGAGCTTCCACGGATATGCACTTTTTTCGTTTTTTACTTTAGCACAGTGTACAAAAAAATGCAAGGGCTTTTTGTAGATTTTACCAAAGGCCCTTGCCTTTTTCTCAAAACAGCGTCGGATGTACGAGCGGATGCTCCCGCCAGGGCTCCAGCGCGCAGAGGAGGTCCTCCTTCCGGTGGCAGTCGGAGGAGAGGATCAGGCCCGCGCCGCGCGCGCTCAGCTCCTCCAGGATCCACGGCGCGGGATAGGGCGTGCGGCGGCAGCCGCGGGAGATGGCCCCGGTGTTGATCTCAAAGAGCACGGGCTTGTCCGCCAGCGCGTCCAGCGCCGCGCACGCCGCCCGACGGTAGCGGGGCTGCGTCGTGTCGAAAAGGCAGTCGTCTTCGTTGTACTTTGTAACGAGATCAAAGTGCCCGACGATGCGGCAGCGCGTTTTCTCGTAAACCTGCGCGACCAGCGTGTAATAGTCCTCCGCAAAGGCAAGGTAGTCTCCGCCGTAGAAGCGTTCGACATGATCGATGAATGACTCGCGGCTCTCGTCCACCGACAGATAGCGCCCGTCCTTGTACACATAGTGTACCGAGCCGATCACGTACTCGTAGTCGTCCGTGGGCAGGTCGCCGAAAACGTCCTGCTCGACGCCGAGCCAGATCCGGATCTCGCCGGCGTATCGCTCCCGCAGACGGCGGATCTCCGCCTTGTAGGCCTCCGTCCCCGCTGCCGTCATGCAGCAGTCGTCAAAGGGGATGTGGGAGTGGCCGGAGAAGCCGAGCTCCGGACAGCCGAGGCGGATCGCCTCTCTCACGATCTCCTCCGGTTCGTCCTTTCCGTCACAGAAAACGGTATGCGTATGATAGTTGCTGATCTGTGTCATGTCATTTTTTCCTGCTTGATCTTGTGATCGATCACATGGCGGGAGGCAAGCTCCGCCTGGATCTCCTCCGGCGTGATCCCCTGCTCGGCCATCAGCACGAGCACGTGGTAGCAGAGGTCCGCGATCTCATAGACCGTCTCGCGCCGATCCTCGGCCTTGGCCGCGATGATAACCTCGGTGCTCTCCTCCCCCACTTTCTTGAGGATCTTGTCGAGCCCCTTGTCGAAGAGGTAGCTCGTGTAAGAGCCCGCGGGCCGGGTCTCCTTCCGGTCGACCAGCAGTTCGAAGAGCCCGCGCAGACTGAACTCGCTCCGCTGCGCGCTCTGAAAGACGGGGTTGGAGAAGCAGGAGTCGCTGCCCAGGTGACAGGCCGGGCCGTCCTTCTCCACCAGCACGAGCAGCGCGTCCTTGTCGCAGTCGGCCGTGACGGAGACGATGTGCTGCCAGTTCCCGCTGGTCTCGCCCTTCAGCCAGAGCTTCTGGCGCGAGCGGCTCCAGAAGCAGGTCAGCTCCTTTTCGAGCGAGAGACGCAGGCTCTCCCGGTTCATGTAGGCCAGGGTCAGCACCTTCTTGCTGACAGCATCGACCACGATCGCGGGGATCAGGCCCTTCTCGTCAAATTTCAGTTCCTCGATGTCGATCATAGCGTCTGCCTCACTAAAATGTTATGTAAACTTAACTCACGTTTCAGCTCCGGGATCGTGACCTCCCCGAAGTGGAAGATCGAGGCGGCGAGCCCCGCGTCGATCGTCGGGAGCTTTTGGAAAAGCTCCACGAAATCCCGAATACCGCCGGCCCCGCCGGAGGCGATAACCGGCACGTTCACGGCCTCGAGCACGGCGGCGAGCATCTCCAGATCGAAGCCGCGCTTCACGCCGTCGGTGTCGATGGAGTTGACCACGACCTCGCCCGCGCCGTTCGCGACGCAGCGCTTGATCCAGGAGATCGCCTCCATGCCGGTGTCAACGCGCCCGCCCTTGGCGAAGACGCGAAATTCCCCGTCCACGCGCTTGACGTCCGCCGAGAGCACGACGCACTGGTCGCCGTATTTCCGTGCAGCCTCCCCGACCAGGTCCGGGTTGCGTATCGCGCCGGAGTTCACGCTGACCTTGTCCGCGCCGCACTTGAGCACGCGGTCGAAGTCCTCGATGCTGTTGATGCCGCCGCCCACGGTCAGCGGGATGAAGACGGTCTCTGCCACCTGCCGCAGGATATCCGTGAAAAGGGCGCGCCCCTCGGCGGAGGCGGTGATGTCGTAGAACACGAGCTCGTCCGCGCCGTTGTCGGAGTAATAGCGCCCGAGCCCCACGGGCGAGGAGACGTCGCTGAGTCCCTCGAAATTGACCCCCTTGACGACCCGGCCGTCCTTCACGTCCAGGCAGGGGATGATGCGTTTGGTGATCATCGCGCCGCCTCCAATGCCTCTCTCAGCCGGATCGCTCCGGTGTAATACGCCTTGCCCACGATAGCCCCGTAGAGCCCCATGTCCCGCAGGGCGCGGATATCCTCCAGACTGCTGACTCCGCCGGACGCTGTTATGTTAACCGAGTATTTCCGGCTCACGTCCCGGTACAGCGCGCGGTTCGTACCGTGCATGGCCCCGTCGCGGGAGATATCGGTGATGATCAGGGTCCCCACGCCGAGCGCCTGCATGTGCTCGACGAATGCTTCAAGCGTCCAGTCCGTCTTTTCGAGCCAGCCCCTGACCGCTATCACCCCGTCCCGCAGGTCTGCGCCGACGGCGATCTTCTCGCCCCAGGCCGCGAGCGCCTTTTGCAGCAGCGCCTCGTCCCGCACGGCGGCGGTACCGAGGATGACCCGGTCCACCCCGGCGTCCAGATAGCGCTCGATGGTCTCCCGGTCGCGCACGCCGCCGCCGATCTCGGTAAAGAGCGCCGTCTCCGCGGCTATCCGTCTGACCACCTCGATGTTCGGCGTGCCGCCGTCGCGCGCTCCCTCGAGATCCACGAGGTGCAGAAAGCGCGCGCCCTCAGCCTCCATGGTCTTCGCCACGGCGACGGGATCCTTGCTGTATACGGTCATCTGCGTATAGTCGCCCTTATAGAGCCTGACGGCCTTTTTATCCACCAGGTCGATGGCCGGAAAAATGTTCATAGCGTCTCCTCACAAAAGGCCCGCAGGATGCGCAGACCCACGTCCCCGCTCTTTTCCGGGTGGAACTGGCAGCCCATAACGTTTTCCCGCCGGACCACGGCGGTGAGCTCCCGGCCGTACTCGGCCGTGGCGATCAGGCTGTCCTCGCAGTCCTCGGCGTAGAAGGAGTGGACGAAGTAGACGCATTCTCCCTCCCTCACGTCGCGCAGCAGCGGCGAGGGGCGGCAAATATGCAGGGCGTTCCAGCCGATGTGCGGGATCTTCAGCTCCGCGGGGATGCGCCCCTCCATGCCGACGACCCGGCCGTGCAGCAGGCCGAGACCCGCGTGCTCGCCGTATTCAAAGCTTTTTTCAAACAGGAGCTGCATCCCGAGGCAGATGCCGAGCACGGGCTTGCCCGCCGCGGCCTCCCCGAGCACGACGCGGTCGAGCCCGCTCTGCCGCAGCTTGTCAGCCGCATCGCCGAAAGCGCCCACGCCCGGCAGGATCAGCCTGTCCGCAGCGCGCAGGACCGCGGGGTCGGCGCTCACGCAGCTCTCCGCCCCGATGCAGCGGAGCGAGGAGCGCAGGGAAAAGAGGTTCCCCACGCCGTAGTCCACGACCGCGATCATCCGATTACACCCTTCGTCGAGGGGATGCGGTCTGCCTCACGCTCATCGAAGCTCACGGCCTCGCGCAGCGCGCGCGCCGCCGCCTTGAAAGCGCCCTCGATGATGTGGTGAGTGTTCTTCCCGGCCATCTGGCGCAGGTGCAGCGTCACGCCCGCCTCGCGCGCGAAGGCGATGAAGAACTCCTCCACGAGCTCGGTGTCGAAGCTGCCGGCCTTCTGACACGGGATCTCCAGCACATAATAACAGGCGCCGCGGCCGGAGATGTCCACGGAGGCAAGGATCAGCGCCTCGTCCATGGGCAGGATGCGCTGGCCATAGCGGCGGATGCCCTTTTTGTCGCCCAGGGCCTCACGGAAGGCCTGGCCGAGACAGATGCCGATGTCCTCAACGCTGTGGTGGTCGTCCACCCAGGTATCGCCCTCGCAGCACACGCTCAGCTCAAAGCCGCCGTGCCGCGCGAACAGCGTCAGCATGTGGTCGAGAAAACCAACACCGGAGCGGATCTCGCCCCCGCCCTGTCCGTCCAGGTCCAGGGAGAGCGCGATCTTTGTCTCGGCGGTCTCCCGCCGGATCTCCGCCTGTCTCATACGAGCACCTCCTTTATCACAGTCTCCGTCTCACGGAGGAAGATGTCCATCTGTTCACGCGTGCCGATGGTCACGCGCACATAGTCGTCGATGCGGGGCTTGGAGAAGTGCCGCACCAGCACCCCGCGCTTTTTGAGTTCCCGGTAGAGCGTCTCTCCCGAAAGCCCCGGCCGGCGCGCGAAGACGAAGTTTGAGCTCGACTCGGGCACTTCGAAGCCGAGCGCGCGCAGCGCGTCCGTCGTAAAGCGGCGGTTGGCCTGGATGGTCCGGGCATTGGCGCGGTAATACGCGTCCTCCTCCAGCGCGGCGATCCCCGCGGCGGAGGTCATGCGGTTGACGTTGTAGGGGTTGGTGGCATACTTGATGGTGTTGAGATCCCGGATCAGCGCGGCGTCGCCGATCGCAAAGCCCAGCCGCGCACCGGCAAGCGAGCGGAACTTGGAGAAGGTCTGCGCGATCAGGAGGTTGTCATACTTTTCGATGAGCCCCACCGCGCTCTCGGCGCCGAAATCCACATAGGCCTCGTCGATCAGCACGACCTCGTCCGGGTTCGCTTTCACGATCGCCTCGATCTCGTCCCGCTTCAGCGCCATCCCGGTCGGTGCGTTGGGATTCGCCAGCACGATCATCTTATGTAAACCATAATAGTCTTCCGGGGCGAGACTCAGGTCCTTCCGCAGCGGGATCTCGGTATAGGGGATGTGGTTGAGCTCCGCAAAGACAGGGTAGAAGCCGTAGCTGATATCCGGGAAAGCCAGCTCCCGGCCGAAGGCCATGAACGCGAAGTTCAGCGTCTCGTCCGAACCGTTGCAGGCGAGCACCTGCTCTCGCTTCAAACCGAGGCTTGCCGCGAAGGCCTCGCTGACCAGGCGGCTTTCGGGGTCGGAGTAGAGACGGCAGTTTCCTGCCTCCCTCGCCGCGGCCTCGACGACGCCCGGCGAGGGAGGGAAGGGCGACTCGTTGGTGTTGAGCTTCACATACTGCATGTCCTGCGGCTGCTCGCCCGGGATATAGGGGACGAGCGAGGCATAGCGTTCGGTGAAAAAGCGGCTCATGGTCTTCCTCCTCAAAGCGTCTCGTCAAAGCGGACGCGAGCGCTGCGGGCATGGCCCTCCAGGCCCTCCCTGCGGGCGAAGAGCGCGATCTTTTTGCTGACCGCCTCGAGCGCCTCGCGGCTGTAATAGCTGTACTGGGACTTCTTCATGAAGTCGTCCACGCCGAGGGGCGAGGCGAACTTCGCGATACCGCCGGTCGGCAGGGTGTGGTTCGGTCCGGCCAAATAGTCCCCGAGGGCTTCGGGGGCGTTGTGGCCGAGGAAGATGGAGCCTGCGCTGCGCACTTTGTCAAGCCAGGCGAAGGGCTCGCACACACAGAGGCCGAAGTGCTCCGGCGCGATCTCGTTGCCGATCTCGACGGCCTGCGCGATGCTGTCAGCGAGGATGATCTTTCCGTGCCGTTCGATGGAGGCGCCGGCGATCTCCCGCCGCGGAAGAAGCGCAAGCTGACGCTCGATCTCCGCCTGTACGGCCTCGGCCAACGCAGGGCAGTCCGTGACGAGCAGCGCGGCGGAATTCCTGTCGTGCTCAGCCTGGGCCAGCATGTCCGCCGCGAGCACGCGGGCGTCCGCGCTCTCGTCCGCGACGAGCAGCACCTCGCTCGGTCCGGCCACCACATCGATGGCCACGCGGCCGAAGACCTGCTTTTGGCCTCCGCCACATAGGCGTTGCCGGGGCCGACGATCTTATAGACCGCGGGGATGCTCTCGGTCCCGTAGGCCAGAGCCGCGATCGCCTGCGCGCCGCCGACCTTGAACACGCGGTCGATCCCGGCGACGCGGGCCGCGGCGAGGATACCGGGATCCACCTTCCCGTCCCGTGAGGGCGGCGTCACCATGACCAGCTCCGGACAGCCCGCGATCTTGGCGGGGATCGCGTCCATCAGCACAGTGGAGGGATAGGGCGCGGTGCCGTTCGGGACATAGAGCCCCACCTTCTCGATGGGCGTGTAGCGCATGCCCAGGATCACGCCGTCGCGCTCGACGAGCACGCCGCTCTCGCGCTTCTGCTTTTCGTGGTAGGCGCGGATGTTTGCCGCCGCCTCGCGCAGCACGTCGAGGAAGGCTGGCTCGACGGAGGCGAGCGCCTCGTCGAACTCCGCAGCGCTCACCTCAAAGCGCTCGAGGCGCACGCCGTCGAAGCGCTCGGTATAGTCCCGCAGGGCCGCGTCGCCGCGGGCGAGCACATCCGCAAGGATGGCCGCGACCGGGGCCTGCACGTTGAAGGCGGTGTCCCGCCGGGCCAGCAGCAGCTCGTTCGGGACTTCGCCGTATCGATAGATGGGGATCATGGCTGCACCAGACCTTTCAGTTTCTCCGAGATCATGTCGATCGCCCCGTGCTTGAAGCTGTAGGCGGCCTTGTTCGCGATCAGCCGCGCGCTGATCGGCACCACCTCGGCCAGCACCGCGAGATCGTTCTCCCGCAGCGTCGCACCGGTCTCGACGATGTCCACGATCACGTCGCTCAGGCCGAGGATCGGCGCGAGTTCGATGGAGCCGTTGAGGTGGATGATGTCGATATCCCGGCTCTGCCGGGCGTAATAGCGGCGGGCGATGTTCGTGAATTTCGTTGCGACCTTCAGCGTCCGCTCTTCGTCGTCGTAAAAGCCGCGGGGCGCGGCGACGGCCATACGGCAGCGGCCGAGGCCGAGATCGAGCAGCTCGTATACGTCCGGCTCGTACTCGAGCAGGATGTCCTTCCCCGCGACGCCCAGGTCCGCCGCGCCGCGCTCGACGTAGATGGCGACGTCCGAAGGCTTGACCCAGAAATAGCGCACCCCGGCGCTCTCGCTCTCAAACACGAGGCGGCGGCCCGGATCGTGGATGGCGGGGCAGTCGAAGCCGGCCTGTTCAAAGAGGGCGAGCACCTTCTCGCCCAGTCTCCCCTTCGGGAGCGCGATGTTGATCACGGCCGCTCCTCCCCTCTCAGATCCAGGATCTCCCGGAAGCGCAGTTTCGCGGGAACGGCATGCTGCACGCTCACGCGCAGGCCCTGCTCCGTGCGCCGCCGCGCCGCGGCGGCCGCCCGGGCGGGCGGGGTCTTCTCATCGCAGAGCAGGAGCACGTCCACGTCCCACTCCTGCTCCTCACGGTCCAGCTCCTCGAGCCGGTCGAGGTAGAGCGCAAAGCCGATGCCGCGGGAGCGGCGGCCCATGCGGCGCATGAGCTGATCGTACTGTCCGCCGGTCAGCACGCTCTCGGCGACGCCGGGCAGGTAGCCGCGAAACACCACGCCGTTATAATAGCGCATATCGCTTACAAGCGAGAAATCAAAGACAAGGCGATCCCGCCGCAGATCGTCCGGCAGCAGGGCGCAGAGCTCCCGCAGCTCGCCGAGCGCCGTCTGCGCGGCCGCGCTCCGGCAGAGAGGGGCGAGCCGCTCCAGCGCCGTCTCGAGAGGCGCGTAGACGCCCGCGCAGCCGCAGAGGGTCTCCACCGCTGCGCTGTCCAGCCCCGCTTCCGCCGCGAGGCGGCGCAGATCGTGGAGATTCTTCCCCGCTGTGCAGACGGCCAGCGAACGCCGCAGCGCCCCCGCCGCGCCCGTCTCGTCCAGCAGGGCCGTGAGGAGGCCGAGATGGTTGATCGTCAGCACATAGTCCTCCGACACCAGCGCGAGGCTCCTCTGCGCGAGGCTCACGACCTCTCCGATGTCGTAGCCGTCCAGATCGCCGATGCACTCGAGGCCGGTCTGCGTGATTTCCCGGAAGGCCCCCGTACTGCCCGAGGGACGGTAGACGCTCTCGTCGTAGCACAGGCGCTGCCGCACACCGGGAAGATCCTCCCCCTTTTTGATGATCGAGAGGGTCACATCCGGCTTGAGCGCCATCAGACGGCCGTTCACGTCCGTAAAGGTGATGACCCGCTCGCTCGGCAGAAAGTCCAGATTCCGGGCATAGAGCTCGTACTCCTCGAATTTGCTCATTTTGAAGGGGAGATAGCCGTAGAGCCGGTAGAGCCCGCGCAGGGCGAAGACCGCCCGCTCCTCGCGTTTCAGGAGCCGCTCATCCATCGCTGCGCTCCTCCCCCGCAAGGCGCTCGAGCACCAGATCGTAACCGCCCGGCCCGTAGTCCAGGCAGCGGCTGACGCGGCTGATCGTCGCCGTGGAGACGCCGGTATCCCGGTTGATGACGGCATAGCTGGTCTTGGCGCGCAGCAGCCGGGCCACCTTCAGGCGCTGAGCCATATCGGTGATCTCCTTGACCGTGCACACATCCTCCAGGAACAGCCGGTACTCCTCTTCCGTTTTCAACGACAGCAGCGCCTTGAACAGCGTCTGCGTGTCCTCATTCTGCCACTTGCTCATACTACGCCTCGCTTTATCACTTTATCATAGTGAATTATAAATCAGTGCGCTGCATGTGTCAAGCCGCCAAGTTGCACAAAACGCCTTTTCCCCGCCGGAGCCCTTTTGTGCCATCGGCGCGGAAAAACACGGCGGCAGGGAATAAAGGCGCCTGCGCTTGAAATCGCCGTCGGGCCGTGTTATACTATATAAAGTAAAATGGGTAGGTATGGCACACAAAAAGTTGAGGTTTTGAAAAGAATGAGCAAAACGACCGAGCAGTACGGCAACGACAGCATATCCCAGCTCAAGGGCGCGGACCGCGTCCGCAAGCGTCCGGGGGTCATCTTCGGCTCCGACGGGCTGGACGGCTGCGAGCACGCCGTATTCGAGATCCTCTCCAACGCCATCGACGAGGCGCGCGAGGGGCACGGCAATCTGATCACCCTGAGCTATTATGAGGACGGCTCCATCGAGGTGGAGGACTTCGGGCGGGGCTGCCCGCTCGACTGGAACCCCACCGAAAAGCGCTTCAACTGGGAGCTGGTCTTCTGCGAGCTCTACGCCGGCGGCAAGTACAAAAACGACGCCGGCGGCGACTATGAGTATTCCCTCGGACTCAACGGTCTGGGCTCCTGCGCCACCCAGTACGCCTCGGAGTACATGGATGTGACGGTCTGGCGCGACGGGAACAAATACACGCTGCACTTCAAAAAAGGCCAGGTCATCGGCAAGAAAGGCCAGGAACTCACGATCGAGCCGACGGACCGCCGCAAGACCGGCACCACGATCCGCTGGAAGCCGGATCTCGAGGTCTTCACGGACATCGCGATCCCCGAGGAATACTTCGACGACATCCTGCACCGCCAGGCCGTGGTGAACGCGGGCGTGACCTTCCGGCTGCGTCTGCAGCGCGGCGGGCGCTTCGAGACGCGCGATTACCTCTACCCGAACGGCATCGTCGACTACGTGACGGAGCTCGCCGGAGAGGGGCCGCTGACCGCGCCGCACTTCATCGCCACCGAGCGAAAGGGGCGCGACCGCGAGGACAAAAACGAATACAAGGTGAAGATCTCCGCGGCCTTCTGCTTCTCCAACCGCGCCACGGCGCTGGAGTACTACCACAACTCCTCCTGGCTCGAAAACGGCGGCGCGCCGGACCGGGCCGTAAAGAGCGCCTTCGTCTCCGCGATCGACGCCTACATCAAGCAGCTCGGCAAGTATCAGAAGAACGAGAGCTCCATCAAGTTCCAGGACGTACAGGACTGTCTCGTGCTTGTGACCAACTGCTTCTCCACGCAGACCTCCTACGAGAATCAGACCAAAAAAGCGATCAACAACAAGTTCATCCAGAGCGCCATGACGGAATTTCTCAAGGCGCAGCTGGAGGTCTATTTCATCGAGAACAAGCCCGAGGCCGACCGGATCGCCGAGCAGGTGCTCATCAACAAGCGCAGCCGCGAGACCGCCGAGAAGGCCCGCCAGGGCATGAAGAAAAAGCTCTCCGGCTCGATCGACATCGCAAACCGCGTCCAGAAGTTCGTCGACTGCCGCAGCCGCGACCCGGAAAAGCGCGAGATCTACATCGTCGAAGGCGACTCGGCGCTCGGCGCCTGCAAGCTCTCGCGGGACGCGGAGTTTCAGGGCATCATGCCCGTGCGCGGCAAGATCCTCAACTGCCTCAAGGCCGACTATGTTCGCATCTTCAAGAGCGACGTCATCACCGATCTGCTGAAGGTGCTCGGCTGCGGCGTCGAAGTGAAGGACAAGCACACCAAGGACCTCTCCAATTTCGATCTGGCGAATCTCCGCTGGAGCAAGATCATCATCTGCACCGACGCGGACGTGGACGGCTTCCAGATCCGGACGCTGATCCTCACGATGCTCTACCGCCTCGTGCCCACGCTCCTGCGCGAGGGCTGCGTGTATATCGCGGAGAGCCCGCTCTACGAGATCAGCAGCCGGGACAAGACCTGGTTTGCCTACTCCGAGCGTGAAAAGGCGGAGATCCTGGACCGGCTCAAAGGCTCGCGCGTCACGATCAGCCGAAGCAAGGGCCTCGGCGAGAACGATCCGGACATGATGTGGATGACCACCATGAATCCGGAGACGCGGCGGCTCATCAAGGTCATGCCCGAGGACGCCGCGCGTATGGCGGAGGTCTTCGACCTGCTGCTGGGCGACAACCTGGAGGGGCGCAAGAACCACATCGCCGCCGTCGGGGCGCAGTACCTCGACCTGGCGGACATCTCCTGAGGGGGGCGGCATGATGAAACCTTCTTTTTCCAGCAACTTCGCCCGCGGGCAGAAGCTCGTGCGCTATCTGCTCGTGGCCGCTCTGATCTCCGGCGCGGCCGGGCTTCTCCTCTTCCGCGAGGGGACGATGCAGCAGGCGGTCTGCGTGCTGCTCTCCGCGGTGTTCATCGTCTCGGTCATCGTCGTCGCGGCGCGCGACTGCCGCTGTCCGAGCTGCGGCAAGCGCATCATCAGCGGCGTGCTCGTGCTGAGCGTCTGCCCCCGCTGCAAGCGCAATCTTTACACCGGCGACAAGCCGAAAAAAGCGAAGAAGAAATAAATGCAATACTTCTTTTTTTCTCTCGGAGTTCGGCAGAGCGGGTCCGAGAGGAGGACGAACAACGGAATGAACGCGCTTTCGCGCCCCCCACGAAAGCGCGGGATATGGAGTTTGTGAGGACGACATGGTCAAGAAGAAAAACGCTCCCGAAAAGAAAAAGTTTGATAATCCGCATGTCGTCGGCCTGCGGGCCGCGGTACTCGAGCAGCCGATCACCGAGACGCTGGAGCAGAACTACATGCCCTACGCGATGAGCGTGATCGTTTCGCGCGCCATTCCCGAGATCGACGGCTTCAAGCCCTCCCACCGCAAGCTCCTCTACACCATGTTCAAGATGGGCCTGCTCTCGGGCGCGCGCACCAAAAGCGCGAACATCGTCGGGCAGACCATGCGCCTCAACCCCCACGGGGACGCGGCCATCTACGAGACCATGGTGCGTCTCTCCGCGGGCTATCAGGCCCTGCTGACGCCCTTTGTGGATTCGAAGGGCAACTTCGGCAAGGTCTATTCGCGCGACATGAGCTATGCCGCCTCGCGCTATACCGAGGCCCGGCTCTCGCCGATCTGCGCGGAGATCTTCCGGGACATCGACAAGGACACGGTCGACATGGTCGACAACTACGACGGCAGCATGAAGGAGCCGAACCTCCTCCCCACCGCCTTTCCGAACGTCCTCGTCTCGGCCAACACAGGCATCGCAGTCGGCATGGCGAGCCAGATCTGCGGCTTCAATCTCAACGAGGTCTGCGAGACCGCCATCGCCCTGCTGAAGGACCCGGAGCACGACCTCTTCTCCACCCTGCCCGCGCCGGACTTTCCGACCGGAGGCGAGATCGTCTTCGACCGCGCCGAGATGGAGGCCATCTACCGCAGCGGCCGCGGCAGCTTCAAGGTCCGCGCGAGGTGGCGCTACCTCGCCAGGGAAAACATCATCGAGATCTACGAGATCCCCTATACCACGACCTCCGAGGCTGTCATCGACAAGGTCGCCGAGCTCATCAAGGCGGGAAAGATCCGCGAGATCAACGACATGCGCGACGAGACCGATCTGAGCGGGCTGCGTCTCGCCATTGACCTCAAGCGCGGCATGGATCCCGAGAAGCTCATGCAGAAGCTCTTCAAGCTCACCACCCTGCAGGACGCTTTTCCCTGCAACTTCAACATCCTCGTGGGCGGCAACCCCAAGGTC
>JAFXTM010000053.1 GCA_017535865.1 Oscillospiraceae bacterium
AAGGAACTGCCTCAACGGTATCCGTTGAGGCAGCTCCTTTTATGCGCTTCAATACACATAGCGGTACATATCGTAGTCCGCGTCGCCGACGCCCCGGTAGGCCGTGATGTGCCGCCACTCGGCAAAGGCGTGGCGGATGGCGTGATTGCGCGGCGTCGTCTGCCAGCCGCTGTCGGTGGCGTCCTCGCTGCCCCAGATGATGATTGTGGCGTCGGGGAAGCGGTCGACCCAGGCGTAGAAGTCGTCGGAGTCCACGTCGGTGAACTTGAACATCCCGAAGGAAAAGTCCGGCATGTTCTCAAGAAAGTCGAGGTTGATGCAGGCCTGGTCGTAACAGCAGTTGAGCTCCCGGATCCTGCTCAGCTTTTTGAGGAAGTGCATGCTGCGGATCTTCGGGCAGCGCTGCAGCTCCAGATGCGTCAGCTTTTCGAGATTGCCGAGGGGGCTCGCGTCCGTGATGGGGTTGCCCGCCAGGATCAGCACCTCGAGCTCGCGCAGCTCGCCGATCAGCGTGAGGTCCGTGACGGCGTTGAAGCCCAGATCCAGCGCCCGCAGGCGCCGGCAGTATTTGAGCAGGGGATAGAGGTCCTCGTCGGTGTAGCGGTAGTTGAAGCCGCTGCGCAGTGTCGAGAAGACCGCGATGTCGGTACGGATTCGCGCGCCGGCGAAGTCGAACTCCCAGTCGAAAAAGAGCCCGGGCCGCACGGCGTCCAGCCGGTCCAGATCCGCGACTCCTGCCTCCACGCCGCGCAGGTCCACGGTCTCCAGCTCCGGCAGATAACGGATCGCGTCCTCCAGCCCGGTGAGCGTGGTCGCCGTGAGCGTCGTCGTGTCGCTCGGATAGCTCTTCCCGCCGTAGGGATAGGTCCAGAGGATCTCACAGTCCGGCAGCCGCTCGCGCAGCGTGAGCAGCGCGTCGTACTCCGTGCTGCCGCGCGCGTCGATCCGCTTCAGCGAGGGAATGGCGGCCAGCGCCAGGATCTCCTCCGCCGACTCCGTGCGCAGCGTCCAGCTCTCGGGGGGCGGCGTGACCGGCGCTTCAGCGGGCGTGGGGGAGGGGGCGAGCACCTCCGTGAGCGGGACCTTCTCGTGAAAGAAACCGGGGAAGAGGAAATAACACACGAGCGTGTCCAGAACGAGAAAGGCCGCCAGTATGGCCAGATTGCGTTTCAGAATGGCGCTCAACCTCTCGTAGAAATCAGTAGTGGTACATGGCCTCGGCGAAGAGGCGCTCGTTCTCCTCCCAGAGCAGCAGGCGGACGCGGTTGTCCTCCTGCACGGGACCTTGCAGACCGACGGTCTCCGTGCGGTAGAGGATGTCCACCAGATAGTGTCCGTCCTTGAAGTCCACGCAGAGATTGACGGTGTGGTCGACGATCTCGATCGAACGGGTGTTGCCGAAGCCGAAGCCGCTGCGCGCGGCGACGAGGCGGTCCTCGAGCTCGCCGTGGCGCACGATCATCTCACTCAGATCGGCCCAGAAGCTGAAGCCGCTGTGGTACAGATCGCCCGCGTAGGGCAGGTAGGCGTTGAGATAGCGCAGCGAGAACTCCTCGAGCCGCTCGATCGTGGTGCTGCTGCAGTTGGCGAGATACCCTCTCTCGTTCTGCTTCTCCTCCGGGATCTCCTGGGCGAGCGCGTTGCAGATGCGCAGGGGCCCCGCGTCCAGCGTCGGCCCGAGCTCATAGCGGACCATCGTGGGCAGCCGGGGGACCAGCTCCCGGCATGGCGCGAGGATCTCGTAAGGGATGTCGCGCTCGACGATAAAACGCTCGTCCAGCTCCGTCTCACCGAGGAACAGCCGACAGTCGGAGGGCACGGTCGCGCTGTAGCTGTGGACATAGCCGCTCAGCTCGCAGTCCACGTCCACGACCTCCCAGCCGCGGAAGCCCCAGTGCTCCCTGTCGCTCTGGCGCATGGTGAGCTCGGCGAAGCAGAGCCCGTCCTCATCGAGCAGCGCGTAGCGCTTCTCGTCCTTGTTCTCGCTCAGCAGCTCCCGGCGCTCGGCGGAAGCGATCTTCGCACGGATAAAGGCGAGCCCGTCCTCTCTCGTCTGGATGCGCTCGTCCAGCCCGTCCAGACAGGCTTCCCAGTCGGCGTCGTGCTCGCCCTCCAGGCAGGAGAACAGGTACTGCTGGATGCAGGTGCCGCTGCGGCTCTCCTCATAGGCCTGCAGATAGAGCCTGAGCACGAACAGCGCCGCGGCGGCCAGCAGCAGGAACACGAGAATATAGATCAAAAGTCCTTTGGCAAAGCCGGACATGCCTCTTCTCTCTCTCATTTCGTCCCTCCCGCTGGCATGACCAGAAAGCTGGTCGGGATCGGCCGGATGCCGATGACGGCGGCGGTATTGTTCAGGTAGGAGCCGTTCATCCACATGAGGCTGGAGGAGCCGCCGTCGAGATTGCCGGCGTTCACCGCACCGAAGGCGAGCATCTGCTCGGCCAGGTCCTTATAGGAGGCGCCCAGACTGGTGGCCCGGCGGCCGTCGATCACCAGCAGCAGGATCGCGCCGTCGCTGCGCTGTCCGATCGCGGTGCGGGGGTTGAGGCCGCTCGTCAGCGTGGCCTCGTCCATCGGCTTGCCGTTGACGACGAGGATGGGGCCGTAACCGCAGCCCTGCTGGATGTTCTTCTCCTTCAGCTCACGCGAGTTCTCGATCCCGACATGCAGGATGCCCTTGTCGTCGATGCCCACGAAGCCGTGCCCGACGCCGCGCTCACCGCAGTAGATCACCCCGTCCTTGACCACAAGGTGCTCGGGGGTGCTGCCGTTGCCCATGCCGTTGGGATCCTCGAAGCCGCCGCCGTTGACCGCGGCGACCGCGCCGTATTTCTCCGCAAACTCCGCGACGGTATAGCCGCGCCAGCCCACGTCGGTCGGCGAGAAGCCGAGCACGACGCGCATCGGATCGAGCACGATCAGCATGTAGCCGGTATAGCTCTCGCCGGCGACCGTGACCAGGATCAGCCCGTCGCCGTCCTCGTCCACATAGCCCCACTCGTCCGCGACGGGGCCGTCCTCATTCTCGGCGGGGGCGGCGATGCGGATCAGGGAGACGTCGGTCTCCACCGCGATCTCCTCGGGCTGGGTCTGGATAGCGGCGATCTCCTCCCGCGACAGGACGAGATCGGCCAGAAAGCCGATGGCGCTGGTCTCCTTCACCGACAGGACGAACTGCCGGCGCGCGGTCTCGGAGGGACCGCGGCAGACCACGAAGATGACGCCGTAGAGAAAGACGCACAACAACAGCGCCGTCACCAGCAGCACACACAGGATGCGGAGCAGGACGCGGCCGAAGGTCAGCCGCGAGCTTCTGTTATATCGGTAATAGGATCTGTACATAGGGAAATGTATTCCTTTCGCTCATCACGCGGCCGCCCGGCGCGGCGCGTCACTTGTCGATACGGTAGACCGTGTATTCCTCCGCATCCAGCTCGATCTCCTCGAAGCCCCAGGAGAAGAGCCCGTAGTCGTAGGCATAGACGGAGATGGTGTTGTGGTCGTCGTGCGTACACGCGATGACCAGGACCCGGCAGCCGAGATCCGCCATCCGGTGGATCTCCGGATAGTCCACCGCCTTGGCCTGCTCGAAGAGGCACAGGCGCGTCCCGCGGTCGGCGAGGAGCGCGCATTCCTCGTCCGAGAGCAGGCGCTCCGCCGGCATGATCCACTCCATCCCGGCGTCCAGACACTCGACGGCGTAGACGGGGATGTGGAAATCCCGCTGCAGGACGACGGCGGCCTTGAGGGCCGTGAAGCTGCCGGCGCTGGAGCCGACCGTGATCACATCGTGCAGCATGATCCCGCACTCCTGCGCGACCTGTTCCAGCACCTCGGCGGCCTTGGGAAGCCCGCTGTTCATGTGCATGAGCACGGACTCATAGTGGAAGAGCATGATGGCGTTGGGCTGGAAATACTTCAGATAGTGGTAAACGCCGCGGCGGTAGAGATAGTCCTCCCCGGCGCCGCCGGCGAAGTAGACGCAGGCGCGCGTGTTCTCGTCGCACTCGAAGGGGACGTAGATGTAGCCGAGAGCGATCGCGTAGAGCTTGCCGCCCTCAAAGTCGCGCAGCCAGTTTTTCCCGACCAGATAGCGCTTGTCCTCCGGGATCGGCTCGGCGTTCATCCGTCTGCGGCAGTATTCCAGGTTGATCTCGCTGTCCGAATAATCGCCGAGCTGCTCGAAGAGCGGGATCGCCGTCTCGAACTCACAGCGGCGCATGGCCGTCACAGCCTCGTGATAGAGCACCGCGGGGGCGTCCGGAAGCCCGTCCGTGTTCACGACGAGCATCGTGGGCGCGGGCGTCGGCACCGGGGACGGCGTCGGCGAAGCGGAGGGCGCGGGCGCCTCCGCGGACACGGGGGCGAAGCGGGCGCAGCCGCCGAGAAGCAGCGAGAGACAGAGCAGCGCAAGGAGCGGGAGCGCGCGGAAACGGCTCCCGGCGCGGGAAGTCCGTATAGTCATGGCGTCATTTGATCCTTTGCAAGGCTTCAGAGATACTCCGGCGCGGGGACGTGCCCGCTGAAGCGCTCGTAGTACATGGCGTGCGTGAGCGCGTAATAGGGCGTGACCCAGACAGAGATCAGATACCCGATATAGGGGAGGCAGCTCAGCAGCAGCCAGCCGAAGAAGCTGAGGTCGAGCTTGAACAGTTCTGCCTTGCGCCCGGCCGTCAGGGCCTTGCTCTCGCGGATGCAGTCCATGACCCCGTATTCGGGGTGGTCGAGCAGCACATAGGTCGCCATGCTGTACCGGTAGAGGGCGATGATGCCCGGCACGATCAGCAGCAGGCTCCAGAGAAAGACGAAGACCGACAGCACGATGTTGAGCAGGATGATCTTCCAGAAGAACGCGAAGCCGTCGAGCAGATTCCCGGTCGCCGCGCCGACGCCGCGCACGGTGTTGAGGATGAAGAGCGTGAAGCCCACGCCGACGATCGCCATGACCAGCTTCAGCGCCAGGTCGATCAGGACGGCGGAGGCGCTCGGCGTGGAGGAGGCGAGGACGGAAAACGCGTACTCGAGCTTTCCCTGCTGGACGAAGTTCATGTAGCGCTCCAGGGTCGCGTAGGAGATCCCGACCAGGCGGGACGAGAGCAGGGAGACTACGGCCCCGAGCGCGATATAGACGGCGCTGGTCATCAGGACGCTCGGCTGCGCGGTCTGGATCAGACCGCGCGAGCGCTCCTTGAGCAGCGGACGGTTCAATTCCATAAAACCCTCCAAAAGAAACGGATTCGTTCTCTTTATCATATCATTTGACAGGGGGGATGTAAAGGAAAAAATGTGACGCTTTTTTAGCCCTGCCTCTTGACAAAGGCCGGAGGCGGTGCTATGATAAGCAAGCGTTCCGCAAGATGCGCGAGTGGTGGAATTGGCAGACTCGCTAGATTCAGGTTCTAGTGTCCACTCCGGACGTGCGGGTTCAAGTCCCGCCTCGCGCACCAGAAACAAACGGTCATCCCGAAAGGGATGGCCGTTTTGTTTCTGATCCGATGGGACTTGAACGGGAGCGGGAGTGAATGAGGCGCCGGCGCCCCATGCGAAACGAAGCTGGCTCGAATTCGGACTGCTCCGGTGCGCCGGAGACAGACAGCCGTCCCAAAGGGGCGGCTGTCTGTTTTTGTATCTCTGTCCTTGCGCCGCTTCCGGATAAATGATATGATAATGATATGATATATATGCTTGCCGTTCCCCGTATCAGCCGCTGCCTGACGACCGAATACGGCTGTATGAGCGGACGCCGGCAGAACACAATGGAACTGGACCGGATTATTGAACGGAGGGAACTATGATGAGACGCTTCATGACATCAATCCTTGTACTCGCTCTCCTTGTATGCCTCGCCCTGCCTGCGCTGGCGGAGGACTCCGCTGAGTCGAAGACAATCCGCATCATTGGCACCAGTGACCTGCACGGCAAATTCATGCCGTGGGACTATGCGCTGAATGCCGCGAGCACATCCGGCAGCATGACACAGCTGGCCACCGCGATAGCGCAGTACCGCACCGAGACGACCTTGCTGGTGGACGCCGGCGATACCATTCAGGACAATTCCGCCGACATTTTCATCCGCAGCGGGGGACCGCAGCCCATAATCCAGGCGATCAACGCGCTGAACTATGATGTGTGGGTCACCGGCAACCACGAATTCAATTATGGCATGGACGTCCTGAAGCAGACCATCGCCGAGCTGAAGCCGAAGGTGCTTAACGGCAATGTGCTCGACAGCGCAGGCGAGCCCATCGCGGACGGCTATGCGATCTTTGATTTGGACGGTGTGCGCGTCTGTGTGATCGGCATGGTCACCCCGAACATCACCCGCTGGGACGCCGTGAACCTGGCAAACTGCACCGTAAACGATCCGCTGGTCGCGACCCGTGCCATCATCGACGCTGTGCAGGGCCAGTACGACGTCCTGGTCGGCGTGTTCCACATGGGCATCGAGAATGAGTACGGCGTGGACAATTCCGGCGTAACGGACATTCTGAACGCCTGCCCGGAGTTCGATGTCATGGTGTCCTCCCATGAGCATGCCCTGATCCCTTCCATGGAGATCAACGGGGTATTGGTGGTGCAGAACAAGAACCATGCGGAGACCATGTCGGTCATTGATCTGACCTTGGAAAAGGACGGGGATGGCTGGAAGGTGGTCGGAAAGACTGCCGAGAGCGTTGCGATTGCCGATTATGAGGCCGATCCGGAGCTGACGGAGATCCTGACCCCGTACCATGAGATCGCCTGCGCTGATGCTGAGCAGATCGTCGGCACGCTGGAAGGCGGCGCCCTGGCAGCGGAGAACGAGATCGGGTCGATCCCTACGGCCCAGATCGAGGATACCGCGCTGATCGATCTGATCAACGACGTCCAGATGTACTATACCGGCGCGCCGGTATCCGCGGCGGCACTGTTCACCATGGACGCGAATATGTACCCGGGCGACATCCACAAGTGCGACATGGCCCTGATCTATAAGTATACGAACACCCTGTACAAGCTCCATATGAACGGCGCCCAGCTCAGGAAGTACATGGAGTGGTCGGCCGCATACTACAACACCTGGATGCCCGGCGATCTGACCATCTCCTTCAACCCGGATATCCGCGCCTACAACTACGACATGTTTGCCGGCGTAAACTACGAGATCAACATCGCAAATGAGCCCGGCAGCCGGATCGAGAACCTGACCTGGCCGGACGGCACCCCCGTCGCGGACGACGACGAGTTCGACATCGCCGTGAACAACTATCGCGCGACCTCGCAGCTGCTGGCTCCCGGCATTGTCTATGAGGATGGGGACATGCCCACGCTGCTGGAGATCGACGTGCGCGGCGACATCGGCGGTGTGCGCGAGCTGATCCGCGACTACATCGTGAACGTCAAGGGCGGTACGATCACCCCTGAGTGCGACGGCAACTGGCGTGTCACCGGCAACGACTGGGACAGCGACCTCCGCCAGAAAGCGGTTGGGCTGCTCGCGGAAGGCGAGCTGGCCATCCCGACCTCCGAGGACGGCAGAACCCCCAATGTTAAAGCCATTACCGAGGAGGATGTGCTGGGCTTCTACGAAGAGCCCGACGCCGAAGCAGCGTAAGCCTTTGCATCTGCTGCGCCATGGAAGGGTCCGGGGAAGATCACGCTTGGGCATCGGGAACACCGCGCCTGCATCACATGGGTTCCGGCTCCTGTGAAGGGTCGGCCGCACCGCCTGGATTCGCCGCGCGCGGCGATCTGTACGGAACCGTACCCGGGCCGCTGGACGACGCATATCGTCCTCGGCTCCCCGGAGGAGATCGACGGGGAGCAGCTCCGCTGGGGCGACGAAGCCTGCCGTTTTGCCGCCGCGAAATGACGGAAGTGCTCGGATACATGCGGGGCCATTGTTCCGACTGTATAGACGATTCGGGCTGCCGCGAAAGGAGGAAACCATGCGCAGGGTCGTTGTCATTCTGGTTCTTGTCGCAGTTCTGCTCATAATCCTTCTCCACGCCTGCCCGCCTTTCGAGCTCTGGCTGCACCGGTTCACGGGCTGGTATTGAATGGGGCGGCGACCTGGAGCATACGACGGAGGCAAAACGGCAGATCGACTCCGTGATCCCCAGGCCGTGTGGGACGATCCGCACACAGCAGGCAAAAGAGAGACCGGAGCGATACCGGTCACAGATCCCGCTCGCCGGGAGGGGCGAATATGCCCTTGAGCCCGGAGAAGATCTGACAGAGAAGGAGATCCGCAACGGGGAAAAGGAGATGACACCATGAAAAAACTGCTTGAGGCCGCAAACCGCTATCTTGAAACCAGCGACTGGAAGACCATTGCCGTGCTGAAATTCTGCCTGGTCTCACTGGGCATGATGATCGGCATGGCCATCGGCAGGAAAGCCAGGAGGCCTGTCTTTTCCTGTGCGATCGCGGTGTTCGCCGCGACCTACGTACCCCTGATGGTCAAGTTCTGGCGGGTCTTTACGGAAACGGAATAAGGGAGGATTGCGGCTGCGGCTGCAGGATTGATTTTAAATTGCGATCATACGGAGGACAAGCTGTGATCAAGAACCTGAAAATGACCGTGCTGATCGACAATGTCGCGGTCGAGCCGCTCGTCGGCGAGTGGGGGCTGAGCATCCTGATCGAGGCGGACGGCCTGAAGATCCTTCTGGACGCCGGCGAAAGCGGGCAGTTTGTCCGCAATGCGGCGACGCTGCAGACAGATCTTGCGCAGGTCGACGTCGGCGTGCTGTCCCATGCCCATTATGACCACGCGGACGGGATGGAGGCCTTTTTCGCCTGCAACGATCGCGCGAAATTCCTCCTTCGCGAGGGATGCCGGGAAAACTGCTTCGGCATCAAGGACGGGGAACTGCACTACAACGGGATCCGCAAAGGGATGCTGTCGCGCTTTGCCGACCGGATCCGTTTCGTAAGCGGCGCTTTTCCACTGGCCGAGGGGATCTGGCTCCTGCCGCACCGGGCGGCCGACTATTCCCCCATCGCGCGGCGCAACGATCTGTACGTCAAAGAGGACGGCTGCTGCCGTCCCGACGACTTTTCGCATGAGCAGAGCCTGGTCGTGGAGACGGAGAAGGGCCTGGTCATCTTCAACAGCTGCTCCCACACGGGGGTCAAAAACTGCCTGGACGACGTGCGGGAGATGCTTGGCGACCACAGCGTATACGCCTATGTGGGCGGGCTCCATCTGTTCAAGCTGACAGACGGCGAGCTGAGCGCGTTTGCCGAAGAGCTGCGCGCCGGCGGCGTCTCGCAGATCCTGACGGGCCATTGTACGGGCGAGCACGCCATTGCCTTTCTCCGGCAGCTGCTGGGAGATCGGGTCCGGCAGCTCTCCGCCGGCTTTACCTGCGTGTTCTGAAGCTCCTGCCGAGCAGGAGTTCAGCCGACCGTACGCATGATGAATATGCTGTTCTGAGCTCGTGGGACGCGGCCTTGCGAAAGACCGCGCCCTCTCTTTTTCCGGGACTGCCTTCCGGCTGTTTCCATCCGGGACCTGAACGCGGGCGACCGTTGCTTTTTCGGACAGGATATGGTATTGTAAATCCATTCCTCATAGCTAGCGGCGCTTACTTCCAAACTAACCTTTTAAGTTACACAGTGCCGCGATCCATGAGAGCTGACAGCTAGACGGATTTACTTCTTTTTTCCCACTTTCAATCCGCCGATATCGTCGGCGTTTTTTCCCGGAGAGCTGAAAGATGAAAGTGATCTACAAGGAGACCCTGTTTGATAGGAACTGCCTCGTCGCGGAGCGCGGAAAAGAGACCGGGCACGCGTTCGAGGTGCTCTATGCGCTGGCCGAGTTTTTGGGCATCCGGATCGTATCCGGCGAAAAGCTGGCCCAGGAGGATATGATTCGCTTCGCCTCCGAGCGGCTCGGGATCAACGTGCCCGAGCCGTTTTACCGGGGTTTCCCCGAGTCCGTCCGGAAGCTGTATTCCCATGAGCTGCTGTTCGATCAGCTTTTCCACTATTTTACCCGCTACGGGCTCAAACAGTTCGACACGCCCGGACACTCGATCCTGGAGTCCGCGCTGGAGCGGTCCCCTTTCCGGGAGCATACGGAGATCCGGGACTTCACGATCCTCACCGAAGAGGAGGCGGAGGCGAAGCTGGCCGAGATCGTCGGTAATTATCTGGTCAGCACGCGTCCGCTGAACGACAGGCAGTATGCCCTCGTTCTGGAGCATATCGGAGACCATGACGGCGAGATCCCGTACTGTGCCTCCAAGAATACCGCGATCCGTCTGCTGGCGGACAGCCGGGATCTCCGCTTCGTGTCCTTTCTCACGATGTCCGACGTGATGAAGCTCGTCGACGAGATCCAGTACCGGTACTACGGCAGCGAGGATATCAGGCAGCTCAACCTGCGCAACCGGGACCGGAAGTTCATCACGGCCGTGATCGACCGCCTCTTCCTCGAGCGCCGCTGCGACACCCGCACCTGCTCGGAAAAGAAAGCGCTCTGGAGCGGCCTGCTGCACCACATTCATTACCGGCCGAAGGACGAGCTGGCGAGCCATTTCGCCGCGTGCATGCGCGGGCGGGAAAACATCTCGGTCTACTCGGAGTTTGAAAAGGCGCTGGCCGAGCGGGATATCAAAAAGGCCGTCACGGCGCTGCGGGAGGGAAAAAGCGCGAGCGCGGTGCTGCGCAATCTCAATTACATCGTCAGCCGCTGCCGGACTCAGGAGGAGCTCGACTTCGTGCTGGACTGCATGGACAGAGGCAACCGGATCGTGCTGATCCAGCTCCTGCTCCGCTTTGCCAACGAGTCGGAAGGGAGCGGGCTGCGCAGTTTCCGCTTCACCAGACACAATAAAACAAAAGTCCATTACGAGACGGAAGAGGAGCATGCGGGGCGCAGGTCCTATATCCCCGCCGCGTATGCGGAGCGGATCTGCGCGCGCATCCGGAAGGAGCTCCGGGAGAGCCTGGCAGGCCGGCTGGGAAAGGTCTACATCGATCCGGCCATGAAGAAGATCGCCCTTCCCGTCCAGGAAAACAGCGCGCAGGGCGGCTACGGCGTGCTTCCCCGCGGCTCCCGGCTCCCGATCGCGGCCGAAAAGAAAGTCCGCGCCTTCACGTATTGGGAACGGGTCGACGATATCGACCTGTCCGTGATCGGGATCGACGAAGAGGGGAAGCAGACGGAGTTCTCCTGGCGGACCATGTTCAACAGCCAGTCCGCCGCCATCACCTACTCCGGCGATGAAACGAGCGGATACGAAGGCGGCTCGGAATTCTTCGATATCGACATGGAGGCTTTCAGACAACAGTATCCCGGGATCCGCTTCCTGATCTTTTGCGACAATGTTTTCACCAGAGGCAAACACTTCAAAACATGCCTGTGCAAGGCGGGCTATATGCTCCGGGACCGGGACGACTCCGGCGAGATCTATGAACCCCAAACCGTTCAGTCCGCCTATGTGATCGACTGCGACAGCTCCTTCGCCTATCTCTTCGGCATCGACCTGGAGGCCGATGAATTCGTCTGGCTGAATACGGCCCGCTCGGGCAGCGCGGCGATCGCGGGCAGCACATCCCTGCGCTTCCTCATGGAGTATTTCGACGCCGCGTCCGTGATCAATATGTATTCGTTTTTTGAGATGATGGCCACGGAGCTGGTCGAGGACCCCGCCGAAGCGGACGTCGTCGTCTCCGACAGGAGCGTCGAACACGCCGCGGGGGCGGAACTGATCCGAAGCTGCGATTTCGACAAGGTGCTGGCGCTGATGAACGCGTGAGCGGGATGGCTGTGCACGCCCATACATAAACGACACGGCCGCCCCGGCAGGGGCGGCCGTGTCGTTTCGGATCACATGGGACTTGAACGGGAGCGCTTGATGTTCCGCCGCGCTTTTGCTATACTGGACCCGGTACGCCGGAAACACCGAAGCTGCCGACGCGCCGCAGGAGGCACAGCAGGATGAAACGGATCATCGCCATACTGATACTGGTTCTTCTTCTCTCGGGCTGCGCCGCGCCCGCGCTGCCCGCGGCGGCGGAACCGACGGCGGCGCTTCCCGCGCAGGACGTGCCGTCCCCCGACGCGTCGGCCGCTCCGCAGGAGCTGGAGGAGAGCCGGGAGGGCCCGACGGTCATCGCCTGTCTCGGGGACAGCATCACCTTCGGAACCGGCGTTGTCGATACCCGGGAGACCGAGGCCTACCCCGCCGTCCTGCAGCAGCTGGCGGGGGAGTCCGCGCGGGTGCTCAACTACGGGCTGAGCAGGCGCACCATGCAGGACAGCGGCGACTACCCGTACCGCGCGGAGGAGTACTACCGGCAGGCGCTGGCGGACGAGGCGGATATCTACCTCCTGATGCTCGGCACCAACGACACGAAGCCCCACAACTGGAACGCGGAGGGCTATGCGGCGGATCTGGCCGACACGGTCCGGACGCTCCGTGCCCTGCCCGGGCAGCCTCTCGTGATCCTGATGCAGCCGCCGCGCTGCTTTCCCGGGAAGAACGGCGAGGAGCATCCCTACAGCATCGACAATGAGCTGATACGGACCGAGGTCTACCGTATCATCGGCCAGACCGCGGAGGAGACCGGCGCGGACCTCATCGACCTCTACACGTTCACCGAGGACCACCCGGAGTGGTTTCCGGACGGCGTCCACCCCAACGCGGAGGGGAACCGGGCGATCGCCGAACGGATCTTCAGCCGCCTGCCCCTGTAAGCCAACGGACGCGGATACAGCGACGACGACCCGACCGACAGAAAGGAGCATGACCATGTACAGCAAGCTTTTTCCGTATGAGGAGCAGCTTTGGAACCCACAGGAGGAGAAGGGCTTCTGCAGCCGGGTGATCGCCTACTGCCCGGAGAGCCTGATGATGGAGTGGCGCTTTTTCCGCGCCGGCCACGTGATCCCGCTGCACGAGCATTACCACGTGCAGATGTCGTATGTCATCCGCGGCTCCGCCCGCGTGATCCTGGCGGACGGGAGCGAGCGGCTCTGCCGGGCCGGGGACGCGGTGTCCTTTGCGCCGAACGAGGCGCACAGCGTGATCACGGCCGAACCGGACACGGTGATCCTGGACATTTTCGCGCCGCTGCGGCTCGATCACCTGGCAAGCCACAGGGCGCTGAGCGAAGCAGAGAGACCGCCCCGGAGGGGCTGAGCCGCCATCGTGGCCCCGGCTGTTTTCGTCTGCTGTTCACCGGGAAGATCTGCGGAAAATCTGTTGGCTCTATGAGCCGGAGGCCCCCTGAGGGCTTCGGGGAGGAAAAGATATGGACACGTATTGCGGAGCAAACTGTGAGAGCTGCCCCTCCCGGGCGGACTGCCGGGGCTGCTACGCGACCGGAGGCTCGCCCTTCGGCGGGCGCTGCGTCGCGGCGGAACGCATCCGGGCGGCGGGGCGGGAGGCCTACGCTGCCTTCAAGGAGGCGCTTCGTGGGGAGATCAACGCGCTGCTGGCGGCGGAGGGGATCCCCGCGGCGGAGCGGCTGTTCGAACTGCGCGGTTATTATGTCAACCTGCCTTTCCCGACGCCGGGCGGCGGGGAAGTGAAGTTCCTCAACGACCGGGACGTCTATCTCGGCGCACAGATCGAGCTTAAGGAGCCCGGCCGCTGCTGCGGCGTGGCGGCCGACGACACATTCATCCTGATCTGCCGCTACGGCGCAGGCGGCAGCGAGCCGGAGCTCGTGCTGTTCAAAAAGCGCTGACGCCGAGCGGTAATGGGCGTGCCTGCGATGGATGCGATCCTGTACCTGCTTCTTCGATAAGAGCCGCTTTTCCGTCCTTCCTGGCAGAATATAACTATAACCGGGCTCTCCGCCGTCCATGCGAACGGCGGAGAGCCCGGTTTTTATCCGGAGGCGCTCCCGGTCACTTTTTCCCAGCCCTGCGGGTACTGCCCGGGAGACCAAATGTTGCTGTCAAGGAGCGAGACGTACACCGTCGTGTCCTTCTCGGGATACCACACCCTGTCGCCCTTGTTGTACGCGTCCTGCGCCCCGGTCGGCTGTTTCCACACGGGGATCTCTCCCGGCTCCGCGACCTCCGTCCAGAGCGCGGGGACGTTCGGCGGCTCCCAGCCCGCCTGCGAGGTATGGGCCTGCTCGCAGCGGTACAGTTTCCCGCCGTAGCGGATGCGCTCACCGACCGTGTAGGCCGTCTCAGCCTTCCACGCCGGGAACAGTTCGACCGCCTCCAGCGCGTCCTCGTCCGGGAGGGAGACCGCCGCCTGCTCAATACGGGCGCGCAGCTTCAAAGCATGACTTCTTTTCATTCCGCACCTCCGAGAAGAATGTCCAGCACGTCCCCGCCGTCCAGCTCCGGGTCGGGGTCAGGCGGCTCGACTTCATACGGTTCCCATGTCAGGTCTTCCTTGAGCCGGTAGTCCGTCGTCTCCGTGCGTGCGGGCTTTGCCGCGATAACGGTGAGGATCTCATCGTACTTAGCAGCGGTGATCTCCATACCTCCGATGTCGGTTCCTACGGCAAGGATGTATCCGTCTGAAATGATTCTGTAGAATTTCATGCCGTCCCTCCTCACCACGCGATCCAGTCATACGTGAAGCCTGACATCAGCAAACCACCATTGTTAACGGTTGTATTAACTGTAAACACTCCAGTAGTGCGGTCGAGCGAATACACAGTATTGTTTGATAACGGAGAAAATCCACCAGAGTATGTTGAAGCACTACCTGTAGAGTTAGTAGCAATATGGACAGAACAATCTTTATCAAAATCAATATAACAGAACAAAAAAGCGCGTTTAGATTGATTTTTACCAGAACCGATATTCCCAGTAATTTTCAAAAGAAAACGCTTCAACGTTGTCCCAGCCAGCGCCGAGATAGTCGCTGTACCTACGTCCGAGGCGGGCGTAAACGTGCCGCTCAGAACGCTGCTCCCGCCGCCGCTCGGCTTGACGTACACGACCTCGATGTCGTCCTCGCAGTATTTGCCGTCGGTCAGCAGCGTCTTGGTGCCGGACGCGTCCATCGTGGCGATGGCGTTGCCCTTGTAATTAATGGTGATGTCGCTCATTACGAAACACCTCCGCTGTAGACAGGCAGGTCAGCCGTGATCACGGAGCCGTCCGTGTCCACCTTGAGCCACTTCCCGGCGTTCCCGGCACCCTGATCCGCGGCCACTGCGCCGAGGTCGGACGCGCTGGGCTTCGGGTGCACATGGTCGCCCCTCGCGTAGTTGGAAGACGAGCCGGGGGAGGCCGTGCCGAGCGCAGCGGGGTCCGACGTATACGGCTCCACGGAGGGACCGCCGCTCTCCTCCAGCTCGTCATGGACCTCCTGCGCAAGCGCGAGCGCCTGTTCGGCCAGAAGCTGGATCTGGTCGGCGCGGGCGGGGGAGGGGGCGTCCGGAGGATCGCCGGAGGGCGCGCGAGAGGGAAGGATCTTGCCGAGCGAGGCAATGTTGGTACACAGGATAAGGCTGCCGGCGGCATTCGTCCCGTGGAAGTTCAGCGTCAGCTCGTGCTGCGCTTCCGCGAGAAGCTCCCAGGGGATGGTGAAAAAACCGTCGGAGCCCAGCACGTCCCGTGTGAGCGCGCCCGCGGAAAAGATCGCAGTGACGCTCAGACCCACCCAGTCTGCAGAAAACGCCGCCGAGAGCGTTTGCCCCACCGTGCCCTGCGTCAGAGGGCTTTGATTCTGGATCTCGAGCAGATTGCCCGTAACTTTTGCATGCATGGGCATTTAATCTCCTTTCTATATTTGTGAACTAAATTCACAATTGCAGTATAGCATCTGCGAAAGATCCTGTCAAGAGAAAAAAACAGAAAAAATTATCCTAAAAAGAGAAAACCGAAGCAGCTCTACTCCCAAGATGCGTACTCGCCTGCAGGAAAAGACAGCCGCACGGATTTCTCCGTGCGGCTGTCTTTTCCTGTTATGTATGCTTGCCCGCTCATGCGAAACGCAGCACGTTCCAGCTCAACGGCGGCAGGCAGACCTGCGCCCTCCCGTCGGCGACCTCGACGACCGGAAGGGTGCCGGGCACGACCTCGTTCGGTTTTTCCTCGGTGTTGACGGCGTGCACGTCGTTGTGGTGCAGCACGATGTGCTCCCGCATCCGGAGCTTCCCAAAGGAGCGCAGATCGAGATCCAGCTCGCAGCTCTCGTGCAGGTCGCGGTTGACGCAGAAGATCGTGAGGCTCCCGTCGTCCGCCTGCGTTGCCATGGCGTCGATCGTCGGGACGCCCTCGTAGTCGCTGCAGTCGTACAGCGGGGAATCCACGATGGCGCGCAGCGCGGTGCCGCGTCCGTATTTTGATGCGTGCATGAAGGGATAGTAGATCGTCTGCGCCCAGCAGCCGCCGCCGTTGCGGGTCATAATGGGCGCGATAACGTTCACGAGCTGTGCGAGGCAGGCGATCTTGACGCGGTCGGCGTTGCGCAGGAGCGTGATGAGCATGGAGCCCACCAGCAGCGCGTCCTCGAAGTTGTAGACGTCCTCCAGCAGCGGCAGGGCGCGGTCCCATTTTTCCCTTTTCCAGATCTCCTCGTCCTGCTCGTGGGAGTGGTACCAGACGTTCCACTCGTCGAAGGAGAGGTTGATCTGCTTTTTGCTGTGCTTCTTGCCCTTGACGGCGTCGCAGATCGACACCACGCTCTTGATGAAGTCGTCCATGTCCATCGTCCGGGCGAGGAAGCCGGCCGTATCGCCGGTGGGGTTGCCGTAGTAGCGGTGCAGCGAGACGTAGTCGATGTTGTCGTAGCACTCGCTGAGCATCGTGAGCTCCCAGTCCCCGAAGCCGGGCATCTCCGAGCTGGAGGAGCCGCAGGCCACGAGCTCGATGGAGGGATCGACCCATTTCATCAGTTTGGCGGCCTCGTTGGCGACGCGGCCGTACTCATAGGCGGTCTTCTGACCCATCTGCCAGGGCCCGTCCATCTCGTTGCCGAGACACCAGAGCTTGATGCCGAGCGGGTCCTTGAGCCCGTTCGCGATGCGCATGTCGGAGAATTTGCTGTTGCCCCTGTGGTTGGCGTACTCCACGATGTCGCGCGCCTGCTCCGGGCCGCGGGTGCCGAGGTTCACGGCGTACATGATCTCGCTGCCGACCTTTCCGGCCCAGCGTGCGAACTCATGCAGCCCCACCTCGTTGGTCTCGGTCGTGAACCAGGCGAGGTCGAGGCGTTTCGGCCGCAGCTCAACGGGACCGACGCTGTCCTCCCAGTGGAAGCCGGACACGAAATTCCCGCCCGGATAGCGCACCAGCGGCACGCCGAGTTTCTTCACAGCCTCCATCACATCGGTACGGAAGCCCAGCTCATCTGCCAGGGGATGGCCCGGCTCGTAGATCCCGCCGTAGACCGCGCGCCCCAGATGCTCGATAAAAGAGCCGTAGATGCGCTCGTCGATGCGGCTGATACGGTAGTCTTTGTCCAGAATGATTTTTGCCTGCTTCATGGCATTATCCTTTCACGCCTCCGGCTGTCATGCCTGCAATAAAGTGACGCTGAAACAGAGCGAAGAGGATCACGATCGGAATGACCGAGAAGACAGCTCCGACGATCAGAAGATCGTAATTGTTTTTGTAGGGGCTGAGCAGGGTCTCCAGAAAGACCGGAAGCGTCCGGTTCTCCTTTGAAAGGAGAAGCACCGGCAGAATAAAGGAGTTCCAGCTGTTCATGCCCACAAAGATGCCCATTGCCGCGAAGGAGGGCTTCATCAGCGGCATAATGATCCGGAAAAAGATACCGTATTCCGTGCATCCGTCCACGCGGGCGGCGTCCAGATAGTCCCTCGGAAGACCGACCAGGTATTGCCGAAAGAAGAAAACAGGAAGCGGCGCGGTGATCTGAGGCAGGATCACGGCCCAGAGAGAACCGTAGAGACGGAGCTTCTGCATCTCGAGGAAGAGCGGCAGCATCAGGATCTCCACGGGGGTAGTCATCATCAGGAGCACGAGGCCAAACAGCAGCGTCTTGCCGCGGAAGTTGTACATCGCGAAGCCGTAGGCTACGAAGGAACTGAAGAGCAGGGTGAGCGCAGTCTGAAGGAAGGTGAGCTTCAGACTGTTTTTGAAGTAGGAAAAATAATCCTGGTTATCGCCTGAAAACAGCAGCTTGTAGTTGTCGAGATTCATCTGGGAGAAATTCAGATTCAGGCCCAGACCCTGGCGCATGATCTCCCGCCCGGGGCGGAAGGAGGCGAGAAAGATGCTGATAAACGGCAGCAGCGTGATCACCGTGACGACGAGGAGCACCAGCAGCATGGAGACAGTCGCGCCGGAGCCTTTTCTGCTTTTCAGTCTGTTGCCCATACGCGTCACTCCTTCCTGAAGAA
>JAFXTM010000054.1 GCA_017535865.1 Oscillospiraceae bacterium
GCGCCCTTTTCCTTGCGGAAGCAGGGAGAATAGCTGGTCAGCGTCTGGGGCAGCCTGGACTCGGGAATGATCTGATCGATGAATTTACCGATCATGGAGTGCTCGGAGGTGCCGATCAGATAGAGATCCTCGCCTTCGATCTTGTACATCATCGCGTCCATATCGGTCTGGCTCATAACGCCCTCGACCACATTGCCGTGGATCATGAAGGGCGGGATGCAGTAGATAAAGCCCTTGCCGATCATGAAATCGCGGGCATAGGCAAGCACGGCGGAGTGCAGCCGCGCGATGTCGCCCATCAGATAGTAGAAGCCGTTGCCGGAGACGCGGCCGGCCGCTTCCATATCCACACCGTTGAAGGTTTCCATGATATCGGTGTGGTAGGGGATCGGGAAGTCCGGAACCAGCGGCTCGCCGAAGCGCTCGACCTCGACGTTGCAGCTGTCATCCGGCCCGAGCGGGACGGAGGGATCGATGATGTTGGGGATGTTCAGCAGGAGGCGGTGGATCTGACGCGCGCAGTCGTCCTCGAGCGCCTCCAGCTCCGCCAGACGCTCGTCGTCGGCCTTGACGGCCGCCATGTTCGCGTCGATCTGCGCCTGGATGGCCTCTTTTTCCGCGCCCTCAGCCTTTTTCAGCTTCCCGAAGAGAGGGCCGTTTGCTTTGCTCAGCGCATTTTTACGGGCGCGCAGCTCGCTCGCCTCGGTGATAGCGGCGCGGTTCTTCGCGTCCAGCGCCAGCACCTCGTCGACCAGCGGCAGACGCGCGTCCTGAAATTTCTTGCGGATGTTCTCTTTGACGAGCTCCGGATTGTCCCGGACAAATTTAATATCCAGCATGTCCTTTTCTCCTGTTTACAGTTTTCTGAGTTGTCCGATCAGCTTTTCGCGGTCCTCCGCGCCGTAGAAACTCAGCTCGATGCGTCCGCTGCCGTTTTTCTCGACGAGGCGGACCCGACGGCCCAGCTTTTTTTCCAGTTCCTGCGCGAGCTCCGCGGCGTAATCCACGGCGAGCGCATCCGCGGCTTGCACTTCCGGCTCCGCTTCCGCAGGGCGACAGAGCCTTGCGGCCATGCGTTCGGTCTTGCGCACGGAGAGGGATCTCCGGATGACCTCTTTCGCGGCCTCCAGCTGGCGCGCCGCGTCCTCGATGGGGATCAGGGCGCGTGCGTGCCCGGCGGAGAGCTCCCCTCTTTCAACGAGCTCCATCACCGGCGCGCTCAGGCTCAGCAGCCGCAGAGAGTTGGCCACGGCGGGGCGCGAGCGCCCGACGCTCTGCGCGGTCTCCTCCTGCGTCAGCCCGAAATCGTGCATCAGGCTGCGGTAGCCCCGCGCCTCTTCGATCGGGTTGAGGTCCTCGCGCTGCAGGTTTTCCACCAGCGCGAGCTCCGCGGTGCGGCGGTCGTCCGCCTCGATCACCCGGACCGGCACCTCGGTCAGCCCGGACATGCGGGAGGCGCGCCAGCGCCGCTCGCCCGCGATGATCTGATAATAGCCGCTCGGCAGGCGGCGCACCGTGATCGGCTGGATCAGCCCGTACTGCCCGATGGAAGCGGCCAGCTCCTGCAGCGCCGTGGGATCGAAGCTCCTGCGCGGCTGATCCTCCCGCGGCTCGACCTTTTCGATCGGGACGATCAGAAGCTCGGCCTCCGGCTCGTCCTCGTAATGATTCGCGGCAAACAGGGCGTCCAGCCCCATGCCGAGACTTTTTTTCTCTTTTCCCGCCATCTCTCTCACCCCTCGCTGCGGCGCAGGAACTCTTCCGCCAGCGCCATATAAGCCTTGCTTCCCTTGTTGCTCCGGTCGTACGCGACGCCCGGGATCCCATGGCTCGGCGCCTCGGAGAGGCGGACGCTGCGCGGGATCACGGTGTCATAGACCTTGTCCCCCAGATGACGGCGCAGCTCATTGGCAACCTGGAGCGTCAGATTGGCGCGCGCATCGTACATGGTGAGGACGATGCCCTCGACCGTGAGGTGGCGGTTCAGACGGCGTGAACAGAGCTTGATGCTGGTCATAAGATCGGCGATGCCCTCCAGCGCGTAATACTCGCACTGCATGGGGACGAGCACGGCATCCGCCGCCACGAGGGCGTTGACGGTCAGCAGCTCCAGAGAGGGCGGGCAGTCGATACAGATGTAGTCATATTCGCTGTACAGCTTGTTGAGGGCCTGCTTCAGCACGTATTCCCGCTTTTCCGTCTCGATCAGTTCGACCGACGCGGCGGCGAGCTCCTTCCCGGTCGGGATGACGTCCCCGTAGGGGGTATGTACTACGCAGGCCTCCGGCGGGATCGCGCGGATCAGCATGTCGTAGGTGTTCGGGCGGCTGTTCTTTGAGACGCCCATGCCCGAGCTCGCGTTGCCCTGCGGATCACAGTCCACCAGCAGGACTTGCTTGCCCAGGCTGTGCAGGGCCGCACAGAGGTTGACGCAGGTCGTGGTCTTGCCCACGCCGCCTTTCTGATTGGCCAGTGCCAAAATCTTTGCCATGTTGTTCTCCTTCTTTTTGTCGCGCCTATTATAGCAGTTCATGTCCGGGATTTCAATGTTTCACGTGAAACTTTTTCCGCGCGGGCGCCGGATGTTTCACGTGAAACAATCAGGTCAGCAGGAGTTCCATGTCCGCGACGCGCAGATCCTCCTGCAGCGCGGCGTTGATCGCGTAGCCGAGCAGCCGGGCATACTGCCGCACCGCGCTGTCGATATAGCGCGGCGTGACGAAGAGACCGGCGAAGCTGCCGCCCGCGCCCAGCGCAGCGGCGTCGATCACCGTCGGCACCCCGAGCGCGGCGACCGGGACGCCGAGCGTAGCGAGGCTGAGCGCCTCACGGTCGTTGCCGACCCCCGAGCCCGGAGCGATCCCGGCGTCGCAGACCTGGACGCAGCGGCAGAGTGCGTCCGGCTCCACGCCGGCCAGCGCGTCGATGGCCAGCACGCAGCCGGGCCGCAGCGTTTGGCAGAGAGTCTGCACCTGAAACGCGCTCTCCACCCCGGAGGTCCCCAGTACGCCGGGACGGCAGAGCGCGACGGGGCGGAAGCCGCGAAAGGCGGGCTCCTCCAGCAGATGGCGCGTCACAAGGATATGTCCGGCGCAAAGAGGACCGAGCGCATCGGGGGTGACGTCCGGATTCCCGAGCGCCGCGACCAGCGCGGAGGAGGGAAGCGGCCGGGGGAGACAGCGGCGGATCAGTGCGGAAACTGCGGACACGGCCCGCTCAAAGTCCTCTCCGTGCTGCGGGAAAAGCGGCGGCATACGCAGTTCATAATACTGCCCGCGCGGCTTGCCGAGCACCCGCTCCCCCTCGCTGTCCAGGATCTCCACCGCCGTGACCGGAAAACCCTCCGCGCTTGTCTCCTCCGCCCGCACCCCGGGAAGCGCAGTCGCGGCGGCCGTCCGTTCCCGCCACAGCCGGTGCGCCTCGGCGGCAAGGTCGGTTCTACCATATATTGCCATTTTCATCTCCTCCTTTCCCATATCTTGTGTCTTTTCGGGCGGGAAGATACATGGACTGCGGGCGAGAAAAAAACTGCGATTTTTCCGAAAAAAATACTTGCTTTTGCCTGGATTCTTTGTTATAATCTCTAAACGCGAGTAAATCTTTGCACATAGTCTTTATAGGAGGAGGTGGCAAAAACGCATGGCCAACATTAAGTCTTCTGCCAAGAGGGACCTTAAGTCCAAGGAGCTTCGGGCCAAGAACCGTGCTGACAAGACCGCGCTTAAGACCATGATGAAAAAGTTTGACGCAGCTGTTGCCGAAGGCAACCGCGAGACAGCCGTCAGTGCCTATAAAGTTGCTGTTAAGACTGTTGACCGCGCAGCCGGCAAGGGCCTGCTGCACAAGAACAACGCAGCTCACAAGAAGTCTGCGATGGCGAACAAGCTCAACGAGATGGCCTGAAGAGCCGTCGGCAACAAGTAAGGGACGCAGTTTACTGCGTCCCTTTGCCGTTATTCAGATCTTTTTGAAAAGCGTCGATGCGCATGGGGAGAGCGCGAAAAGGAAGCGCCCTCCGGCGGAAGGAGCCCGAAGGAGAATCGGCAGTGCCGGCAAGAGGAAGAGCCGGTTATCCCCTCTCGCAGCGGGCTTCGTCTGACAGGGGGCTTCTGTGCGTCACGGCCATAAGAAAAGTTCCTTTCGTACTGCTGCCGTCATTCAGCAGTGTTCGGGGCCCGCGCCGCCGCAACGGGGGCCTTACTTGACCATGCGCCCGATGATGATGCTCCATGCGCGGACAGACCAGACGGCACAGGCGACGCCAAAGGCGACCAGAAAGTAATTCGCCACGGCAAAGCCCTTATACAAAAGACACAGCGCAAAGGAGGAGGGGGCCAGAGCCAGAACCGCCACGATCCCGAGCAGGACGATGACGCGAAGCCGCTGCGGGCCCTTGGCTTTCGACCGGTCCACGATATTATCCCAATATGTGGACAGGAACCAGTAAAGCGCGATCATCAGGATCATATAGACGATGCGGGCGAGCATCGAGAAGCCGGGCTTTACCCAACGGTTGGCGAGCTTCATGATCAGGACGCCGGAGACGGCGATCTCCTTGTAGAGGATGTAATAGAAAAAGACGCCCAGGAACGCGGACAACAGGACGATGCTGAGAAGGTAGTTCAGAATATCCGGCAGCACGATGATTTTCAAAAGGAAGATCAAAATCGTGGCGACGAGCGAATAGATCCACTGGGCGACCCGAAAAAAGACGGAAACGCTGAGCGCGACCGTGGCGGCGGAAAACAGGAGATCCGTAAAGAGAGAACCCGAAGGCCCTGTAAGCTCCTCCCGGTCAATGTGAAAGATCCGGCTGACCAGCCCGTAGAACAGGGAGACCAGATAAAAGGACAGCGCGTTGATCAGAAGCGAAGGCATACCCGAACCGTTGCCATACAGGAATTTATAGATCATGCCGACGAATTCGTGATGGGACTCCTCCCATAGATACCAGGATTCGTCTACTCCTGTCAGATCCATGATGGCTTGCTGGGCGTCTGTCCACGTCGATCCGCGTTCAAAGGTGTATGTCTGCTCCGTCGGAAGGAACAACTCGAGCAGGTCGTTGCCGGAGAACAGAATCAGCGCAAGACTGAAAATGAGAAAAAGGATGGAGAGGACAAGCTTCAGGTTAAATCCATCCAGACCGGGTCAGCTGGTTTTGTACATGCTGCACCTCTGTTATGCAGACAGCCTGGCAAAACACGGCGTGGCTGTCTGAGATCCGGCACAATTGCACGGCTGGGCGAAGGGGCGGGCACGCTGCGCGCGGACGCGGGGTTCGGAAAAAGCGCTCCCGCCGCCGCGATTTCATGGTATCGGCTCTGCCGGACGGTGTCAAGGGCGGGCGGAACGGGGAAAGCCGGGTAAGGGCGGGTGAAATCGCGCGCACTCTTTTTGGCCCCGGACCGTTCCTTTACAGATTGTTTCCTTGAATTTGATCCGCATCTGCTGTACAATACGGGACAGAGAGGACGTAAAGGAGAGGGCATATGAAAAAGCTGATGCTGATCGTGAACCCGGCGGCCGGGCGCGGCGGGTACAAGTACAACCTGCCGGACGCGCTGCGCACGCTCGACCAGGGCGGGTACCGCACGACGCTCTTTTTCACCTCCGCCAGCGGGGACGCCACCGCGCTCGTCCGCACGTATGGGGAGGACTACGACGTGGTCGCCTGCATTGGCGGGGACGGCACGCTGAGCGAGGTGATCGGCGGACTTATGAGCCTGAAGGCCCCGCCGATGCTGGGCTATTTTCCCATGGGCACCGCCAACGACGTGGCCACGACCCTGGGCCTGCCGAAAAACGACAGCCTCGCCGCCGCACAGCGCCTGGTGAGCGGGTCGCCGCACCCCTTCGACGTCGGCGGCTTCGGGAACGCCTACTTCGCCTACATCGCCGCCTTCGGCGCCTTTACCGAGGTGAGCTATTCCACCCCGCAGGACCAGAAGCGGGCGCTGGGCCATCTGGCCTATGTGCTCCAGGGCGCGGCCGCGCTCGGCAAGATCGAGACCTATCACACGGTCGTGGAGTACGACGGCGGCGTGATCGAGGACGATCTGCTCTATGGGAGCCTGTCAAACTCTACCTCCGTGGCGGGCATCGTCCGGCTGAACGAAAAGCTGGTCGGGCTGGGCGACGGGATGAGCGAGCTCGTGCTGGTGAAGGACCCCAAGACCGTGACGGGCTTCGGAGAGATCGTGGAGAGCGTGTTGTCACAGCGCTTTGACAGCGACAAGCTGCTGATCCTGCATACGAAGAAAGCGAAGTTCCACTTTGAAAAGCCGGTCCCCTGGACCCGCGACGGCGAGGCCGGCGGCTGGCACAAGGACGTGGAACTGTGCAACTACGCCGCGCCGATCGCGTTCATTTTTTGATTTTTCCAGAGCGGATTGTCAACCAAAGCGCCGCCGTTACGGAGTTCAGGCTCCCACAGGAACTGTGCAGAACGAATAATAAGAACCTTACGAGACCTGGCGTTGATCAACGCCGGGTCTCGTTTCAGCTTGGCGGTGTGGAAGCTTCCTTCAATACGAGTTTCGTATGAATTTCTTTGTTTTCTGAAGCAGCTGCACTTGACAGCATCATTCACCCGAACCGAAAAAAGCCCGTCGTATTTATACGACAGGCTTCGATCGGGTAATATCAAGATTACACAGCGCGGGTGACCTTGCCGCTGCGCAGGCAGCGGGTGCAGACGTAGACATGCTTGGGGGATCCGTCCACGATGGCCTTGACGCGCTTCACGTTCGGCTTCCAGGTGCGGTTGGACCGTCTGTGAGAATGGCTGACCTGGATGCCAAAAGCCACATCCTTGTCGCAGAACTGGCACTTTGCCATGGCTTGAAGCACCTCCTTGCTCGTGATACTTTGGATTTGCTGAAGAGACAGCTCATATATAATAGCAGAGCAAAATCTGAAATGCAAGCTTTTTTTGCGGGAAACACCGCAATTTTTCCGATGTTTTTACGCCCGGCTGCGTGGAAAACAGTTGCGAAACCCGGCCAAACCGGGTATTATAGAAATAAGAGAACACGGAACTCGACAAAAGGGAGGGCCCGGGCATGAAAAGCAAATACACTGTCAAGCTCAAGACCATCGTGGAGGAACACCATCTCACCATCCTGCACGCCTCCAAAAACTACGAATCGGCCGTGCTGACCACGGCGGACCTCAACCGCCCGGCTCTGCAGCTGACCGGCTTTTACAACTACTTTGACCCCAAGCGCCTGCAGATCATCGGCAACGTCGAGAGCACCTATCTCAACACCCTCTCGCACGAGGACCGGCTGGCCACCTACGACCGCTTCATGGCATATGACATTGCGGGCCTCGTGCTCTGCCACGGCGTGAAGCCCTCGCCCGAGTGCCTGGAGATGGCCGAAAAATACGACCGCAATGTCTTCCGCACCGACGAAGACACCTCGGATTTCCAGGCCAGCGTCATCATGGCCCTGCACAACTACCTGGCCCCGCGCCTGACCACGCATGGCGTGCTGGTGGAGATCTACGGCGAGGGCGTGCTTCTGACCGGCGACAGCGGCATCGGCAAGAGCGAGACCGCGCTGGAGCTCATCAAGCGCGGCCACCGTCTGGTCGCGGACGACGCGGTGGAGATCAAGCTCATCGGCAAGGACACGCTGACCGGCTGCGCACCGGAGCTCATCCGCTACTATATGGAGCTGCGCGGCATCGGCGTCATCAACGTCCGGCACATCTACGGCGTCGGCGCCATCAAGCCGGAGACCTCGATCGACCTCGTCGTGCACATGGAGCAGTGGGTGCAGGGCAAAGCCTACGACCGGCTGGGGCTCGAGAGCGAGACCGAGACAATCCTGGGCGTGGAGCTGCCGCGCGTGACCATCCCGGTGACGCCCGGGCGCAACCTCGCGGTGATCCTGGAGCTCGCGGCGATGAACAACCGCCAGAAGAAGATGGGCTTCAACGCAGCCGAGATGCTGGCCGCCGAGCACGACCTGCTCGTCAGCAGCGGTACCGCTTTCTAAAAATCTTCGTTCAGTAAAGGACTTTGGCCTGTATGGAAAATCTCGAACTTGCCCTCGCGCAGATCCGACGGGAGCTGCCGGGGATGACCCTGCTGGAGAACGAGCCGCTCGCCGCCCACTGTTCCTTCCGCATCGGCGGGCCGGCCCGCGCCATCGCCGTCCCGGGGGACGTCTCCTCGCTCTCCCATGTCTGCTGTATCCTTAAGGAGCACAAGCTCGCTCCGCTGATGCTCGGCAACGGCACCAACATCCTCTTCCCGGACGAGGGCCTGCAGGAGGTGCTGCTCATCAGCACCGAGAAGCTCACGAAGCTCTTCCTGCTGCCAGACGGGGCGATCTACGCCGAGGCGGGCGTTTCCCTGTCGCGCCTTGCGAGCTTCGCGCAGCAGAACGGCCTTGCCGGGCTGGAGTTCGCCTCGGGCATCCCGGGCTCTCTCGGCGGCGGCTGCCGCATGAACGCCGGGGCTTACGGCGGGGAGCTGAAGGACGTGATCGAGAGCGTCGTGTGCTACTATCTGCCCGAACAGGCGCTCTATGAGCTGAGCGCCGAGGACTGCGCGTTTGCCTATCGCGCCAGCCGCTTTTCCCGGATCGGCGGCTTCGTGGTGCTAAGCGCCGTCCTCCGCCTGCCGCAGGGCGACCCGGAGGAGATCGCCGCCAGAATGCGTGAGCTCAACGAGAGGAGGCGCGACAAGCAGCCGCTGGACCTGCCCTCGGCGGGAAGCGCCTTCAAGCGGCCGGAGGGCTATTTTGCCGCGAAGCTGATCGAGGACTGCGGTCTCAAGGGCTTTCGCGTGGGCGATGCGCAGGTCTCGGAAAAGCACGCCGGCTTTGTCGTGAACCGCGGCGAAGCCACGAGCCATGAAGTCTACGAGCTCTTGGATCAGGTGCGCCGCCGCGTACACGAGCAGACGGGCGTCGTATTGGAGCCGGAGGTCATCGTCCTCCCGCCGGACTATCGGCTGGAAGATAACGGGCCCGCCGTCCCGCGGCACCGCGTCACGGTCAACGACTGGAACGCGGCCCCGGAGACGCCGCCGCAGGAGACAGAGGAGAACTGAAATGGAATTTCTGATCATCACCGGCCTCTCCGGCGCCGGAAAAAGCCGGGCCGCCGACGTGCTGGAGGATCTGGACTACTACTGTGTCGACAACATGCCCGTCGCGCTGATCCCGCGCTTTGCCGAGCTCTGCCTGGACGCCCGCGGCCGCTATGAGCGCGTGGCGCTTGTGACCGACGTGCGCGAGCGCGAGGGCTTCGGGCAGCTCCCCGGCATCCTGGAGGAGCTGGCTGCCATGGACTGCACGGTGCGCATCCTCTATATGGACGCCGACCTGCGCACTCTTGTGCGCCGCTACAAGGAATCCCGCCGTCCGCATCCGCTCGCCGGCGCCGGCGTTTCCATCGAGCAGGCGATCCGACGAGAGGAGGAACTGCTCGCGCCGATCAAGGAGCGCGCGGACTTCGTCGTCAACAGCGCCAACCTCACCCTCGGCATGCTGCAGAACCGCCTCTTCGGGCTTTTCGCCGGCGAGGGCAAGAAGCGGGAGATCGACATCACGGTCATGTCCTTCGGCTATAAGCACGGCCTCCCGCTCGACGCTGATCTGGTTTTTGACGTGCGCTTTCTCCCCAACCCCTTTTATGTGGAGGAGCTGCGCCCCCTCTGCGGCCTCGACCGCGCGGTCAGCGACTTTGTGTTCGGCTATCCGCAGACCCGCCTCTTCATGGAAAAGATCGAGGAACTGATCGACTTCCTGCTGCCCTACTACATCGAGGAGGGCAAGCTGGGGCTCACCATCGCCATCGGCTGTACCGGCGGACGCCATCGCAGCGTCGCCATCGCGGCCGAGCTCAACAAGTATCTGAACGCCAAGGGGATCGGCGCCGTCAGCGTGCACCGGGATATGGAGCGCTGAGCCATGTCTTTTTCCTCCGACGCCAAAGCCGAGCTCTGCCAGCAGCGCCCGGATAAAAAGAGCCTCGCTCTGGCCGAGTGCTACGGGGCGCTGCTCTACGGCCACAGCTTTTCCGCGCGCGAGATCCGGCTCATCACCGCGAGTCCCGACTTCGCGCAGCGCCTCCCCCGGCTTTTCAAGCGCGCCTTCTCTCTGGGCTTCGATCTCTGCCCGGAGCCGGGGCGGAACGGCAAGCAGCGCTTTCTGATCCAGGACCGGGACAAACTGCGCGCGATCTTTGACGCCTTCGGCGCCGACCCGGAGGCGACGCTCTCCCACCACATCAATTTCGGTGTGCTCGAGGAGGAGGGCGCGCCCGAGGCCTTTGTCCGCGGCGCCTTTCTCGCCGGCGGGAGCGTGACCGACCCAGAAAAGCGCTTCCATCTGGAACTCGCCACCGTCCACCAGAGCGTGAGCCGCGAGATGCACACCGTGCTGCTGGATCTGGGCTTTTCGCCCAAGGAGGCCAGCCGCGGCGGGAGCGCGCTGCTGTACTTCAAAAAGGCCGACGCCATCGCGGATTTCTTCACGGCGCTCGGCGCGCCGGTGACCGCCTTGGGCGTTCACAACGCCAAGGTCGAGAAGGAGATGCGCAACACCGTCACCCGCCAGATCAACTGCGACTCCGCCAACGCCGACAAAACCGTCGCCGCCGCGCAGGAGCAGCTCGACGCGATCCGCCGCTATGTGCGTGCCTATGGGCTCGACGCGCTGCCCGAGCCCCTGCGGGACACGGCCCTGCTTCGCATTGCCAACCCCGCCGCGAGCCTCGCCGATCTGGCGCTGCTGTCCGACCCGCCCGTCACCAAGAGCTGCCTGAGCCACCGGCTCAAAAAGATCGTGAGCATCGCCCCGAAGAAATAGAGGAGACGACCATGTCCTTTGTCCATCTCCATGTGCATACCGAGTACTCGCTGCTCGACGGCGCCTGCCGTATCGAGCCGCTCGTAAAGCGCGCCAAAGAACTGGGGCAGACCGCGCTCGCCGTCACGGACCACGGGGTCATGTACGGCGCGGTCGCCTTCTACAAGGCCTGTCTCGCCGAGGGGATCCGGCCCCTCATCGGCTGCGAGGTCTACGTCGCGCCGAAGAGCCGTTTTGACAAGCTTCCCGGCCCGGAGAACAAGTACTCCCATCTGATCCTGCTGTGCCGGAACGAGACCGGCTACCGCAATCTCTGCTACCTCGTGAGCGCGGGCTTCACCGAGGGCTTCTATCTCCGCCCGCGGATCGACTGGGAACTGCTGCACGCGCACAGCGAGGGGCTCCTCTGCCTCTCCGGCTGCCTTGCGGGCGAGATCCCGCAGGCGCTCCTCCGCGGCGATTACGAGGCCGCGAAGGCCCGCGCGCTCGATCTGCGCGCTCTTTTTGGGGAGGAGGATTTTTATCTCGAGATCCAGAAGCACGGCATCCCCGAGGAGGATGAGGCCGCGGCCGGCTTGATCCGCCTGAGCCGCGACACCGGCATCCCTCTGGTCCTCACCAACGACGCGCACTATCTCACCCGGGACGACGCCCGCTACCAGGACGTGCTGCTGTGCATCCAGACCGGCAAGACGCTCGAGGAAGAAAACCGCATGCGCTTCGAGACGCAGGAGTTCTACCTCAAGAGCGAGGAGGAGATGCGCGCGCTGTTCCCGGAGCTGGGCGAGGCGGCGGACAATACCGAGAAGATCGCCGCGCGCTGCCGCTTCGACTTCGAGTTCGGCCACTATCACCTGCCGCGCTTCAAGCTCCCCGCCGGGGAGACCGACAGCGCCTCATATCTGCGCAAGCTCTGCGAGCAGGGCTTTGCCGAGCGCTTCGCCGGGCGGCCGGCCGTACACGAGCAGCTCGAGTACGAGCTCGGCGTCATCGAGAAGATGGGCTTTGTGGACTATTTTCTCATCGTGCAGGACTTCATCAACTACGCCAAGCGCCAGGGCATCCCCGTCGGGCCCGGCCGCGGCAGCGCCGCCGGCAGCGTGGTCTCCTACTGCCTGCACATCACCGACATTGATCCTATCCAGTACTCGCTCTTCTTTGAGCGCTTTCTGAACCCCGAGCGCGTCTCCATGCCGGATATCGACGTGGACTTCTGCGTGGAGCGCCGCGGCGAGGTCATCGACTACGTCAACCGCCTATACGGCGCGGACCACGTCGCCCAGATCGTCACCTTCGGCACCATGGCCTCCAAGGCCGCGGTGCGCGACGTGGGGCGCGTGATGGACATCCCCTACGGGGAGTGCGACGCGGTGGCCAAGGCCATCCCGCTCGCGCAGGCCAAGCCCCTGAGCATCGAGCAGGCCAAGGCCCTCTCAAAGCCCTTCCGGGAGCTCTACGAGAGCGACCCGAAGCTGCAGAACCTGATCGACACCGCTCAGGCGCTCGAAGGCATGCCGCGCCACGCCTCCACCCACGCGGCGGGCGTGGTCATCACCGAGCGTCCTGTCTACGAATACGTCCCGCTTGCCAAGAACGACGAGAGCGTGGTGACCCAGTACACCATGACCACGCTCGAGGAGCTGGGGCTTTTGAAGATGGACTTTCTCGGCCTGCGCAACCTCACCGTGCTCGAGGACGCCGCCCGGCTCGTGCGGCGGCATACGCCGGGTTTCCGCGTGGAAGATGTACCGCTGGACGATGCGGAGACCTTCCGCATGCTCGCCGAGGGCAAGACCGTCGGCGTGTTCCAGCTCGAGAGCGCGGGCATCACCTCCGTCTGCACGCAGCTCGGCCCGAAGAGCATCGAGGATATCACCGCCGTCATCGCGCTCTACCGCCCCGGCCCGATGGACTCCATCCCCCGCTTCATCGACTGCGCCGCGCACCCCGAGCATGTGAAGTACAAGCATCCGCTGCTGCGCCCCATCCTCGAGGTCACCTACGGCTGCATCGTCTATCAGGAGCAGGTCATCGAGATCTTCCGTTCGCTCGCGGGCTTCTCGCTCGGACAGGCGGACAACATCCGCCGCGCCATGTCCAAGAAAAAGCACAAGGTCATCGATGCCGAACGCGTGGCTTTCGTGCACGGCGATCCGGAACGCGGCATCGTGGGCGCGCTCGCGCGCGGTGTGCCGGAAGCCGTGGCCAACAGCATCTACGATGAGATCGTGGATTTTGCGAGCTACGCTTTCAACAAGGCTCACGCCGTCTCCTACGCCTTCGTCTGCTACCGCACGGCTTATATGAAGCGGCACTATCCCTGCGAGTACATGGCGGCGCTGCTCACGTCCGTGCTCGAAAACAGCAGCAAGATCACCGAATACATCGCCGAATGCCGGGACATGGGCATCCGGCTCCTGCCGCCCGACGTGAACGAGTCGGACGCCGATTTCACCGTCGCGGGCGGGAATATCCGCTTCGGTCTCGTCGCCATCAAGGGCATCGGATGGGGCGCGATCGAGCAGCTCGTGCGGGAGCGCGCGGCAAACGGCCCCTTCGCCGATTTTGAGGACTTCTGCCGGCGCATGTCCGGCAAGGAGCTCAATCGCCGCGCGGTGGAGAATCTCATCAAGGCCGGCGCCTTCGACAGCATGGGCTGCACGCGCCACGCGCTGCTGATCGTCGCCGGGCAGGTCATCGACAGCATCGCCCGCTCCCGGCGCGACAACATCGCCGGGCAGCTCGATCTCTTCGGCGCGCTGAGCGAGGAGGACGCCGCCCCCGCTTCGATCCCTATCCCGGACGTCGCGGAATACAGCCGGCGCGAGATCATGAGCATGGAGAAGGAGACCACCGGGCTCTACCTCTCCGGCCATCCGATGGATGAGTACCGCGAGCAGGTCCGTCGTCTCGGCGCGGTGCCGGTCGGCGCGGTAATGAACGATTTCGCCGCCGAGGACGGGCCGCAGCGTTTCCGCGACAATCAGTATGTGACGCTCGCGGGCGTGGTCGAGTCCTTCAAGACCCGTACCACCAAAAACAACACCCTCATGTGCTACATCCAGTTTGAGGACGACAGCGGCTCCATGGAACTGCTCGCGTTCCAGAAGGCGCTGGAGACCGGCGGCGGCTATATCCAGCCGAACGCTGTCCTCCTTGTTCGCGGGCGGATCTCTGTCCGGGACGAAAAAGCCCCGCAGCTCATGGTGGAAAGCATCGAGCCGCTCTCGGATCTCGGGGCCCGTTCCAACCCCGAGCCGCCGCGCCCGGCGGGGGAGCAGAAGCTCTGGGTCAAGGTGCCGAGCCGGCACGATCCCGTGCTCCGGCGCATCGAGCTGGTACTCAAAATGTTTCCCGGCGAGCAGCAGCTCGTCATCTGGTGCGCGCGCGAGCAGAAGCGCATCGGCGCCCGCTGTCTCATCCACGAGGGGCTTATCCTCGAACTGAAGGAGATGCTGGGCGAGGAAAACGTCGTCGTCAAATAAACGGAAATACATCGAGAGGAGCGAAGACATGAGAAAAACCAAGATCATCTGCACCATCGGCCCCTCCAGCGAATCCCCCGAGGTCTTCCGGGCCATGTGCCTGCAGGGCCTCAACGTGGCGCGGCTCAACTTCTCCCACGGCACGCATGAGGAGCACCAGAAAAAGATCGACATGATCAAAGCCGTGCGCGAGGAGCTGGATCTGCCCGTCGCCATTATGCTCGACACCAAGGGCCCGGAGTACCGCATCAAGACCTTCCGCGACGGCAAGATCCAGCTGAACGACGGCGACCGATTCACCTTCACGACACGTGAGCTGGTCGGGGACGAGCATATCGTCTCGGTGAGCTACGCCGGGCTGATCGATGACCTCTGCGTCGGTGACCGCATCCTCGTCAACAACGGCCTCGTCATCTTCGAGGTCGAGGAGCTCGCGGGCGACGAGGCCCGCTGCCGCGTCGTCACCGGCGGCGTGCTGAGCGACCGCAAGAGCATGAGCTTCCCCGGCAAGGTGCTGCATCAGGCCTTTCTGAGCGAGCAGGACAAGGCCGACCTGCTCTTCGGCATCCGCAACGGCGTGGATTTCGTCGCGGCCTCCTTCGTCTCCTGCAAGCAGGACCTGCTCGACCTCAAGGCTTTCCTGCACGAAAACGGCGGGGACGGCATCGATGTGATCGCCAAGATCGAGAACCAGTCCGGCGTCGATAATATCGATGAGATATGCTCGGCCTGCGAGGGCGTCATGGTCGCCCGCGGCGACCTCGGCGTGGAGGTGCCTTTCACGGAGCTGCCCGCCATCCAGAAGTATCTCATCACCAAATGCCGCCTGCTCGGCAAGCGCGTCATCACCGCGACCGAGATGCTCGAGAGCATGATCTCCAACCCGCGGCCCACCCGCGCCGAGATCAGCGACGTGGCCAACGCCGTCTACGACGGGACCAGCGCCATCATGCTCTCCGGCGAATCCGCCGCGGGCAAATATCCGGTGGACGCCCTGCGCGTCATGGGCGAGATCGCCGCGGAGACCGAGCGGCACATCGACTACAAAAACCGCTTCCAGACCGAGGCCTTCCACATCCGCAACCGCGTCGACGCGATCTCTCACGCGGCCTGCACCATGGCCATCGACCTCAACGCCTCCGCCATCGTCGTCACCTCGCTCAGCGGCCTGACCGTGCGCATGGTCTCGCGCTTTCGCGCGCCGACCGACATCGTCGGCATGGCCACCAGCCGGACAGCCTGGTACAAGCTCGCGCTCTCCTGGGGCGTGCTCCCGGTGCTGACCGAGCACTTCCCGAGCATGGAGGTGCTGAACTACTACGCCCTGCGAGCCGCGCGCGACGCGCTCAAGCTCCGCCCGGGCGACACTGTCGTCATGACCGGCGGCGATACCAGCGGCGCGAGCGGCAACACGAACGTGATCCGCATCGAGACCGTGCCCTGAACGCGAAATAATCGGACGGAGGATGATCGGAATGGATGCGATCGAACGGATCCGGGAGATGGAAGAGATCCTGCAGGGAGCAAAGCCCGTCCTCGCCAGGCTGGACGCCGCGCTGGAGGATTACGCCGCGCTGTGGGATCGTCTCCGCGCGCTGGACCGCTATTACGGCGGGGAGGACTGGCGGGCGGACCTTGCGATGGACGAGGCCGGGCAGCTCCCGCGCTCGCTGCGGCGCGGCGTGCTCTCGGAGGATGAGGTCTATGATCTGCTGGGCGACGAGCAGCGTATCCGGGAGCGGATGCGGGAGCTTGTTGTCACCGACACCGAAAAGGAGGAACAAACATGAATCCCTGTATCACAAAACGCAATGAGCTGCTTGCCCAAAAGGTCATCAAGGGCCTGGAGTCGCGCAACATGTCCGGCTATTACGCGCCGAGCAGAGAGGCCGCGCTGGAGCTCGCGCTCTCGCTTATCCCGAAGGGCAGCACCGCCACGATGGGCGGCGGCATGAGCGTATGGGAGATCGGCCTGGCCGACGCGCTCAAGAAGGGCGACTACACGTTTATCGACCGCAGCGAGATCGCGGACAAGCGCGCCGCCATGCTCGCAGCCTACGATGCGGACGTCTTTCTTGCCAGCTGCAACGCGATCACGGAGGACGGCGTCCTCGTCAACATCGACGGCAACGCCAACCGGGTCTCCGCCATCGCACAGGGGCCGAAAAAGGTCGTGTTCATCGTCGGGATGAACAAGGTCTGCAGCGATGTGGACGGGGCGCTCAAGCGCGCACGGAATGTCGCCGCACCGACCAACGCCCAGCGCTTCGGGCTTTCCACGCCCTGCGCAAAGACCGGCGCCTGCCTCAACTGCAAGTCTCCGGACACGATCTGCTGCCAGTTTCTGATCACGCGCTTCTCGCGTCATCCGGGCCGCATCCACGTGATCCTGGTCAACGACAACTTGGGCTTCTGATCTTCTTAAAAAACAGGAACTCCTTCGGAAGTCCCTGTTTTTTCGTATGGTGAAAGGCCGCATTCTCTCCCGCGCCGCCTCTTCACTGTTTTTGCACCGCCGCTGGAAAGCGCTTGCGCCGAAAAGCGGGATGCCGTATAATACAGGGGACGGATCCCGACCGGACAGAAAGGAGTCAGCGCATGCGAGTACTGTGCTTCGGTTCACTGAATATCGACTACACCTATTCCGTGCCGCACTTCGTGCAGCCGGGGGAGACGCTCTCCTGCACAGAACTGCGTCTGTTCGGCGGCGGCAAGGGGCTCAACCAGTCCGTCGCGCTCGCGCGGGCGGGGCTGAACGTCTCGCTGGCCGGGGCCGTCGGAGAGGACGGGCGCTTCCTGCTCTCTGAGCTGGGCCGGGCCGGCGTGGATACCCGTCATGTCGACGTGCTGCCCGGCGTGCGCACAGGCCACGCCATCATCCAGAACAACGCGGAGGGAGAAAACTGCATCCTCGTCTTCGGCGGGGCCAACCACTGTACGGGCCGGGAGCAGATCGACCGGGTGCTGGGCTTCTTCGGCGAGGGCGACGTGCTCACCCTCCAAAACGAGATCCGGGAGCTGGAATACCTGATCCGCTCGGCAAAGGCGCGCGGCATGACGATCGCCTTCACGCCCGCGCCCATGAACGCGGCGGTACCGCTCCTGCCGCTGGAGCTGATCGACTATCTCTTTCTGAACGAGGTCGAGGCCGGGGTCCTGCTGGGCCGTCGGGCGGAGGACGCGCCGCTGGACGCGGCCCGCGCGCTGCGGGAGCGCTTCGGCGTGAAAAACGTGGCGCTCACGCTCGGCGCGGCGGGCTCGGTCTTTTCGGGCGAGACCGGGGACTACACGCAGGCCGCCCTGCCGACCGAGCCGGTGGATACGACCGGCGCCGGGGACACCTTTGCGGGCTTCTTCCTTGCCGGCGCGCTGCAGGGCTTGGATACGCAGCGGGCGATGTACGTCGCCTCGGCCGCGGCGTCGATCGCGATCACGCGCTCCGGCGCCTCCGCCTCGATCCCGGACCGGGACGAGGTGCTCGAAAAGATATACCGAAACGGCTAAACAGAGAAGAAAAACGACCGGACGGAAACCGCGTTTCCGTCCGGTCGTTTCTTTGTATGGATACAGCGGACGCGTCAGTCGGGACAGTAAAAGTACTCCACGTCCCCGTAGGCGTTCGTAAAGCGGAAGCCGACCGTCGCCCCGTCCTTGGAGTCGGAGACCGGCAGATACACCGCCGTCGAGCAGCCCCGTGTGTTTCGGATGTAATCCCAGTAGTCGGAGACGAGATTGCCGTACCCGATGTCCTCCAGCCAGAGCAGGTAACCGCTTTCGTTGACCAGGGGGCTGTGCTTGAGCAGAGAGTCGAGGCTCTTTTTGTGGCTCCAGCCCTCGATCTTGTAAGCGTAGCGGGTGTCGTAGCGCCGGTAAACCTCGTCGATCGTCCAGGTATAATACCCGCAGTACCAGCGTTTGGCCGAGGACTTTTTCCCCAGATACTGCCAGAATGCGTCCGCCTGCTCTTCGCTGACGGGTCCGTTGGGCCAGAAGAAGGTGATCTTGACGCTGCCGTCGGAGTAGACATCGTAGTTGTCCCGGTAGAAGGTGGCCTCGTATGATGAACCGAGAGAGCCCTTGTAGACCGTGTAATAGTGCGTGCTGCCGTCTTTCCAGTGCTTCACGTGGTAACTGCCCGAGGCCTCGGCCGTGTCCGAAAAGGCGAGAGCAAACAGGGAGAGCAAACAGACCAGCGCCAGGAAAAAGGGTACGCCGCGCCGCAGGGTACGGGAAGCCGCTGCAGAAATCATTTCAAGCCATCCTTTCTTTTTTTCGGAGAGATCTTACTCGATGGAGATCATGAAGTAATAGACGGGCTGGCCGCCGTTGACCACGCTCACCTCGGCCTCGGGGAGCGCGGCGGACAAAGCCGCCGAGGCGTCCTCGCCGTCCTCGGCCGTTACATCCGCCCCGTAGTAGACGGTGACGAACTCGGGATGAAAACGCGCACATGCCTCGCCCAGATCCGCGTAGAGCGCGTCGAGCGCCGTGTAGCTGCCGAGCAGCGCCCCGTCGAGCAGGACCAGATGCTCGCCCGCGTGGATCTCGTGCCCGTCGAAATCGGAGTCGCGCGCGGCGTAGGTGACCATGGCGGTGTGGACATTGCCCATGGCCTCGCCCATCGCGCCGACCAGGCTCTCCTCCGTCTCGTCGGGGGAGAAGTTCAGCAGAGCCGAGATACCCTGCGGCACGGTCTTGGAGGGCATGACGATGACCTTTTTCTCGGTCAGGGGCACACACTGCTCGGCCGCCATGATGATATTCTTGTTGTTGGGAAAAACAAAGACGGTGGAGGCGGGGGTGCGGTTCACCTCACGCAGGATGTCGTCGGTGGAGGGGTTCATGGTCTGCCCGCCGGTGACGATGCCGTCGGCGCCAAGCTCGCGGAACAGATCCTCCATGCCCTTGCCCGCGCAGACGGCGACCACGCCGAACTCCTTCTCCGGCGGGGCCACGGTATCCTCCTCCGGCTCGGGCTGCGCCTCGGGGGCGGCGCAGGCCGTCTGCCCCTCCAGCTCCTTTTCGACTTTTTCCAGATCGTCCGTGCTCTTGGCCTCGCGGCCGCCGAGCAGATCGAGAGCCTGCAGCTGCATGTTTTCGATCTTCGCGATGTCGAGCGCGCCGTATTTCTGGCTCTCGGTCAGGGCCGCACCGGGAATGTCGGTGTGGACGTGGACCTTGAAGATCTCGTCGTCGTCACTGATGACGAGCGAATCGCCGATGCTGTCGAGATAGAGGCGCAGCGGCAGGAGATCCACATGGGGATCGCGCTTGCGCACGATGTAAACCGTGTCGAAGATGTTCTTCTCCGGCACCTCGACCTCGCCCGCGCCCCAGGCGGCCTCGCGCACGGCGGCGGAGCCGGCGGCCATGGTCTCGGAGCGTATCTCCCCGCGCAGGGACGCGAGGATGGCGCCGAGGATCACCATGTAACCCTTGCCGCCTGCGTCGATGACGCCGGCCTTTTTGAGCACCGGGTTCTGGTTCACGGTGTCCTCGAGGGCCTCGTCGCCGGCCTCGATGGCGGTGACCAGCGTACCCTCCAGATTCGCGCCCTTTTCGGCGACCCGGACTGCGGCGGCGGAGGCGAGACGGGATACGGTGAGAATCGTACCCTCGGCGGGCTTCATGACGGCCTTGTAGGCGGCCTCGACACCGTCGTTCATGGCGCCGGCGAACTCCGCCGCGCCCGCGGTCTCCAGACCCTTGAGGCGTCGGGAGATGCCGCGGAAGAGCAGGGAGAGGATGACGCCGGAGTTGCCGCGCGCGCCGCGCAGCATCGCACTCGCCACGCACTCGGCGGCGGCCGCCACGGTCTCAAAGTCCTTTTTGCGCAGCTCCGCGGCGGCGTTGTTGATGGTCAGCCCCATGTTGGTGCCGGTGTCCCCGTCGGGGACCGGGAAAACATTCAGATCATTGATGGCCTGGATGTTCGCGTGCAGCGCCGCGTCCGCGCAGAGGATCATCTCTTTGAAGGCCGCAGCATCGATGTATTCTCTCATGGTCTGTAAACCTCTATCTTTATCCAAGTATCGTGTCGACGTAGACGTCGACGGACCGGACGGGGATGCCGGTGGCCATCTGGAGCTTGTAGCGCACTTCCTTGATGATGCTCCGGCAGGCGGCGGAGATGTTGATGCCCTGGTCGACCCCGATATGCAGTTCGAGAGAAACGCTGTCGTCCTCGTTGTAATGGACCTCCACGCCCTTGGACATGGACTCGCGGCGCAGCAGCTGGAACGGCCCGCTGCCCTGGCTGCGGCCGACCATGCCCTTGACGCCGAAGCAGCTTGTGGCCGCGTCGCCGGCGAGGTTGGAGACGACCTCGTTCGTGATGCAGATGCGGCCGATATCGTTAGCGATGTTCACCATATTCGAAAAACTCCTTTCGCAGAGCCCGGGATCTTTACAGGCGGTCCGCGCGACCCGCACAGTTACCGATTCTATAATTATAATATAGATTGAAAAAAAGCACAAGGCCTTTTTTCCTCCCGCAAAAACACGGAATACACGGCGGCTTTTTCAAAAAAACATCCGGCAACGTGTTTACAATCGCCCGGAAAAATGATACACTTAAACTGTTCCATAGCGCCCGTACGTCCATGGGCGCCGGGCAAAAGATTTTTTGTTTGGAGATGATAGAAGACATGCAGAGACACTTCAAGACGATGGACGGCAACAATGCTGCCGCCCATGTATCCTATGCGTTCACCGAAGTAGCCGCAATCTATCCCATCACCCCGTCGAGCCCGATGGCCGACTACGTTGACCAGTGGGCTGCGCAGGGCCGCAAGAACATCTTCGGCTCCACCGTCAAGGTCCAGGAGATGCAGGCGGAGTCCGGCGCGGCCGGCGCCGTCCACGGCTCTTTGAACGCGGGTGCCCTGACCACCACCTACACCGCCTCCCAGGGCCTGCTGCTGATGATCCCCAATATGTACAAGATCGCGGGCGAGCTGCTGCCCGGCGTGTTCCACGTGAGCGCCCGTACGGTTGCCAGCCATACCCTGAACATCTTCGGCGATCACAGCGACGTCATGGCCTGCCGCCAGACCGGCTTCGCGATGCTGGCCGAGGGCAGCGTGCAGGAGGTCATGGACCTCAGCCCCGTGGCTCATCTGGCCGCCATCAAGGGCCGCGTCCCCTTCCTGAACTTCTTCGATGGCTTCCGCACCTCCCATGAGCTGCAGAAGATCCAGGTCTGGGATTACGAGGACCTGGCCGACATGGTCGATATGGACGCAGTCCAGGCCTTCCGCGACCGCGCGCTGAACTCCGAGCATCCCACCATGCGCGGCTCCCACGAGAACGGCGACATCTTCTTCCAGAACCGCGAGGCCTCCAACAAGTACTACGACGCAGTACCTGCCATTGTAGA
>JAFXTM010000055.1 GCA_017535865.1 Oscillospiraceae bacterium
ACGGCGCGCTCGCCTTCGGCCTTGATGGTCGCGTTGACCTCCTTCTGGGCCTTCGCCACCATCTCCTCAATGCGGGTAGGATGGATGCGGCCATCCTGGATCAGCTTCTCCAGCGCGAGCCGGGCCACCTCGCGGCGGACGGGGTCAAAGCTGGAGACTGTGATGGCCTCGGGCGTGTCGTCGATAATGAGGTCGCAGCCCGTCAGCGTCTCGATACTGCGGATGTTGCGGCCCTCGCGGCCGATGATGCGGCCCTTCATCTCGTCGTTGGGGAGAGGTACGACGGAGACGGTGATCTCGCTGGTATGGTCGGCGGCGCAGCGCTGGATGGCCGTGGCGATGATCTCGCGCGCACGCTCGTCGGCCTCGTCCTTGTACTGCGCCTCGATCTCCTTGATCTTGACGGCCATTTCATGGGTGACCTCGTCGCGGACGTCGGCGATGATGTAGGCTTTGGCTTCGTCCACGGTGAAGCCGGAGATCTTCTCGAGCATCTCCAGCTGGCTCTTCTTGATCAGGGCGATCTCCTGCTGCTGCGCCTCGACGGCCGCGATCTTGCTCGAGAGCGTTTCACTCTTCTTTTCGATCGCGTCGGTCTTGCGGTCAAGGGATTCTTCCTTCTGCTGCAGACGCCGCTCCTGTTTCTGGACCTCGGCGCGCCGCGCTTTTTCCTCCCGCTCATACTCGGAGCGGGCTTTGTGTATTTCTTCCTTTGCCTCAACGAGAGCTTCGCGTTTCTTGCTCTCCGCCGTTTTAATCGATTCGTTTATGATCCGCGTGGCCTCTTCTTCCGCGCTGCTGATCTCATGCTCGGCCACCTTTTTCCGGTAGGTATAGCCGATGAGAACGCCGAGCGCCGCGAAGACGACCGCGAGAATAATCGCTAAAAACCATGGCATCGTAAGTAAACACACCTCCATTCTTTCAGAATTTTGCGGTGGTTACTGTTTCAATCGCATACAGGCCGTGCAACGGACCTGATTAAGTTGAAAAAGAAATTATCAACGGAGGCATTCCCCAAATACCCCCACAATAATATTCAATCCATTTTACCTTTTCAGAATAGTTATGTCAAGCAAAAATCGAAAGACGCCGCTAACTTTCTTTTCGATCGGCGCGCCGTGCCGATAGGGAAAGCTCCCGGCGAAGGCCGGGAGCGATTCATCGCCGGACCGTGACGGTCAGCTTCCCGCCGCAGATCGCGGCGTCCAATTTGTCGCCTGCGGCCGCGCGGCCCGCCAGCAGCAGCTCCGCGGCCGCGTCCTCCAGACAGCGCTGCACACGGCTGCGGAGCGGACGCGCGCCATACTTCCCGTCCGCGCCGCTGCGGGCGAGGAAGCTCACCGCCTCCTCCGAGACCGCGAGGCCCAGCCCGATGGAGGCGAAGCGCTGCCGAACCTCTTCGAGCAGCTTGCGTGTGATGCGATCGAGGTCTTCGCTGTCCAGACTGCGAAACACGAGCGTCTCATCCACGCGGTTCAGAAGCTCCGGACGGAAGGTGGCGCGCAGCTCCTCCATGACCCGCCTGCGCATCTGCTCCTCGCCCTGCGGCTCGCCGCCGAAGCCGAGCGGAGAGCGTGCTTCACTGATGGTCCGCGCGCCGATATTTGAGGTCAGCACGATGAGCGTGTTGCGGAAATCCGCCCGGCGGCCCATGGCGTCGGTGAGGCGGCCGTCGTCGAGGATCTGCAGCAGGATACTCCAGACGTCCTCATGCGCCTTCTCGATCTCGTCGAAAAGCACGACGGACCAGGGGCGGCGCCGCACCCGCTCGGTGAGTTGGCCGCCGTCCTCATAACCCACATAGCCCGGCGGCGAGCCGATCAGACGGCTGACCGCGTGCTTTTCCATATACTCCGACATGTCCAGGCGGATGATCGCCTGCTCGTCCCCGTAGACAGCCGCCGCGAGCGCGCGGCAGAGCTCGGTCTTGCCGACGCCCGTCGGGCCGAGAAAGAGAAAGCTTCCCACCGGGCGCTCCGGGTCGCGCAGGCCCAGACGGCTGCGGCGGATCGCGCGGGCCACGGCGGATACGGCCTCATCCTGCCCGATGACCCGCCGCCGGAGCTGCTCCTCCAGACCGCGCAGGCGCTCGCTCTCATCCCGGTCGAGACCCGCGACGGGGATGCCTGTCCAGCGCGAGACCAGCTCCTCGACGTCCCGCTCCGAGAGCGGCGCTCCCGTCCGACCGGCGATATGGGCGCCGGCGGCCGCCTCGTCGAGCAGGTCAATGGCCTTGTCCGGCAGGAAGCGGTCGCCGATATAGCGCACGGAGAGGCGCCAGGCCGCCTCGAGCGCGTCGTCGCCGATGCGCAGTCCGTGGTGGGCCTCAAGGCCGGGGCGGAGGCTGCGCAGCATGCTCAGCGTCTGCTCGCGCCCGGGCTCGGCCACGGTCACGGGCTGAAAGCGCCGCTCGAGCGCGGCGTCCTTTTCGATATGGCGGCGGTACTCTTCCGGCGTCGTCGCGCCGATGATCTGGATCTCGCCCCGGCCCAGCGCGGGCTTGAGGATGTTGGCCGCGTCTATGGCGCCTTCGGCGCTGCCCGCACCGATGATGGTGTGCAGCTCGTCGATAAACAGGATCACATCCCCGGCGCGCCGCACATCCTTCAGTACGGCCTTGACGCGCTCCTCGAAATCCCCGCGGTACTTGGTACCGGCGAGCAGGGCGGCGATGTCGAGCGAGACGATGCGCTTCTGCGCGAGCTCCTCCGGCGCGTCGCCGCGAGCCACCTGCAGCGCGAGGCCTTCGGCCACGGCCGTCTTGCCCACGCCTGGTTCTCCGACAAGGACGGGGTTGTTCTTCGTGCGCCGCGCCAGGATCTGGACGGTGCGGCGGATCTCCTCGCCGCGGCCAACGACCGGGTCGATGCGGCCGGCGGCGGCTAGCTCCGTGAGATCGCGGCTGTACTGGTCCAGCACCCGCGTGTCGCTGCGGCGGGGAAGAGCGCGGGACAGCCCGGTCTGCGCGCGGCCGCCGGAGGAGGGGCTGCCGAAGACGGAGAGGATGTCGGTATAGACGTCGTTGACGTGCAGGCCCTGTTCCTCCAGGAGCTGGAACCCGCCGCAGTCCGGCTGCCGCAGGATGCCGAGCAGCAGGTGCTCCGTGCCGATATAGCCCTGGCGGAGCTCTCCGGCCTCCGCGGCCGAGCGCTCCACCGCCTGGCGGGCGTGCGCGCTCAGCCCCGGCTGCGCCGCGCCGGGTGTTCCGCTGCCGTCACGGCGGAGGATCGCGCGGCGCAGCGCCGTCTCATCAAGGCCGCGACGGCTCAGGATCCGCGCGCCGAGCCCCTCCTGCTCCTGCAGGATCCCAAGCAGGAGGTGCTCGGTGCCCACCTGACCGTGGCCCAACTCCCCGGCGGCGCGGCGCGCCCGCTCGAGCGCGAGCTCCGCGCGCTGGCTGAACTTTTCGTTGCTCTTCATGGCATACCTCCTGTCGGACGTCGTGGTCTATTATGCCTTCCGGACCCTGCCGAATGCGGCGAAAGCGAGGGGCGCGGCAAAAAAACATCCGCCCTCCGGAAGAGTATGGACAGCTTTTCGCACGGTAAAAATACATTCACAAATTTTTCAATTGATTTTTGCATAATGTGTGTTACAATGAGGGCGAAAAGGGCGTTTCGCCTGTTATTCACAATCTACATAGGAGGTATCATCATGGCTTACGTTATCAGCGACGAGTGCCTGTCCTGCGGCACCTGCGCGGCAAACTGCCCCGTCGAGGCGATCGATATGGGCGAGCTTCACTACGAGATCGACCCCGAGAAGTGCGTGGAGTGCGGCACCTGCGCGGCAAACTGCCCCGCCGAGGCAATCAGCCTCGCGTAATCAGCATCGGAAACGGGCGAGGAAACTCGCCCGTTTTTTATATTCTCCCGCAGCAGCCTGGCTGCAAACAGAAACGTGGTTTGAACAGGAGGAAGCGTATGGACCGGTTTTCAACCATCAGCACGGGGATCGAGGGGCTGGACAGGGCTCTCGACAATCTGCGGCCCGGGGATACCGTGACATGGCAGATCGAAAATATCGGGGACTATATGTTCGTCGCGACCAAGTTCGTCGTGGACGAAGCGCTGACGGGGCGGCCTATGGTCTATATCCGCTTCGGCGATCACGAGGAGCTCATCCCCACCGAGGTCCTCGAAAAACGCGGCGCGAATATCCGCATGGTCCGGCTCGATCCCTCTGTGGGCTTTGAGACTTTCTCGGTGCAGGTGCACCGGGTCATCTCCTCCGCGCCCGAGAACAGCTTCTTTCTTTTCGACTGTCTGTCGGATCTCCAGCGCTATTGGTTCTCCGACCTCATGGTCTGCAACTTTTTCTGCCTCACCAGTGAATTCATCACCTCGCGCGGGGCGTTGTGCTATGTCGCGCTCAATTATCAGCGGCACATCTACGAGACGATCTCCCGCATCCGCCACGCCGCCACGGTCCTGCTGAACATCCGGACGCTGGACGGAAGCACCTATATCCACCCGGTGAAGGTCGCCGGACGGCGGAGCAGGCAGATGTACTTTCCGCTGCGCATCACCGGTACGCGCTGCGAGACCGTCACCTCAAGCCGGGACACCTATGCGATCTTCGATATCTTCACGCAGACCGGCGAGCGCCGTGACTGCTGGGACAGCATGTTCGATTCGGTCCGCCCCGACAACCAGGAGCCGACTGACCCAGACGGCGTGGCGCTCAAGGAGAACATCATGCGCTGTCTGCTGGGGACCGAGCCGCAGCGCCTTGAGCTCTGCCGGAAATACTTTTCCGTACGCGATCTGATGGAGATCAAACGCCGGGAGATCGGGACCGGCTGCATCGGCGGCAAGTCCGTCGGCATGCTGCTGGCGCGCAACATCATCCGCGACACCGACCCCGAGCTCTATGCCCGGCGCATCGAGCCGCACGACTCCTACTACATCGGAGCCGACGTGTTCTATACCTACGCGGTGCAGAGCAATATCTGGGAGCTGCGTACCCGCATGATCGAACCGAAGGACTATATCCGCCTCGCGCCTGAGCTGCGTGAGCGGCTGCTCCACGGCACGTTCATGCCCGCTATCAAGGAGCAGTTTCTTTCCATGCTGGAATACTTCGGCCAGTCGCCGATCATCGTCCGCTCCAGCTCCCTGCTCGAGGACGGCATCGGCAACGCCTTCGCCGGCAAGTACGAGAGCGTGTTCTGCCCCAACCAGGGCAGCCTGGAGGAGCGCTACCGGGTCTTTGAGGACGCGGTCCGCACCGTCTATGCCAGCACGGTCAGCCCGGAGGCGATCCGCTACCGCGCCGACCGGAACCTGCTTGCCCGCGACGAGCAGATGGCTCTGCTGGTCATGCGCGTCAGCGGCGACGTCCACGGCGACTACTATTATCCCCATTTGGCGGGCGTCGGGCATTCCAAGAACCTGTATGTGAACGGCCCGGAGGCCAACGAGGACAACAGCGGCATGCTGCGGCTGGTCTTCGGCATGGGGACACGCGCCGTCGACCGGGAGGCGGACGACTACGCCCGCCTCGTCAACCTCGACAATCCGACCGCGCCGCCGCGGGTGGAGTACGGGGACGAATACCGGTACAGCCAGCACAAGGTCGACCTCATCAACCTGGCGGAGAACCGCTTTGAGTCACTGCCGCTGGAGGCGCTCGACAAGAGCAGCATGCACACGGACACGTCGCTCTTCATGGAGCCGGACATGGCCATGGCCGCCCGTTTCCGGGAGATGGGTCTCTACGGCGAGCCGGTCCCGGATATCCTCAATTTTCAGAAGCTGCTCCGCCGCACCGATTTCGCGCAGGTGATGAAGCGCATCATGGCGATCGTGGCGGAGAAATACAACTATCCAGTGGACGTGGAATACGCCTGCAACTTCACGAAGCAGGGCGATTACCGCGTCAACCTCCTGCAGTGCCGCACGATCCAGACCAGCGGCCTCGGGCAGGCGGGCGTCATGCCGCAGGTGAAGGAGTTTCTGTGGCGCATCCGCGGAAACTTCATGGGCGGGAACGCCGCGATCCCGGTGCGCTACGCGGTCTTTGTCGAGGTCGAGCCGTATCTCTCGCTCTCCGAGCAGCAGAAATACGCCGCCGCGCGGGCGGTGGGCGATCTCAACCAGATCCTCCGCGGCCGCGACGCGATCCTCCTCGGCCCCGGGCGCTGGGGCACCACGACGCCGAGCCTGGGCGTTCCGGTACGATTTGCGGAGATCAGCCACTATTCCTGCATCTGCGAGCTGGCCTACAGCTCCCACGGACTCCGGCCGGAGCTGAGCTATGGGAGCCACTTTTTCCAGGACCTCGTCGAATCCGCGATCTTCTATACGGCGATCTATCAGGGGGAGAAGGGCTGCGAGTTCCATGAGACGCGCTTCTCCGCCTTCCCGGATCGCTACCGGGAGCTGACCGGGGACGAAAAGCTGGAGGGCGTCATCCGGGTCTTCGATCTGGGAGAGAAGGGCGCGCTCCTCTATTCCGAGGTCAAGAGCCAGGACTGCTTTCTCGCCATCCTGCAGTGACGCAGGCGCGCAAGTCTGTCTTTCCCGGAGGTCTTCTCATGCCGGACTTTACCGAACTCTGGCCGGGCGGGCCGCTCTTCGCCCAGGCGGAGAACCAGCGCCTGAGCACGGACAGCGTGCTGCTGGCCGACTTTGTCCCGCTGCGCCACGCCCGGCGGGGGATCGATCTGGGCTGCGCCTCCGGCGCCGTCGCCCTGCTGCTGCTTGCGCGCGAACGGACGCTGGACATGACGGGTCTGGAGCTCGAGGAAAACGCCGCCGCGCTCGCGCGGGCGAATCTGGAACGAAACGGGCTGACCGAGCGGGCGCGCATCGTCACGGGCGATATCCGGGCCCACCGGGAGCTGTTCCGCGCCGGGAGCTTCGATCTCGCCGTCGCCAATCCCCCATACTTTTCCGTCGGAAGCGGCGCGCTCTCCCCGGATCCCGCCCGCGCCTCCGCCAGAAGCGAGACGGACTGCAGTCTGGAGGAGCTCTGCCGCGCCGCCGCCTGGCTCCTGCAGACCGGAGGAAGCTTCTGCCTCGTCCACCGGCCGGAGCGCCTGAGCGAGCTCCTGTGCGCGATGACGGCACAGGCTCTCGAGCCCAAACGCCTGCGTCTGGTCGGCAAGACCTTTGACAGTCCGCCGAGCCTCGTGCTCGTCGAGGGCCGCCGCGGCGGCCGGCCGGGCCTGCGGATCGAGCCGCCGCTGCTGCTGACAGAGCCGGACGGCAGCGAGAGCGCCGAGCTCCGGCGGATCTACCGCCGGCTTTGACGCTGTCCGCGCAGCCGGACGGATGAAAAAACAGGGTCCCCGCCGTTTTGAACGGCGGGGACCCTGTTTTTCCTCTTAATCAGGCTTCCTCTTTCAGCTTGTTCAGGCAGTCGGCGCAGACGTAACGCCCCCTGAACTCATGCAGATTCCTCGTGCCGGCACAGAAAGTACAGGCGTTGCGGTCCTTGTGAAGAATGATCTTGTCTCCCTCAACATATATTTCCAGTGCATCTTTCTCCGAAATATCCAGGCTGCGGCGCAGCTCGATGGGCAGGACGATCCGCCCCAATTCATCCACTCTGCGGACGATTCCAGTCGATTTCATGTTTCTTTCCTCTCCTTTTCTCTGCGGTCGGCTGTTCTCGCTGACAGCGCCGCAGGCGCTTTGTGTGATATAAAAGATCACATATACGATGTCCTAAGTATACCATAATTGCCTGAACGGTCAATAGAATTTTGATAAGATTGCATTTAAAAAATTTATGATAAAGGAAAAGACTATGAGGGATCTGCCATGCGCATGACCGTGCTGCTGCTTGCGCTCTACCTGCTGCCCGCCTGGGCGGCGCTCGTGTCCGGCAGAGCCGCCGAGGCCGGCGCGGCTGTGCTGGCCGGGGCCGGGGAGGCGGTATGTTTCAGCCTTGAGCTGGCCGGCGGGATCTGCCTGTGGAGCGCCGTACTGGAGCTGCTGGAGCGCTGTGGGGCCGCACGGCTGCTGGCACGGCTGCTCCGTCCGCTGCTGGCGCGGCTGTTCCCCCGTGCCGCCGGCGACGGCAAAACGCTGGAGGCGCTGACGGAAAATGTCAGCGCCAATCTGCTGGGCCTCGGCAACGCGGCCACGCCCGCCGGGATCCGCGCTGCGCAGGGTATGGCGCGTCTGGGCGAGCCCGCACGGGACGAGCTGTGCCTGCTGGTGGTGCTCAACACCGCCTCCCTGCAGCTTTTGCCCGCCACGATCGCCTCGCTGCGCGCCTCGGCGGGAGCGGCCTCTCCCTTTGATATCCTCCCGGCCGTGTGGTTCAGCACGCTTTGCTCGCTCACGGCGGGACTCGGAAGCGCGGCGCTGCTGCGCCGCGTCTGGCCGTGAGCGGGCTGCTGGCGCTGACCGCACCGCTGCTGCTCGCGCTGGGGCTGGGGCTCGCGGCACTGCGGGACGTGGACGGCTATCGCGCGCTGACCGACGGCGCGCGCAAGGGGCTGCGCGTCGTGCTGGATATCTTCACTGCGCTGCTGGTGCTCTTTCCGGCGATCGCGCTGCTGCGCGCCTCCCCGCTGCTCGCGCAGCTGGAGGCCTGGCTCTCCCCGCTGCTTCGGCGGCTCGGTATCCCGCCCGAAACAGGCCTGCTCCTGCTGCTGCGGCCTTTTTCCGGCAGCGCGGCGCTGGCCGCGGCGGCGGAGCTCATCGAGCGCTGCGGGCCCGACTCGCTGATCGGCCGCACCGCCGCGGTTATGATCGGCTCGAGCGAGACGACCTTCTACGTCGCTGCGGTCTATCTATCCGCAAGCGGCGTAAAAAACAGCCGCTGGGCGATCCCCGCCGCGCTCTGCGCGGATCTGGCCTGCTTCCTGTCCGCGGCCTGGATCTGCCGCCTGCTCTGGGGCTGAAGCGCTTTCGCTCGTTACCGCGTTGCCGTGGACGGACCGGCAGTTTTGTGGTAAAATACATAAACTGACAGAAACAAAAAGGAGTCCGTGTCGCATGAAAGAGATCTTGGGGAACGAAGGCTGGCCGGGGCTGCTGCGGGATATGCTTTTCGTGCTGGTCGGCAGTATGCTCACCGCGCTGGCGATCGCAGTCTTCACCGTGCCGAACGACATCGCGCCCGGCGGTGTGTCCGGCATGGCGACGGCGCTGGCCTATATCACGCCCATCCGCGTCGGCGTTTGGACGCTGCTGCTGAACGTGCCGCTGCTGCTGGCCGCGTGGCGGCTGCAGGGTCCACGCCCGCTGGCGATGACGCTGATCGCCACGGTGCTGTTGTCCTTCTTCATCGATTTTCTGGACGATCTGCTGCCCGGCTACACCAACAATCCCCTGCTGGCCGCCGTATTCGGCGGGGTGCTCAGCGGGCTGGGTGTGGGGATCCTCTTCCTGCGCGGCATCAGCACCGGAGGAACCGATCTGGCTGCACTGCTGCTCAAGCGCCTGTTTCCGAACGTCCCCTCCGGGACGCTGCTGCTCATCGTCGACTCGGCGGTGGTCGCGTTCGCGGTGTGCATTTTCCGGGACATCGAGGTGGCGCTCTATTCCGCCATCACGATCTGGGTGTCCTCCAAGGTCATCGACGCGCTGACACAGGGCGTCGATTATGCCAAGGTGATCTATATCATCACCGACCGCGGCGAAGAGGTGTCCGGTACGCTGAACCGCTACACGGACCGCGGGACGACGCTCCTTCCCGCGCAGGGCGGCTATACCGGCAGCGACAAGCAAATGGTCATCACGGTCACGCGCCGGAGCGTCCTGGCCCAGACCCTGCGGCTGATCCGCGAGACCGATCCCCGGGCCTTCACCTTTGTCATGAACTCCACCGAGGTGCACGGCGAGGGCTTCAAGCGCGACGAATGAACCGCCTCCGTGCTGCTGCCTCCGGAGGGCACATCACAACTCCAGACAGAGCGAACGCCCTCCCGGAGCCGGGAGGGCGTATCGTATGCATTATTCAGATGAAGAGGCGCCCGTTCATCGCTTGTCCTTGTCGATGAACTCCAGCGTGATCGTTGTGAGAGCGGCGTAGATCAGCGTATAGAAGAGAAGCGTGACCCAGCAGGAGGCGATGTTCGTGCGGGACTGTACGTATTCCTGGACGAAGCTGTTCTCGCCCATCGTATCCTGGAGCACAGCCCGGGTCTTCTCCCAGCCGACCAGATCGATGATCTGTCCCACCGTCGTGGAATAAGGGATGGGTTCCTCACAGAGTTCCTGCGAATCGGGGTTGCTCGCCAGATAATCCGCCGCTTCTCCGAGACTGACGGATACCGTCAGTTCCTGCTCCCCAATGGGCGCCAGAAGAGGCCCGGCGCCTTGGACACCCTCGCTCTCCGCCAACTCCGCCAGATCATTCGCGGTGAGCCCCTTGACGATCTCCAGTTTTCGCAGCTCCCGGATCGTCGGGTTGTCCTTGTTCTGCAGCAGATCCACCGCCTGGCCGATCGTGAAGGTCCCGCTGACCTTGCGGTCCCGCATGCCGACGACGGCATTCCAGACTGAGACCAGCGGCTGGTTGTTGTAGTCCGCCTGCGCGGACAGCGCCATGATTCCGTAACGGGAGACCGTCAGGCTCGACAGCGGCTCGCTCCACTCGGGCAGCGTGAGCATGCCACCGGAGAAGACAAGCTGGAAGATCAGCAGGAAAGGCATGACCGTCATGGCAGCCGTCGTGCTGTGGGCCAGGCTTGAAACCCACAGAGCCAGGATATCCGACGCAAAGCTGACAAGGAACATGGTGATGCCGATGTCCATGATCATCCAGGGGGTAAACAGCCCCTGTTTTGGGAACTCCACGCCGACCAGCCGACAGATGTACATGGTCAGCACGGTCTGGAGCAGGCACAGTATGGCCTGATAAATCAGATGCGCCATGACATAGGATGAAATATGCATACCGGAGCGGTGCTCCCGCTTGACGACGTCCCGCTCCCGGCATATCGCCTGGATGGAATTGAAGCAGCCGTTCCAGATGCCCACGCAGACCAGCGCGAGCGTGCCCATCAAGGTCCCCTCCATGCTCTGGAAGAGCATGGGTTGAACCACCATGGCGACGAGCCCCGCGATGACGGCCGCCATGGGGAGCACCTTCCATTCGTTCTGATAGAGGAACATGCGGAAGAATTTACCCAGAAAAATCGATACCTGCGATCCCCGGCTGTGATGGCGGAAATGCCGCTGCTTCCGGCCTGCGCCGTTCATGGTGGTCTCAGTCATGCCGCACCTCCGCGTATTTCGCAATAAACTCCTCTGCCAGGCCTTTGCCGCCGACCTCCACAGGGTTGACGCACTCGACGATCTCCTCCATGCTTTCTCTCCCAAAAAAACTCCTGGCCCCGTCAACACTTCCGTAGTATGCAAGACGGCCCACGCGATTCCCGTCCTTGGCCAGCACGATCACGTCGTCGAACAGATCGATCACACGGTCCGGCGTGTGGGTGATCACGAGGACGATTTTCCCCTGATCGGCGATGTGCCGCAGCTGCCCCATAAGCTCACGGGCCATGATGCCGTCCAGGCCGGAATCCGGCTCATCCAGGAAGAACAGAGATGGATTGCTGACAAATTCCATCGCGATCGACACCCGTTTCCTCTGGCCGCCTGAGAGCTTCTCCACCATGTGCGTGCGCGACGGCGTCAGCCCGAATATGTCCATAACCTTATCTACACGCGCTTTTCGATCCGCAGCGTATGTATCCTTTGGCAAACGCAGCTTCGCGGCATCCAGAAGCGTACCATAGACTGTATCTTTCCCTCGCATGGTATCGTGCTGCGGCGCATACCCTACCTGGTACTGCAGCTTTTTATAGTGCCGGTACAGGTCCTCTCCGCCAAGCATCACGCTTGCGTCCGCCTTTTCATAGCCGCTGACGGCGTTGAGGAATACCGTTTTGCCCGCGCCGGAACCGCCCAGGAGAAGCACCATATGGCCCAGCGGGATACTTAGGTGCACATCCCGCAGCAGGATCTTCTTCTGGAAGAATTCGCGTACCGCCCGAACACGCAGATTTACGGTCAGTCCGTCCCTCAGGACTTCCACCGAGCTGCCGCTGGCGATGGCCGCAAGCTCCCGGTGCATATCCTCGACTTTCCAGGTCGGCTGGTACTTTTTCGAGAAGCCCCAGATCAGTGCGGGAAACCAGTGACACAGTATCCACGGCCATATCCAGCGGCGCCGGGTCCCGTAGACCTCGATCAGTCCGCTGTAGACCCGGATGCGGTAGATGAACAGGATGATCTGCAGCGCCAACTCCAGGATCAGGAGGGACAGCACCGCGCCGCTCACATTCTCTATCCAGGCGGGCCGCACAGAGACAAACTGCATTACGAACGCAAGGAGACAGAGCACGAAGGAAGTGACGCTGGTTACCCGACCCTCCGGCTCGCGGCCCGCGCAGCGCGCAAACATATACTCGCGGGCGCAGGGGATCAGCGCCCACCAGCCCGGGACCCCGGATTTCTTCAACAGGGGCCAGAGGCCGATAATAAACAGCACGGTAAACAAGATGCTGAACCGACCGGTCGACCCGAACAGCGCAATCAAAACGAATTTCATCTCATTTGTCCTTTCCATCGGGAAGGGCTCCCGACAACGCCTGCGCTTTTTTTATCGTATCATCCTTTTCCGGAGAATGCAAGCGCTCGCTTCCTTCACAGGCTTTTCCACAGGTGCAGCACGCCCTTGTCGTTGAGCTGGCGGAGCATGACGAATACGAGCGGACAGAGCAGCATGCCCCAGAAATGCCCAAGCTGCCAGCCAATATAGACGGCGATCAGCGAGGCCAGCGGGTCCAGGCCGATCTGGTCTCCGAGAAGCTTTGCCTGCGCGGCGCTGCGCGCGAGGTTCACGAGCAGCCAGGTCAGGACCAGGCCCAGCGCGCGCTTTGTGTTGCCGAGGAGCAGGGAAGCGGCCGCCCAGGGCAGCAGCACCGTGCCAGAGCCGAAGACAGGCAGCGCGTCTACCAGCGCCGTGAGCGCCGCGAGGCCGACGGCCGCGCGCAGCCGCAGCAGCAGAAAGGCCAGCAGCAGCTCAAAGAAACAAAAGGCCATGAGCAGAAGCTGGACCCGGAGAAGGCCGCCGAAGCTGCCGCGCAGATCCCGGCCCAGGCCCTCCAGCTGCCGCCTCTGCTCTGTGGGCAGCTGAGCCTCCAAAAAACGCAGGACCCGGGGAAAGGCAGCGGAGAAGAAATAGGTCCCGATGCCGAAGGTGACGGCGAAGAGCAGCACGTCCGGGCTGTGCTGTGCCGCGCGGCTGGCCGCGTCCAGCGCGCTTTGGGAGAGGCGGGCAGGGATCGCACAGAGCGTTTCGGCGATCCCGTCGAGAGCGGTGCGCAGCAGTTCTCCGAGCTCCGGCGGGGCGGCCTCGACATAGGCGAAGAGCCCCTCCTCGAGCCGACCAGCACCCCCGGCCATGCTCTGCACCAGCTCCGGCCCGCGCCGGGCAAAGTCCGCGAGCGCCGTGAGAAAGCGCGCGGTGAGCCGCGAGAGGGCGAACAGAACGAGCGCGAGCGCGCCGAGACTCAGCAGGGCAGAGGCCGCGCTGCGCCGCCAGCCGCGCCGCGTCAGCGCGCGCACCGGGCGTTCCAGCAGCGCCGCAAGCGCGAAGGCCAGCAGGAAGGGCGCGCCCCAGGGCAGGAGAAAACGCACGCTGAGCCAGACAGCGCCGACCACGACGCCCATGTACAGCAAAAAGGAAAAACAGCGCAGCGCCCGCTGCTGCATCGCCCTCACCCCCGTTTCTGTCTTTGCCGGAAACGCGGCGTTTTATACCCCTTTTTCTCTCCGCCGGAAGTGTCAGGCGGCGTGCGCTCCGTATAGAATGGAACGACGCCGCTTTTTCTGCGGCGCCACGGGAGGAAAGACTATGCGGATCGTTCAGAAATTCGGCGGCAGCTCCCTGGCCGACCTGACCCGTCTGCGGCGCGCGGCGGGGATCTGCCTCGAGGCGAGGCGGCGGGGGAACGAGGTGCTCGCGGTGGTCTCCGCCGCGGGCGATTCCACCGATGAGATGATCAATCTGGTACGGGAGATCACGCCGCGGCCGCCCGCGCGGGAGCTGGACGCGCTGCTCGCGACGGGCGAACAGCGCTCGGCGGCGCTGATGGCCATCATGCTGGAACAGCTCGGCGCGGCCGCCCGCTCCTTCAGCGGCTGGCAGGCCGGCCTGATCACCGAGGAAGCGCACGGCGAGGCCCGGCTGCTGCTTGCCGTGCCACGGCGGCTGTGCGAGGCGCTCGCGGCGGGGCTGATCCCGGTCGTGGCGGGCTTTCAGGGGCGGACTCCCTCCGGCGACATCAGCACCCTCGGCCGCGGCGGATCGGATACCACCGCCGTAGCGCTTGCCGCCGCGCTGGAGGCCGGACGCTGTGAGATCTATACCGACGTCGACGGCATCTACACCGCCGACCCGCGGCTGGTGGAGGGCGCCCGGCTGATCCCGGCGATCGATTTCCGGGATATGCTGACGCTTGCCCGGGCCGGCTCGCAGGTCCTGCACGCGGAGTCGGTCCGGCTGGCGCAGGCCGAGGGGCAGCCCATCCGGCTGCTGTCCGCCTTTACGGCCTCGCCCGGCTCGGAGGTCCGCGCTCTTGCGGACGCCGAGCGCCCCGCCCTCGCCGGCGTGACCCGGGATGAGGCGGCGCATACCGTGACGCTCGCGGGGCGCGCTGCGCCCGCCTGCGCCGCCGCGCTGCTGGAGAGCGGCGCGCTCCCGCCGGAGAGCGTCCTTGACTGCACGGCCGGAGAGGACAGCGCATGGTTCCGGGTAAAGCCCGGCGAGGAGCTCGCCGTGCTGCGCGCCGTTCACCGGGCGGTATTCGAATAAAAAAAGGAGAGGGATCTTTCCCTCTCCTGTTTCTATAGCGCAGAAAGAAGCCGGCTTCAGTTTTCGACCGGCGCGACGAAGCGCACGCGATTGCCGCGGGTCTGGAGCTCGCCCCCGCAGTAGGCGGCGACGGCGCGGGTCAGCAGCGGCCACTCGCACTCCTCCATCACGCGGCGGCGCAGGGTCTCCAGGTCGTCGCCCTGTCGGACCTCCACGGCCTTCTGAAGAATGATGCCGCCGACGCGCCCGTCGTTGTCGGCAAAATAGGCCGTGGCGCCGGTGACGCGCACGCCCCGCTCCAGCACGGCACGCTGGACGTCCCCTTCCACGTCCTCAAAGGCGGGGTACAAGGCCGGATAGATCCCGATGATCCGGTTTTTGAACTGGTAGGGGATGACGCCGAGCGGCAGCTCATAGTCGGCAAGGATGACGAGCTCGATGTCCATATCCCGCAGCTTGTTGGCCACGGCCATGCTGTGGCTCGTCATGGTGGGAAAGAGCTCCGGATCGACCACGTAGGCGGAGACGCCGGCATTGAGGGCACGCTTCATCGCGTTGCAGCTGCGCTCCGGACAGATCACGGCCACGAGGTCGATATTCGGGATCTCCTTGAAATACATGGCGTCGAGGATCGCCTGCAGCCGCCCTCCGTCGCCGGAAGCCAGCACCGCCGCACGAACCATGCCCTGTCCACCCCCTTGTCATTCCAAAGCTTTGGGACTATAATAACTGCATTATTTATTATATTATTATACTGTATCTTGTGGAATAGGTCAAGGCTACGGAGGCATACTCATGACGGAAATTTATCTCATTCGGCACGCACAGGCCGAGGGGAACCGCTACCGCATCCTGCAGGGCCATTGGGACGGGGATGTGACGGCCGCCGGCGAGAAGCAGATCAAGCTGCTCGCCGCGCGCTTTTGCGGCGTCCCGGTCGACGCCGTGTACGCGAGCGACCTCTACCGCGCCCGTCATACCGCCGCGGCCGTCGCGCGCCGAGAGGGGCTGCCGATCCGGAGCGACCGGCGACTGCGCGAGATCAACGTCGGCCCCTGGGAGACGCAGTTTTTCGGCAACGTCTGTCACGACGAGCCCGAGCGCGCGCGGCAGTTCATCCATGAGCCGGACCTGTTTTATCTCCCGGGTGCGGAGACCTTCGCCGAGGTGGGCGAGCGCGCCTGTGCCGCGCTGGAGGAGATCGCCTGCGAAAACGAGGGGAAGCGCGTCGCCGTGGTGAGCCACGGGGTGACGATCCGCTGCATCCTGAGCCGCATCACAGGCGTTTCCCTCCGCGACGTGGAGGCGCTGCCCATCTGCCGCAACACCGCCGTGACGCATCTGCTCTGGGACGGGGAGCGTTTTGCCGTGGACTATTACAACGACGTCTCGCACCTTGCCCCGCTGCCCGAGCCTGCCTGGAGCCGCAACGGCAACGTCCGACACGAGAGCTTCGACCCGGCGTGCGAGCCGGCGTTCTACACGGACTGCTACGCCGACGCCTGGCGCAGTGCACACGGAAATCTGGAGGGCTTCTCCGCCGAGGTGTATCTGAACAGCGCGTGCCGGCACTATCGGACCGACCGGGAGAGCGTACTGCGCATGCTGGTGGAGGACGAGCCGATCGGCCTGGTGGACATGGATACACGCCGCGGCGCGCTCGCGGGCTACGGCTGGCTGAGCCTGCTCTATCTCCGGCCGGAATACCGGCATCAGGGCTACGGCATCCAGGTACTGGGACGGGTCTACCGCCGGTACCAGAAGCTGGGGCGGCGGAGCCTGCGGCTGAATGTGGCTGTCTCCAACACCGACGCACGTACCTTTTATGAGCGCGAGGGCTTTGCCGTTCTCGGGCGCGAGGGCGGGACGGACGGGCTGCTCCTGCTGGAGAAGAGCCTGCGGAGGAAGCGCCATGACTGAGCGGGCCAGGATCGAGAGCCTCGCGCTGCCGCCCGGGCGGCGCATCCTCGTGATGTCGGACATCCACGGGAACCTTCCGTACTTCGAGGGCCTGCTGGAGCAGGTCAGCTTTTGCGCGGAGGACGTGCTGATCCTGGACGGGGACCTGCTGGAAAAGGGGGCGCAGAGCCTGGCTCTGCTGCGGCGCGCGATGGCGCTGAGCCGGACGGGAAATGTCCATACCGTCTGCGGCAACTGCGACGGCTGGGCGCGCATCTTCGATCACCGGCGCGACCGGGAGGACGGGCATTTCTCTCCTATGTGCAGTACAAACGCAGCGGCCTGCTTTGGGACATGTGCCGCGAGCTCGGGATCGACCCGCTCGCAGTGCGGGATTTCACGCCCGTCAAGTGGCGGCTCTTCGAGGCGTTCCGGGAGGAACTTGCCTGGCTGGGCGCGCTGCCCGACGCCATCGAGACGGAGCGCTTCGTCTTTGCCCACGCGGGCATGACGCCCGGCAAGCCTCTGCGCGAGCATACGCGCGACGAGCTCAGCCGCATCGACCGTTTTCTGGACCGGGAGATGCGCTTTGACAAATGGCTCGTCGTGGGCCACTATCCCGTCGTGCTGTACGGGGAGGATCGCGTCTGCGCCAATCCGATCGTCGACCGGGAAAAGCGCGTCGCCTGCATCGACGGCGGCTGCGTGCTCAAGGACGACGGGCAGCTCAACGCCCTTATCATCCCCGACCGGGAGAGCGAGGACTTCTCCTTCGCGGCCTACGACCCTTTCCCTGAGCGCACGGCGCTGCGCGATCAGGCCGGGAGCCCGCGCTCGTACTATATCCGCTGGGGCGACAGCACGGTGCGGGTCCTGGAGCGCGGGGCGGAGTTTTCCCGCTGCCGCCATCTGCGCACCGGATATGAGATGGATATCCTCACAAAGTATCTCTTTACGGACGAGACCGTCACCGACTGCAACGACTGCACGGACTACGTCCTGCCGCTGCGTGCGGGCGACCGGGTCCGCGTTGTGGAGGAGACGAGCCGGGGTTATTTTGTCAAGCACCGGGGGACGAGCGGCTGGTATTTCGGCGAGTTGGGGGAGTAAGCGCCGGCCGCGTCCGCCGCGGTAAAAAATTTTGGCAAATCGGCAAAAAACTCTTGCAAAACGGGTATTCTTTTGTTATTATATCAAGGCATTTCGCACGGGAGCGGACTCTCCCCCACGTGGCCGGGCGACCGGTTTGGCGGAGGGCGTGATGTTCCCGGAGGGAAAAAACGAAATAAGAAGGAGAAAAAAGCAAATGTCTGTCGTATCCATGAAGCAGCTGCTGGAAGCCGGTGTCCACTTCGGTCACCAGACCCGCCGCTGGAACCCCAAGATGGCCGAGTATATCTACTGCGAGCGCAACGGCATCTACATCATCGACCTGCAGAAGACCGTGAAGAAGCTGGAGGAGGCCTACGATTTCGTGCGCAGCCTCGCCGCCAACAACCAGACCATCCTCTTCGTCGGCACCAAGAAGCAGGCGACCGACGCCGTGCGTGAGGAAGCCTCCCGCGTCGGCATGTACTATGTGAACGCCCGCTGGCTCGGCGGTATGCTCACCAACTTCAAGACCATGCGCACCCGCGTGGACCGTCTGGCCCAGCTCAAGAAGATGCAGGAGGACGGCACCTTCGACATGCTGCCGAAGAAGGAAGTCATGAAGCATCTCGGCGAGATGGAGAAGCTCGAGAAGTATCTCGGCGGCGTGAAGGAAATGAAAAAGCTCCCCGGCGCTCTCTTTGTCGTCGACCCCCGCAAGGAGCACAACGCCATCGCCGAAGCCCGCAAGCTGCACATCCCCATCGTCGCCATCGTCGACACCAACTGCGACCCCGATGAGGTCGATTACGTGATTCCCGCCAACGACGACGCGATCCGCGCCATCCGTCTGATCGCCTCCACCATGGCCAACGCCGTGCAGGAAGGCCGCCAGGGCGCCGACGCCGAAGATGCCGAGGCTGTTATGGCCGAGGCCGCCGAGACCGTCGAAGAGTAAGAATACACCGAAAAGGGGGCGCCTCACCGCGCCCCCTTTTTTGAGGAAACTATTTTAGGAGGAAAATATACCATGGCTTTTACCGCTCAGGATGTCAAGACTCTGCGTGAGATGACCAACGTCGGCATGATGGACTGCAAGAAGGCACTCCAGGCGACCGACGGCGATATGGAGAAGGCTGTCGACTGGCTGCGTGAAAAGGGCCTGGCGAAAGCTGCGAAGAAGGCCGGCCGCATCGCGGCCGAGGGCATGGCCTATGCCCGCGTCTGCCCCGAGTGCGGCGTCGGCGCCGTGGTCGAGGTCAACTGCGAGACCGATTTCTGCGCCAAGAGCGAAGCGTTCCA
>JAFXTM010000056.1 GCA_017535865.1 Oscillospiraceae bacterium
CGCCGCCGGGGGCGGAAGAAGCAAAGCCGCAATTTCCGCAGCCGCGCCATTGGCGGGCCGAAACGTTCAAGTGAGGCCCGGGAATGGCAAAAGCGGCAAGGTGTTCGGCTCGGATACCGCCGCCGGGGGCGGAAGAAGCAAAGCCGCAATTTCCGCAGCCGCGCCATTGGCGGGCCGAAACGTTCAAGTGAGGCCCGGGAATGGCAAAAGCGGCAAGGTGTTTGCGGTTGGCTTCAGTACCCGGCCGCGTCTTGTCATTGCGAGCCAGTGCGCACACTGGCGTGGCAATCCGTGGCTCTTTTCTTTCTCCCGTTTAAGCCTGTGTTTTTCTGTCCATACTCTCCCCGGTACATACCGAGAGGAGACACGCCATGAACAAACACCTGTACATCTGGGAAAAGGCGGCGCTCTGCGCGCTGTGCCTGACACTGCTGCTGGCCTGCCGCGTGCAGGGCGAGCGGGAAGCGCTGTCCGCAAATACCCTGCGCCTGCATGTGATCGCCGCCTCCGACGAACCGGAGGAGCAGGCGCGAAAGCTCCGCGTGCGCGACGCTGTGCTGTGCTATCTCACGCCGCTGCTTGCGGACGTGACGGAGCGGGACGAGGCCGAAGCGCGGATCGCGGAGGAGCTCGCCGGCGTCGCCCGCGCCGCCGCCTCCGCCGCCGACGGCCGTGCCGTGACCGTGACGCTCGGCCCCGCGGACTATCCGACGCGCACCGCGGAGGGGCTGGTCCTGCCCGCCGGGCGTTACGAGTCGCTGCGCGTGATCCTCGGCGAGGGGGAGGGGCACAACTGGTGGGGCCTCGTCTTCCCGCAGTTCGCGCTCCCGGCCGTGGAGGCGGGGAGCGGGACGGACGCGCTGGCCGTCGGGGAGTTCCGCCTGCTTGCGGAGGGGGAAGGGACAGAGCTGCGCTTTTTCCTGCTCGAAATCTGGAATCGGCTTGTAAACCGGTTGCATTAGATCAAAAAGGGGGGTATACTGGAAACATATCGCAATAAAGGAGTGTATCCCCATGAAGCTCTGCAATATTCTCGTCGGCGGCGAGACCCATCTCGCCATCGAGACCGCGCGCGGCGTTGTGGACGCGACGGCCGCGGGCTGCGGCCTGACGATGGACGCGGTGATCGCCGGCGCCGACCGCGCCCCGCTGGAGGCCCTGGCCGCCGCCGCCCTGCCCGTCGTGTCCGCGCCGGTCTATGCCAATGTCGTGGACCGTGTCGGCAAGCTCGTCTGCGTCGGCCTCAACTATGCCGAGCACGCGCGCCGGACCAACCACCCTCTGCCGGATTACCCGGTGCTCTTCTCCAAATTCGGCGACGCGCTCGCGCCCGCCGGGGCCGAGATCGCGCTGCCCACCTGGGAGACGACCTACGATTACGAGGCGGAACTTGTCGTCGTCATCGGCAAAAAGGCCTGGGGCGTGAGCGAGGAGGAGGCGCTCGACCACGTCTTCGGCTATACCTGCGGCAACGACCTGAGCTGCCGCGACGCGCAGACGCGCACCGCCCAGTGGCTGATCGGCAAGACCATGCCGGGCTTCGGCCCCTGCGGCCCCGTGATCGTGACGGCGGATGAGTTTGACGTCCGTGCGCCCCATGTGATTCGGAGTTATGTAAACGGAAAACTGCGGCAGGACAGCCTGACCGACGACATGATCTTCGACTGCGCGAAGATCGTGAGCTATGCCTCGCACTACATCGGCCTCGAACCGGGCGATCTGATCTTCACCGGCACGCCGAGCGGCGTGGCGCTCGAGAAACGGGGCGACCCGGACTGCTGGCTCAAGCCGGGCGACACGGTAGACATCGAGATCGGGGAGATCGGCGTTCTGCGCAATACCCTGGTCTGAGGCAGAAGAAAGAAAGCGGAGAGCGGCGCGCCGACAGCGTACCGCTCTCCGATCTTTTTTGCCGCAGAATGTTTGCAAATCTTTCCTCTTTGCGTTATAATAATAAATTCAGAACAGGATATTTCGCACAGGGGAGGGGAAAAACGGTGGAGAACGGGAAACCGGTGCGGAGCGCCCGAATCGAAGCGGGGAAGATCGTCAACACACACGGCGTCGCCGGCGAGGTGAAGATCGAGGTCTGGCTCGACAGCCCCGCGTACATGAAGCGTTTCAGGCGCCTCTATATCGGAGAGCGGGAGCTGGCGGTGGAGTCCGCCCGCGTGCAGAAGGGCTTTCTGCTCTGCCGCCTGCGCGGCGTGGACGACCTGAACGCCGCCATGGCGCTCAAGGGGCGGACGGTCTCGATCGCCCGGGAGGACGCGAAGCTCGCGCCGGGCGAGTTCTTCCTGCAGGACATCCTCGGCGCGCGGGTGCTGGACGAGCAGGGACGGGAGATCGGGACCCTGGTCGAGATCCTCGAGCGCCCGGCCTCCAACATCTACGTCGTGCGCGGCGAGGAGGAGCATCTGATCCCCGCCGTCCCGGCCTTTATCCTGCACACCGATCCCGAGAACGGGATCGTCACCGTACGTCTGATCGAGGGAATGTAATGCGCATCGACATCATGACCCTGTTCCCGGACACCGTGAACGCGGTGCTGCATGAGAGCATCCTCGGCCGCGCGGCCAAAAAGGGGATCGTGGAGATCAACTGCGTCCAGATCCGGGACTATACCGACAACAAACAGAATCAGGTGGACGACTACCCCTATGGGGGCGGCTGGGGCTGCGTCATGATGGCGCAGCCGCTCAAGGCCTGCCTGGATGCGATCACCGCCGCCTCGCCGGAGACGGCGCGCCGCTGCGTGATCTATCTCTCCCCGCAGGGGCGGCCCTTCACGCAGGAGACGGCCAGACGCCTGCAGCGGGACTACGATCAGCTTGTGCTGGTCTGCGGCCACTACGAGGGCGTGGACGAGCGCTTTATCGAGGCCTGCGTGGACGAGGAAATCTCGCTCGGGGACTTCGTGCTGACGGGCGGGGAGATCGCCGCCATGGCTGTGGCGGACGCGGTCTGCCGCCTGGTGCCCGGCGTGCTCTCCGACGAGGCCTGCTACACCGGCGAGAGCCATTGGGACGGGCTGCTCGAATACCCGCAGTATACCCGACCGGAGCTCTGGGAGGGCCGCGCCGTGCCGGAGATCCTCCTCAACGGCGACCACGCGCGCGTCGAGCGCTGGCGCTTCCGCAAGCAGCTCGAACGAACGCGCGACAAGCGGCCGGACATGTTCGCGAAGCTGCGCTTTGCGGATAAAGAGGACCGGAAGCTGCTCGAGGAGGTGCGGAAGGGGCGGGACGCGAAGCGTCTCACCGAGCCTCTGTCATACCGCGCCGCGACGGAGGCGGATCTCCCGGACATACTCCGCATCGTGGAGGAAGCGCGCGCAAGCCTCAGGGAGCTCGGAGCCGATCAGTGGCAGGGCCCCTACCCGGCGGCGGAGCATTTCCGCTTTGATCTCGCGCGCGGTGAGTGCTTCGCGGTGTTCCACGGGGCGGAGCTCGCGGCCTTCTTCACGCTCTCGACCCGGCACGAGGTCAGCTACGACGCGATCACCGACGGCCGCTGGACGGAGGGCCTGGAGGCCTGCGTCCTGCACCGCGCGGCGGTGGCGAAGGCCTACCGGGGCAGCGGCCTGTCCGCCTATCTGCTGCGCTGCGTGGAGGAGCAGACCCGCGCCTTCGGGCTGCGCTGCGTGCGCACCGACACGCACCGAAAAAACAAGCCCATGCAGAAGCTGCTGCGCGAAAACGGCTACCGCTACCGGGGGAACATCGAGGTCCGCTGCGAGCCGGGGCACGACACGGCGCGCCAGGCCTACGAGAAAGTGCTGAAAAAATAGAGCCTTGCCTCCGGCAGAAAAGTACAAGACCCGCGTGTATGCCTCCCCTTTCAGGGAAGCCGATGGAGGAAGCCATGAACTTGACCAACTATAGTGAAATACAGGCGCTGCTCGCGCGGCACGGCTTCCGCTTCTCCAAGTCGCTGGGTCAGAACTTTCTGATCGCCGACTGGGTGCCGCGGCAGCTCGCGGAGGCGGCGGAGGTGGACCGGGACACCGGCGTGCTCGAGATCGGGCCGGGCCTCGGCTGCCTCACGGCGCAGCTCAGCGAGCGGGCCGGGAAGGTCCTCGCGATCGAGCTGGACAGGACGCTGCGGCCGGTCCTGGCGGAGACCCTGGAGGGCCGGGAAAATGTGGAGCTCCTCTTCGGGGACGTGCTGAAGCAGGATATCCCCGCCCTGGTGGCGGAGCACCTCGCGCCTCTGCGCCCCGTCGTCTGCGCGAACCTGCCCTACAACGTGACGAGCCCGGTGCTCTCGGCGCTGCTGCACGCAGGCTGCTTCGAGACGGTCACGGTCATGGTGCAGCGCGAGGTCGCCAAACGGCTCTGCGCCGAGGCCGGCGCGCCGGACTACGGCGCCTTCGGGATCCTTGTCCAGTGGCTCAGCGAGCCGGAGATCCTCTTCGAGGTGCCGCCCTCCTGCTTCGTTCCGCAGCCAAAGGTGACCTCCGCGATCATCCGCCTCCGGCGCCGCGCCGTACCGCCCGCCCCGGTGAGGGACGAGGAGCTGCTGTTCCGCCTGGTCCGCGCCGCGTTCAATCAGCGCCGCAAGACCCTGCCGAACGCGCTCGCCGCGGGCCTCGGCGTGAGCCGGCAGCAGGCCGAGACGGCCGTGCAAAACGCCGGTTTTGATACCCGGATCCGGGGGGAAAGCGTGGATGTTGTTGGATTTGCAAAAATATCCGACGAATTGAGCAAAATTCTCTCTGCGGATTTGTAAAAAATATGTATGGATTATTCTCCCTCTTTTGTGTTAATCTAAGGAATGGCAAAGAATAATTTAAATTTTGCATAGAAAGGATCGAAAACATGAGCAAAAAGTATGTCTACAAGTTTTCCGAGGGCAACGCGAAAATGCGTGAGCTGCTGGGCGGCAAGGGCGCGAACCTGGCCGAAATGACCAACATCGGTCTGCCCGTTCCCCAGGGCTTCACCATCACCACCGAGGCCTGCACCCAGTACTATGAGGACGGCCGCCAGATCAACGACGCCATCATGGCCGAGGTCATGGAGAACGTCGCGGAGATGGAGAAGCTCAACGGCAAGAAGTTCGGCGACCTGGAGAATTCCCTTCTGGTTTCCGTCCGTTCCGGTGCCCGCGCCTCCATGCCCGGCATGATGGACACCATCCTGAACCTGGGCCTGAACGATGACGTCGTGGCCGCCATGATCGCCGGCAACCCCGACCCCAAGTTCGAGCGCTTCGTGTATGACTCCTACCGCCGCGTCATCCAGATGTTCTCCGACGTCGTC
>JAFXTM010000057.1 GCA_017535865.1 Oscillospiraceae bacterium
GGACAAGAACGGCAAGCTGCTCGCTCTGTGGGGCGACAACTACGTCGACCATGGCCCGTACTCCGAGTTCGGCGACCTGCTCACCATGCGTCTGAGCCAGTTCACCGGCGCCGGCTACGGCATCGTCTCCATCCGCAACAAGAGCCAGACCGTGTTCACCAACCATGCCTGGGGCTCCGCCTTCCGCGCCTACGGCTCTCCCCAGTCCTTCATGGGCTCCGAGATCGCCATCGACTGCCTGGCCGCCAAGATGGGCATCGACCCGTTTGAGATGCGCGCCATGAACTGCTACAAGGAGTCCGAGCATACCACGATCCCGACCGGCTATCCCCCCGAGGTCTACTGCGAAGAGGCTCTGTTTGAGAAGGCCCGTCCGCTGTACTATGCCGCCAAGAAGCGCTGCGAGGAGAAGAACGCCGCCTCCGACGGCCGCTACAAGTACGGCATCGGCGTGTCTCTCGGCGTGTACGGCTGCGGCCTGGACGGCGTCGACGCCTCCTCCGCCTATGCTGAGCTGAATCCGGACGGCACGGTCACCATCTACGTCTCCTGGGAGGATCACGGCCAGGGCGCCGACATGGGCGCGCTCGTCTCCGCTCACGAGACTCTGCGTCAGGCCGGCATCAAGCCCGAGCAGATCAAGCTCGTCATGAACGACACCAAGATCACCCCGAACTCCGGCCCCGCCGGCGGCTCCCGCTCCCAGGTCATGTCCGGCAACGCCTGCCGCCTGGCCGCCGAGGCGCTGCTCGCCGAGATGAAGAAGGACGACGGCACCTGGAGGACCTACGACGAGATGGTCGCCGACGGCAAGAAGCTGAAGGTCGAGGGCAACTGGGTCACCACCTACTGCGCGGATCATCCTGTTGATCAGGACACCGCCCAGGGCGAGCCCTTCGCGACCTATATGTACACCATCTTCCTGCCCGAGGTCGAGGTCGACACCCAGACCGGCAAGGTCAAGGTCGTGAAGTTCACCTGCGTGGCCGACGTCGGCACGATCATGAACAAGCTGCTCGTGGACGGCAACTTCTACGGCGGCCTGACCCAGGGCATCGGCCTTGCGCTGACCGAGGACTTCGAGGATCTCTCGAAGCACACGAGCCTGCTCAAGTGCGGCATCCCGTATCCCAACGACGTGCCCGATGACATCGAGCTGCACTACAACGAGACCTACCGTCCCTACGGCCCTTACGGTGCCGCCGGCTGCGGCGAGGCTCCGCTGGATGCGCCTCATCCGGCCATCCTGAACGCCATCTACAACGCCACCGGCGCGCGCGTCACCCGTATCCCGGCTCTGCCCGAGAAGGTGCTGGCCGCGCTGAAAGAGCTTGAGAAGTAAGTCTTTTCAAAGCAAAGAAGCAATGGTATAATAGAGAGGCCCTACGGGGCCTCTCTATTGCGTACAATCCTTTTTGAAAAGGGGGGCGAAAACCGTGAGCCAGATCCAGGAGCGCGGCTCCACCCACGTCTATAAGGTCAACCGCATCTCCAAGGAGGAGATCGACAGTATGGCGGAGCTCTGCGTCTACGAGCAGCCGCCTTTCTGCAACGCAGCCTGTCCCCTCAAGCTGGACACGCGCGCCTTTCTGAAGGCTGCCGCGGCCGGGGATTTCAAAAAAGCGCTGCAGCTTTATGAGAAGATTGCTCCCTTCCCGCTGATCCTCTCCCGCGGCTGTGAGGCTCCCTGCGAGGCAAAATGCCGCCTCTGCGAGCTGGGCGACGGCGTGGCCATCCGGGCTGTGGAGGCCGCGGTAGCGCGCTTCGGGCAGCAGTCGAAGCTGGGCGGCATCTTCCGCACCAAAAAGAAAAAGAACGTCGCCATCCTCGGTTCCGGTCTCTTCCCGCTGTTTCTGGCGGGCGAGCTCGAGAAGAAGGCTTATCCGATCACCGTTTTCTGCGAGCAGGAGGACCTCGCCGCCTTTCTGCGCTGCGAGGCCGGTTTCCTGGATGAGGAGGCCTTCGCGCTGGAGCTCAAGCGGCTCAAAGGCAAGGATATCCAATTTGTCTTTTCCTGTGAATTCACCCGCGGCTTTCTGGAGGAAAAGCGCGGCGCGTTCGATGTGCTCTGCGCGTCGGAGAGCGTCGCGAAGCGTCTCTTTCCGGAGGCCGCACCGGTCCCGGAGCTCATGTACTATGAGGAGGAAAAGCTCGTCTCCGGCCCCGCGCGGGGCGTGATGGAGGCGGCCTTCGGCGCGAAGAAAGCGGCGCTGACCGTGGACCGTCTGGCCCAGAACCTCGACCCGCGCAACACCCGCGGGCAGGAAGGCCCCGTTGGGAGCCGGCTCTACACCGATCTCAGCGAAGCGAAGGAGCTGCGCCGCATCTCCGGATCCGGCGCGGACTATACCCCGGAGGAGGCTGCCGCGGAGGCGGGGCGCTGTATCCAGTGCCACTGCGAAGAGTGCCTGAAGAGCTGCGCTTATCTGCAGCACTACAAAAAACACCCCGGGCTGCTGGCCCGGGAGATCTACAACAATACGCAGATCATCATGGGCGACCACCAGCTCAACAAGCCTATGAACGCCTGCTCGCTCTGCGGGCAGTGCAGCGTGGTCTGTCCCAACGGTTTTGACATGGCGCACGTCTGCCATCTGGCGCGGCAGAACATGGTCTCGACCGACAAGATGCCGCTCGCGCCGCACGAGTTTGCGCTGCTGGACATGCTCTTTTCCAACAACGAGGCTTTCCTCTGCCGGCCGCAGCCGGGGTTTGAGCGCTGCCGTTACGTTTTCTTTCCCGGCTGTCAGGCTGCTGCCATCGCGCCGGATACCGTCCGGGCCGCCTACGAGGATCTCTGTGCGCGGCTGGAGGGCGGCGTGGCGCTGCTGCTCGGCTGCTGCGGGGCGATCGGAGACTGGGCAGGGCGCTGCGAGATGGAGCAGCAGACGCGGGAGTTTCTTGACCGGGAGCTTGCCAAGCTCGGAGATCCGATCGTGATCGCCGGCTGCCCGAGCTGCAGAAAGGAACTGAGCACGCACGAGGGGCTGCGGATCACCGGTATCTGGGACGTGCTGCTCGAGATCGGACTGCCCGCGGGCGGGCACGGTCTCGACCGCCCGGCCGCGCTGCACGATTCCTGCGGCGCGCGCGGTGAAAAGCAGACACAGGCGGCCATTCGGGCGATCGCGGCGCAACTCGGCTGTGAGCTCGTGGACACGCCCTATTCGGGTGACCGCGCGCCCTGCTGCGGCTACGGCGGCCTCGCCGCTTACGCCAACCGCGAGGTGGCGGCCGAGATGACAGAGAAATGCCTTGAGCGTTCCGACGCGCCCTATATCTCCTACTGCATGGCCTGCCGCGACCGCTTTGCCCGGCAGGGCCGGGAGTCGCGGCACATCCTGGAGCTGGTCTACGGGACCGACGCGGGCGATCCGCCGGACATCAGCGAGAAGCGCAAGAACCGTCTGGCGCTGAAATATGCGCTGCAGCGCGAGCTGTGGGGGGAGGAAGCGATGGAGAAAAAACTGGATTATCCGCTGGCTTTCACGCCGGAGGCGCGGCAGATGATGGACGAGCGCATGATCCTGACAGAGGATGTGATCGCCGTTATCGAGGATTTTCGCGAGAGCGGCGAGGCGATCCGGGACGAGGACGGGCTGCTTGTCGCCCGTCGCCGTGTCGGCAACGCCACCTTCTGGGTCAAGTTCGCATGCGAGGGCGAGGGCTTCCTTATTCACCGCGCCTGGAGCCACCGCATGAAAGTCGTCAAACGGGAGGGCTGAGGTCATGGCCGCCGAGAAGAATTATTACACCATCGATCCACAGGGGAAGCTCTCCTGCGTCAAATGCGGCGTGCCGTTGATCAAGGGCAAGGCCAAGTTCATGTATCTCGACAACGGTTTTCCCGTGGAGCTGCCGGTCTGCCCCGTCTGCGGCTTTGTCTATGTGCCGGAGGAGCTGGCGCTGGGCAAGGTCGCCTCGGTCGAGCGGGCGCTGGAGGATAAATGAAGTGCCATCCCGGCGGCGAGACGCACACGCGCCGGATGCTCGCGCTCGCCGCGCTCTCCCCGGGCGCCTCGGTCCTTGATCTTGGGGCCGGAGCGGGTGAAAGCGTCCGCCTGCTGCGAGAGCTTGGATTTATGGCGCGCGGCCTGGATATCGAACCGCGCTCGCCTCTCGTGGAGACTGGGGATCTGCTGTGCGCGCCGTTTCCCGATGAAAGCTTTGATGCGGTGCTGAGCCAGTGCGCCTTTTTTGTCTCGGGCGACGTGCCCGGCGCGCTGCGCGAGGCGAAACGCCTGCTGAAGTCCGGCGGGCGGCTCCTGCTCTCCGACGTGGAATTCACGCCGCTGCGCCCGCTCGCAGAGGCCGCCGGCTTCACCATCCTCCACGATGAGGACATGACGGCGCTCTGGCGGGAATACTATCTGGAGGCGCTCTGGCGGGACGAGGATGCCTGCCGCTGTGAGCTTCCGCGGAGAAAATGCTGTTACCGCATGCTGATTGCGGAAAGGAGATAGATATGGATCTGTTTGATCGCATCATGGAACTGAGCCGTTACGGCTATTTCTGCAGCCAGATCCTGGCGATCCTGATGCTGGAGAGCATCGGAGAAGAGGATCCCGGGCTGGTCAAGGCCATGGGCGGCCTCAACGGCGGCGTTGGATATTCCCAGGGCTGCTGCGGCTGCATGACGGGCGGCGCCTGTCTGATCTCATATTTTACCGGCAAGGGCGAGGACACCGGCACGGACGATCCGCAGCACAAGCCGGCGCTTGGGGAGTTCACCCGATGGTTCGAGGATGAGATCACAAGCGACTACGGTGGGATCGACTGCCGGGACATCACGAAGGGCAACCCCGCCAAGCGGGTGGAGTTCTGCCCGCAGATCATCGCGGCTACCTTTGAAAAGTGCATGGAGATCCTGGAGAGCCGGGATCTGCTCGGCTGAACGCGGATATGGAACGATCCCGTCTGGACGCGCTCATCTGCGAGCAGGAGCGGCTTTCTTCGCTCGACCGGGTAACAATCGAGGCGATTCAGCTCGACAGGCTGAATCGCCTTCTTGCGCGCGAAAAAGCCCGCGGCGGCTTCTATCGTGGTCTCCCGGAGCGCCTGGGCCGGCTCGCGGAGCTGCGTCTCCTCCCGTTTACGACCGACGAAGACCTTGCGCTGCACGCCCGGGAAATGCTTCTCTGTTCGCAAAGCGCTGTGCAGCGCGTACTCTCCGACGCGACCTCCGGTACGACCGGCGCCGCGAAGCGCGTATTCTACACCGAGGCGGATCTGGAAAACACCGTCCGACTCTATATGGCCGGGCTCGGCGAGCTGATCTTCCCGGGCAGCGTCACGATGATCTGTTTTCCCTTCTCCGGTCCCTTCGGGCTCGGCGAGCTGATTGCGGAGGCGATCACGCGCCTCGGCGCGCGTGCGCTGAAGCTCGGTCCTTCGCTCTCTTACGGAGAGTACCGGGAGATCCTGAAGCGGGAGCGTCCCGACAGCTTCGTCGGGATGCCGATCCAGCTGCTGAGTCTGCTGCGCGTCTGCGGCCGAGGCAGCCTTCGCAGGGCACTCGTCAGCGGCGACGCCTGCCCGGACAGCGTCCTGCACGCCTGCGAGGGGCTTCTCGGCTCTCGCCTTTTCCCGCACTACGGCTCGCGGGAGATGGGCATGGCGGGCGCGATCACCTGCCCCGCGCACGCGGGTATGCACCTGCGTGAGAACCACGTGCTCGCGGAGATCGTGAACGAAAACGGCGAGCCTCTGCCCCCCGGAGAGACCGGGGAGCTGGTCATCACGACCATCGGCATGGAGGCCCTGCCGCTCATCCGCTACCGCACCGGCGACTACACGCGCGCGCTCCCCGGCCCCTGCCCCTGTGGGAGCGTCACCCTGCGGCTGGACACGATCCGCCGCCGCCCGGTCGGGCTCGACGTTCCGGCGCTGGATGACGCGCTTTTCGCCCTCGACGGGCTGGTCGACTGTCGCTACCGCCTCGCCGGGGATACGCTTGTAATCGACGCGCTGACGCTTGTCCCTCTGGACGGTGAGGAGCTCGCGCAGCGTCTGCACCCGCTCCTGAACGGGCTTTCCGTCTCGGTCCGCGCCTCCCGCGCCCTTCCGGAAGACCGATGCCTATATGCCGGGAAACGCTGCCTTCTGACATAAGTGGAATGCGTTTTCGCGCTTCCGGTCATACAAGCAGTCTCCGTCTGCCAAAGGGGGGAACAAATCGGGCTCCCGCGCAGTCTAACAACATGACACCATCATTGCCGGAGGAGATCCCCATGAAAAAGATACTGTTTGCTCTCTGTCTGATCCTTGTTCTGTCCACGCTGTTCTCACCTCTCGCCTGCGCGGATCCGGGCGCTTTCGGCCTGTCTGCGGACGCCTATGTGTACTGTCTGGAGAACGGAATGCCGAAATACTGGCTGGACTTCAGCGGCGCGATCAGCGATGCGCCGGTCCTTCACGCGTATTTCCGTTCCGGCGATCCGAGCTTTTATGAATCCGTCTTTATCCTTGATACGGCGACAGCGGAGTGCTCGGGAAACAGCCTTGTGATCCGCCGCGTCACGGACCTCCGCGGCTATGACTGCTCCGGCTGGTTCCGGAGCCTGACGCTCCGCTTCGAAGGGGACCATGTCACGATGCTGGTCGACCGCGATGAACGCACGCTTGCCGGAGGCGAGGAGGACAACATTCTCAGCGGCAGCTACCCCATGTTCCCCATGGGCGTCGACTGCGTCTATGAATACCGCCTGCTCAGCGGCGCGCTCAAGTACTGGCTGGAAACGGAGCAGAACGACATCCTGCTTCACGCCATGTTCGTCTCCGGCGATCCGATACCATACGAGGAGGTCTTCACGCTGGATACCCGGACGGCCGAACGGCCGGACGCGTACAGCATAGCGATCCGGAACGTCTACCACAGCACGGGCGCGGACGTCTCCTACTGGTTCCGTTCCCTCACGCTGAGCGAGGTCCAGGGCGCCATCCTGATGAATGTGAAGCGCGACGAGAGCACCCTTGCCGGCGGCGCAGGGGACAACATTCTGACGGGTGTCTACCTGTTCGAGCCGACGACTTATCTCTGCCCGGCCCACAAGGGTCCGTTCACGGCGGCGGAGCTCGGCCGCTGGGCGCAGATCTACTGTCTCCGGAACGAGGGTTATTTCCCGCCGGAGGCGGATGTGGAGCGGAATGCGGACGGCAGCTTCACCATCCATCTGTATGAGATCGTTTCGGTGGACGGCTTCGAATCCCATACGGCGACCGCCGCGTGGTATACCGTCGACGCCTATGGTTGCGGCACGGACGATATCTTTGGGACCGAGGTCCGGCTGTTCCGCTGAAAAATGCTTTTCCCTCCGGCGGAACCTTTTCCGCCCGGATGCGTCATATAAGCAGCGCGTGTCTATAAAAACAGGAGGCGGCTTACCATGTCGGGAAAAGCAAAGTGCAGAATACTGAAGGAGATCCGGCGCCACATCGCGGAGGAGAACGATATCCCCTATGTGACCCGCGAATGCCGGTTCCAGGGAGAGTGTACGGGGACCTGCCCGCGCTGTGAAAGTGAACTGCGCTATCTCGAGCAGCAGCTCGCCCTGCGGCAGTCCCTCGGAAAGCGGGTCGCCGTGGCCGCTCTGTGCGCCGGGATGGCGCTCTCCGCCGCGGGCTGCGCGCCGCACAGGCAGAGCGGCGGGAACAACGGGACGCAGCTTTCGGGCGAGATCGCGTACGTGGAAAACGAGCCCACGCCGGGGCCGGAGATCTATGTAGAGACCGGCGAGGTCGCCTGGCCGGAGGGGACGGAAGACCCGGTCGATTCAGAACTCCCGGGCGCAATCGCTCTGCCGGGGGAAACACCTGCGCCTGTCGAGATTATGGGCGACCTGGCCTATACCGTCCCGCAGGAAAACCATGGCTGAAGCGCTGTTTCCGCTGCTGCGTATCGCTCGCCTGCGCATGGGGAGCGACGGCGCTGGGATCACGACGCTGATCGCCGGAGCCGGCTGTCCGCTGCGGTGCCGCTGGTGCATCAACAAGCGGCTTCTGCGGGAGGCGCCGGCCGAGCCCCTGACGGCGGCAGAGCTGCTCGAGCGCGTCCGGATCGACGATCTGTACTTCCGCGCATCGGGCGGCGGCGTTACCTTCGGCGGGGGTGAATCGCTCCTGCACGCCGCTTTTCTGCGGCGCTTCCGTGAGCTCTGTCCCTCCGAATGGCGTATCTGTGCTGAGACCAGTCTCGCCGTATCGCCCGAGCTGCTCTCTCTCTCCGTCGGGGCGGTGGACAGCTTTATCGTCGACTGCAAGGACATGGATGCGGACATCTATCGCCGCTATACCGGCGGAGATCCCGATCTGATGCGGGAAAACCTGCGCTTCCTGCTGGAAGCCGTCGGACCGGAGCGTCTGCTTGTCCGGGTCCCGCTCATCCCGGAATACAACACAAAAGAGGATCAGCAGCGCAGCGCCGCACGCCTGCGCGGCATGGGGATCACGCAGCTTGAGCTGTTCGACTATGTGATCCGCGCATAGAAACCCGGGACCGTTTCGGTCCCGGGTTTCTTTCTTTTCCGGTGTCTTACGGCAGCTCCAGAGAAAGCGAGCTGCCCTTTTCCCCGCTTCGTACACGGATCTTCTGGGGGATGCTCTCGTCAAGCTTGTCCACGTGGGATATGATGCCCACCAGCCGTTTGCCCTCGCTGAGCTGATTCAACACCTCCAGCGCCTTGTCCAGCACATCGTCGCTCAATGTGCCGAAGCCCTCGTCGATGAAAAGCGCGTCCATCTGCTTTCCCCCCGCGTGGTTCTGTACGACGTCCGAAAGCCCCAGCGCCAACGCAAGGGAGGTAAAAAAGGATTCGCCGCCCGAGAGCGAGCCGGAGCCGCGCTGCAGCCCGGTGTTGTGGTCGAGCACCTCGATCTCCAGCCCCGCCTTGGCGTTGCGGCGGTCCGCGCCGCTCTTATGGACCAGCTCGTACCGTCCGCCGCTCATCTGTTCCATACGGCGGTTCGCCATCTCGAGGATCTCACGGAACACCGCACCCATCACATAGCGGTCGAAACTCAGCTTGCCGCCTTCACCGCTGGCGCCCACGGCCAGGGAGGCAAGTGCGTCCAGCCGCTTCCAGGCGTTCTCGGTATCTGCCAGAGCCTCGCGGCAGGTCCGCGCCTCGTCTCTTGTCGATCGGTGGTTCTGCAGCAGGCTCTCCAGTCGCTGGCAGGCCTCGTTCAAGCGCCCGAACTCCGTCTCGGCCACCCCGATCGCCTCATCCAGCGCAGCCAGATCGACCGGCTCTCTGCCGGCGGTCTGCTCCTCGCGAGCGGCAAGCTCTTCCCGCGTGTGACGGCACTCGCTCTCATATTCGCGCAGCGCGTCCTGTTCCGCCTTAAGCCAGATCTCGCCGTCGCTCTCCCCGACAGGGAGCAAAGCATCGTCAACCGCCGCCGGGCTCTCAAAGCCCGCAGCCGCAAGCGTGTGATCCATGGCTGACAGTGCCTCCGCCTGCTCATTGAGCTGCGCCTGCAGCGCACTTTGCTTCTCTTTCCGGCTTCCCTCCGCCGCGGCGCAGGCACGCCGCGCCTCTTCGAGCGCCTCCCTCCGTGTCTGGAGCTCGTGCGCCAGGATGTCGCGGCTCTCTTCCAGCGCGTGCTTCTCTGCAAGCGCCTTCCCGGCGTTCTCGTGGGGAAGCTGTTTTTTCAGCTCCGCGATCGCAGCGGCAAGTTCACGAGCCAAGGCATCCTGTTTCTGTTCGGCAGCGCGGAGCTCTTCGATCTGCTGCCACCGGCGCTGCTGCTCCTTCTCCTTTTCGGGGAGCCGGGCCCGGTAGCTGTCCCGCTCCTGCTGCCGTCGGCGCGCCGCGTCAAGCGCGCTCTTTGTTTCCCGCTCGTCTGCCTCGGCTTCGGTGATTGCCGCGTCCAGGCGGCCCGGTGCGCAGAGCGCCTCCCAGCTTCTGCAGTCCGGGAGCAGTGTCTGCGCGCGCTTCAGCAGCGCCTCACGACGCCCGGCAAGAGTTGCCGCAAGCGCCTCGACCTTCGCGTGCTGCTCCCCGCGCCGCGTTTCGGCGCGGTCCCGCTCTTTCCGCGCGTTGTCCACGGCAGCCTGATCCGGCGTCTCCGCCGGCAGCGGCGCCAGCTGCGGAAGCTGCTCCCGTGAGAGACGGCTGCGGCAGACCGGACAGGTCGCCTCGCTCCGCTCGCGGAACTCGCCGCGCAGCCTTTCGGCGAGCAGGCCCGCCTGCCCGGCGACAAAAAGCCGATACAGTCTCTCGTGCCGTGCGGAAGCCTCAAGCGCGGAGTCGGACAGGCGCATGAATTCCGCCTGCTCCCGCTCCTCATTCCGCTGTTCTGTCTCGATGCTCCGGAATTCAAAGCGCAGTCCGCTTTTTCCGGAGAGCTGTTCGCGTCTTTCCTGAGCGCGCTCATAGGCGTTTTGTTTTTCCACCGCCTCCGCGTCGGCGTTCTCCAGAGCGGCGTACCGCTCCCGCAGTGCCGCGAGCTCCCGCTCTGTCTGCTCCAGCGCGGCCGACTCTCCGGCACGCTGTTCGGCAAAAACTCGCGCTGCGTTCTCCGCCTTCGCCTTATCGCTTTTTTTATCCTCCAGTTCCCGGTAGCGGGGAAGCCGCTCCTCCAGCGTGCGGATGCGCGTCTCAAGCCCGGTGAGCTCCTCCCGGCGCGGTCCGTCGGCCTCAACGGCTCTTTGCGCCTCTGCCGCCTCCCGCTGCCGCGCGAGGACTTCGTCCGAGAGCTGCTCGCACTCCTTCTGAATTCGGTCCAGTGCGTCGTTTGCTCGCTCGAAGCGTTCCACCGCGGGGCGTCCCCTGCGGAACGCGGCCTCCACTCGGCTAAGTCGCTCCTGCCTTCCGGCATTGAGCAGACGCTGTGCTTCCAGCATGGCCATACGCTGCCGCAGCCGCTCCCGTTCCTCCAGTTGGGCGTTCACGGCCTCGGATGCGCCGCGCTGCAGATGGAGCGCCGCGCTGCGTTTCCGGGTGTTTTCCCGCTCCTCTTGCCTTGCCGCAAGCAGGCTCTCCTCATTTTTAACCAGGGCGTCCAGCTTTTCGAGCAGCGCGGGATGCTCCGGCAGGAAGCCCTCGCGCTCCTCCTCCGGCGTCTCCGGAGGCAGTTGGAAGCGCTGCAGCATCAAGGAACGCAGCTGCTCCGCGTTTGCGGCGCGGCGCGAGCGCAGTTCGCCCCGCGCGCCGTCGAGAAGCTGCTGATACCAGAGCCAGGCGGAATTGTCAAAGAGCTTGCCGAGGATCTCGTTCTTCTTATCGCTGTCGGCGTTGAGGAATTCCCGAAATTCGCCCTGAGCGAGCATGATGATCTTGCGAAACTGCTCCGCGTTCAGGCCGAGCAGCTCCTCGCAGCGCGCTGTGACCCGGCCTGCGCCCTCGGTCGGCGCGCGGTCAGGCTCCACCAGCTCCGCAGCGGCGGCAGCACTGTTATATTCGTTTTCCGTTCCGCGCTTTTTGCCGAAATGGAGCCTTCGTACAACGCTGTACTCCTTCCCTGCCTGGGCAAAGCGCAGCTTCACCACCGTGTCTGTCGACTTGGGGACATGGTCGCAGTGCAGCATATCCGGCGTGCGGTCCCGGCCGCTGGCCACCCCGTAAAGCGCAAAGACGATCGCGTCGAAGATCGTGGTCTTGCCCGCGCCGGTATCGCCAGTCACCAGGTAGAGCCCATGGGACAGCTTTTCGAAGGGAAGCGTTGTCGTCTCGGCATAGGAGCCGAAGGCGGTCATCTCCAGGCTGAGCGGTCTCATGCTCTTCCCTCCTGTTCTTTCAGATAATCCAGCAGCGCAGCGATCTCCTCCACCGTCGGAGCGGAATGGACGTCCGCGCCGCGCATCCGCTCTCCCGCGAAATGCAGCAGCTCCGCATCCCGCTCCGCGGGCGGAATGCCGCCGCTGCGTTCGGTATAGAAATCACCGAAGAGTTCTTCCACGCTTTTCTCCCTTACCGCATGTGCGGAGAGGGCGGCCGTCTCGCCGCGGAAAGACGCGTACTCGGATTCGAGCTCCATCAGGATGCTGCCGCGCGAGGCGAACAGTTCCCGGAAGAAGGCGGCGATCTCAGGACTCACACGGCAGTCGGTCAGCACAAGACGGAGGTATTCCCCGCGGCGCGAATCCGCGAGGGCCGCGTCGCGCAGCTGCTCAAAGGGGCCTCGCATCTCCCGCATGGGATGCAGCGGCTCCAGACGCTGCAGCTCGATGCGCGGCGTCTCTCCCTTCGGTCCCAGCTCCACCAGCAGCGGCCCCTTGGCCGCCTGGCGCGTCTCATCGAAATGATAGCACAGCGGACTGCCCGCATAGCGTACGCTGTCCCGCCCCACGGCGTAGGCCGCGTGGATATGGCCGAGCGCCACGTAATCGAACGCGTCAAAGGCGGTAAAGTCGATCTGTCCGACGCCGCCCACCATGGACTCCGAGCCGCCTCGCAGCGCCTCTGCTCCGCCCGCCGTCACATTCTGGTGGGCGATGAGGACGTTGCGCTGCGTGAGATCCAGCGGCTGACGCGCCAGCAGCGCGCGGACCGCCGCGTCGCTGTCCCGAAAGCTCTCATCCCCGAGCGCCTGCGCGATCAGCGCCGGAAAGACGTAGGGCATGAGCCAGAACGTGACCGGCCCGAATTCGTCCTGCAGCGTGACGTGGCAAAGCTCCGGGGGATCGCTCAGCGGGCGGGAGATGTACAGTCCCTCGCGCTCGAGCAGCGGCCGCGCAAAGGCCAGACGCTGTACGGAGTCGTGGTTGCCGGCCACCATCAGGACCGGGATCCCGCTCTCCGCGAGCGCGGTGAGCAAATGGCTCAGCAGCTCCACCGCATCCCCTGAGGGGGCGCTGCGGTCGTACACGTCGCCCGCGATCAGGACGGCCTCAGGGCGGAGGGCCCGCGCACGCTCCAGAAAGCGCTCGACCCAGAAGCGCTGATCGCCTTTCTCCAGCAGCGAAACGCCGTGTATGGATTTTCCGAAATGCAGATCGGCCAGATGCAGAAATCTCATCGTCCATCCCCTCTTTGTTGTCTGTATCCAGTATAGCACCTTATCCGGCAAAAAGAAAGCAGCACCCTGCGAAAGGCAAGGTGCTGCGGACAGAGGCCGTGTCAGCGTTCCCAGATATACAGCGGAACCGAATACGTCACGCCGAAGCATTCGACTGTAAGCGTGATATAGCCGCCGGCGGAGGCGAGCACAAGCACCTCACAGCTCTGCGTGTCCTCACTTGGCGTAAGCTGCGCCTTGGTATTGTCGCTCACCCGCCAGCTGAAACGCGCGTCCGAGAGCTTGTCGTTCGGGTAGGCGCGGGCCGAGATCGTCAGCGGAGCGTCGCCCACATACATCGTGAAGCCGCCCGCCTCGGCGGTGATCTCATTGTTCAGGAAGAAAATCTTGATATTGTCCACGGTCGGCGTCGGCGAGGGCGTCGGCGTCGGACGCGGCTCATAAGTCGGCGAGGGCGTTGGCGTCGGCTTGATCGGCCGGCCGGCCTGACCGGAACGGCCCGCAAGCATCATCAGCACGACCGCGACGACAGCCGCCGCGATCAGAAGCAGTCCAATGACAAGCTGCCAGTTTGAGCGGCGCTGGGGCGTGCTCGATTTCGCCTCGCGCGGTCCCTCTCTGCGCGCCGGGGCGGACACCTTCTGCGCCGTGTCGCCCATCGTGCGCCGAAGGCCGCACTGTGGACAGTCCGCGCGCAGCGCGGAAAACTCAAAGCCGCAGCCGCGGCATTTCACTTTCGGGATCTTTGCCATTGCTCTTCCTCCTGTCGTTTGGTCGCTGCACCGATAGTATACCCGGGAGCAGCCGGTTTTTCAACCGCAATTCCCGCCTCTTTCCCGAGTACTCAAGCCCATTCCGGGAAAAAGCGCGTCATCTCCTCGCCGCTGATGTTCAGATCCTCGCGCAGCGTGTCGATTGTCGCGCGGACATAATCGTCCGTGGCAAAGGTCTTCAGCTTCTCCACCATGTAATACCAGTAATCGAGGTCGATGCCGCAGTGTTTTCTGTCGCGCGCGACCTCCGGCTCGATCTCGGCACACAGCAGCTCGATCTCCCGCAGCACGTTTTCCGGCGAGAGCGGACCTCGCAGCAGCTCCGCATAGCGCAGAAGCAGCTTTTCGCGAAACTCCGGGTTCTTGACCAGGCTTCGGGTCATCCTGGTCACATCGTAGTTCTGCTTGGAATAGCCCTCAAACACGACGCGCATGCCGCAGTAATAGTTATAGAAACTGCAGTCCAGATCAAAGAAGGCAAAGCGCCATTTGGCGTCGATCTCGGACGATTTGAAGTAGCGGACGTTCTCCAGCAGATCCGTGTTCCCGCTGAAGCCCTCCAGCAGAATGAAGTCGATAAAGTTGTCGATGTCGAACATCTCGCCAAACTGCGTGTACAGCCCCTCGTTCGCCATGTCGTTGTGGATGCAGAAGCTGAAGATATCCTGCAGCTCCTTGCAGGCCTCCACATCGCGGCGCTGACGGAGCGTGGTAACGCTGTCCGCGTTCACCCCGTACCAGTCGGCGAGGAAGTGGTCGTTCATGTTCTCTTTCAGACTGTATATGCCCATATAGCGCCCGTTCATATAGAGGACGCAGTAAATGTTATGCTGTGAGGGAAGAATACTGCTGGCCTGCAGGCAGAGCTCCTGCATCAGCTCATTGCGGATGATCGCCTCGTAGTGGTCCTGGCCGGCACGGATCAGCAGCGAACCGTGCTCGGTGACGCCGGTCCCGAAGAGATCGCAGTTCTCCAGATCGCCGTCGCCGTACTGTCCGCGGAAGTAAACGCCGAAGTTTTTCTTCATTCTGTCGAGCACGGCGGAAAAACCCTTGAGGCGCAGGCCGCAGGCCAGATTGAAGACCTCCTCCCCGTCGCGGTAGAACGCGGTCGTGCCCGCGTACTCACCGAAACGGGACCCGCTCCAGAAGAAAGAATGCCAAGCGTCGTAATCGTCCGCGCTGAAACAGACGATCGGAAGCGTGTGATTTTCGTTGATAAAGTAATTATATGTCGCCACGCGGCTGGGCAGCGCGCCGTCCTCCACGGACATGGCGCGGACCACGGTGGTCTTTTCCAGCAGGATGGGGCCGCTGTAGACCTGCGCACCGACGGACGGAGCCTGTCCGTCCAGCGTGTAGTAGATCGTGCCGTTCCCGCTGAGCTCCAGGCTGAGCCCGCCCTGCACGCCGTCATAGGCTCCGCTGGCGATGCTGGCAGCCGGGGTTTCGGAAATGCGCCGCCAGCCCTGGCTGTTTTCCGCGCCGATGCTCGGCGACGCGAAGTAGAACCAGCCGTCCTCTCCCGCCATGCGGCCGTAGCTGCCGCCCACAGGAAGCTCTGCCGCATTGGCGTAATCCAGCACGTTTTCGTCCGCGTCGCTGAGCCAGAGCCGCTCGCCCTTCACCGAGAGGGAGAGTTCTTCGGTCACGAACAGACCGCCCGGCTCCAGCATCTGCTCCGGGAGCTGCAGCAGCAGACGGTTCTTGTTTTTGTCGGAGAGGTAGTAGTTTGAAAGCTGTACCGGCTGGTCGGACAAATTGCGCAGCTCCACGGCGTCGCCGCCGGCCATGACGATCTCGTTGATGCACAGCGGCCCCGCCGGCGTCTCCATGCTGGCCTCGCGGTCGGCGTAACGCGGAGGCGGCTCCGGCGTCGGTTCCGGCGTCGGCGTGGATTCCGGCTCGGGTTCCGGCGTCTCGACGGAAAGCGGCGCCTCGTCTGCCGGTCCCGCTGCCTGCAGGCGTGGAGACACGAGCAGGAACGCAAGGAGCGCAGCCGCCAGCAGAAGGAATATTTTATAGAGCCATACACGCAGTTTCATGATCTGTTTTCCTCTGATAAAAGGATGTCCTCAATATACCATACTCTGCCGTCCCGGGCAACCGCTCATTTGCATGCCGTTCTCTGATTTACCAGTAGGCCGGGGGCGGCAGCCGGCGGTCCAGCAGGACCTTGCCGAAGTATACGACATGACGGCCGCTGTCCCGCTCGATGTGAAGACTCGCATCCTCCCGCACGGGATTGGCCGAGAGCAGATGCGTTGTTCCCGTGTAGTCGACGCACCACTGCTTGCAGTACACGTCGCCGTCGACGAAGAACACCCCCACATCAAAGTCGCACAGGGATTCGTCCCGCTTGACGTACACGCGCTGGCCGTCACGGATATAGGGCTCCATGCTGTCGCCGGCGATGTCGATGCAGTAATCCGCCCGGGGCGGGACCTCCGCGCCGCAGGGGATCAGCTCGTAATCCTCCCCCTCGACGGGCGCGGCGTAACCGGCCGCGGCGGCGACGGTATAATGACGGATAAAGCGGACCCCATCCAGCTCGACGAGCTGCGCGTACGCCGGCTCCGCCGCGAGCTCCCGGCCGAGGCGCAGCAGACGCTCCCGGCCCGCAGGGGTCAGCGCTTCAAAGAGCGCGTCGATCTCGCGCGCATCGTCCAGCCCCAGCAGCTCGGGCAGCGGGAGGGCAAGCTGCTCGGAAAACTCCTTGATTTTGGACAGCGGCAGATCCACCTGCCCTTTTTCGATCTTGGCGATGGACGAGCGCTCATAGCCCATGGCGTCGGCAAGCGCCTGCTGGGTCATGCCGAGCGCCTTGCGGCGCTTTTTGATATTGCCGTACAGGATCTCCATATCATCACCCGAAAACAGTATAACACAGTTGTGAATCAAATTCAACAGAAAACAGCCGGGAGTGAGACGCTCCCGGCCCTTTTCTTTATTCTGCTGGTGTAAGGTAGAGGGTCCCAGAGACGGCTACGACATCTACCTTCCAAACCTCCTGATAATACTTGTAGTCATTTCCGGGCTCGGCATTCCAGCCACCCCAATAGGTGGATCCATAAAACTTTTCTTTATGATAGAAACTAGATCCATAGATATAAAAGCTATTCCAACCAGTGATTTGTGTATCCAAGGTTAGCTCCTCACCTTGCTTCTTAATGGCTTTTCGAACATCCTTATCAGCTTTTTCACTAACCGTAACTTCACCGGTTTCCCAATTAATCTTTGCCCGATGAAAATAGGCTTTCGCTTTTATTCCAAGCGTGATTTCTTCGTCTTTGCTCCAATCATAACGCTCTCTGTATTCCTCTTTCAGTTTTATAGAATAACCACCCGGGTATATCGACTTTATCTTTCCTGATGAGTCTCGGTCATATCCATAATCATCTTGGACCAACTCAAAATAATCGAAGAAATTTTCTGTCGTTAATTCAATTGTCTCATATCCCGGTGCTTCTTTTATCGGCTCGGGATCCTCAGACACAGGAAACAGCTTATCAAGTTCATCTAATGCTGCATCGTAATCACCCGACTCAACCGCATCGATCAATGCACCGTATTTTTCATTGATCTCTTCAGAAGAAAGCGCTGAAGCAGATACGCCCGTCACACAAAATGACAAAACAACCGCCACAAGCAAGAGCACAGAAACAAGTTTTTTCATTTTTACCCTCCTTATCAGATTTATAAAGCGGTATCTGGTAGCAATAATTTTACCATGTCTTCTAAAAGGATTCAATAGAAAAGCCGGGAGGATTGTCAGTCCTTCCGGCTGTTTCTTATCATCATTATTCCAAAAAAACGTAGCGTTCCCTCGGCGCTTACGATTTCGAGTTCAGTAGTTTTTCCTCCTTTGTGTTTTGGCAAATGTATGCCTTATAGGTAGTATGGCGTGTATCGCTAGCGATATACAATTAAGCATAATCAATAAAATGATAGCGATAGATTTGTATTGATTCAATATGGAATCCGTTTCCCTGCGCATGGTATAATAATTTTATGCTATGGAAGGAAGTGATCCGCATGGCTAGAGAGATAACAGCGGCCCAGAGGAAGGCCGTCGGCAAGTATGAGAAGGAAAACTATGACAAAGTGCTCGTGCGGATGCCGAAGGGAAAGCGGGAAACGATCAAGGAGCACGCCGAGAGCCAGGGCGAATCAATCAACGCTTTCATGCTCCGAGCTGCCGACGAAACGATGGAGCGGGATCTGGAACAGCAAAAAAACCACAGTAATTCGCAGAAATAATGTATCAGAAGGAGTGTGTCTGATGAAGGATGTTAAAGTGTTGCAGTATTACTATACAGGCGCTGAAGGCGGTTTGCGTAGAACCTTGAGTACGAGGACAGTAGGGAAATCTACCTATACAGAAAAAATCAATGATTTCCCAGCCGTTGAAGTACATCTAAAGCAGTATCTTTCACAAGGGTACAGAATCACTCAGTTTGCTGGGGATTCAGGAAACCTTTTTTTCGTACTGGAACAATTCGAATAGCATAATCTAAGTTAGCAAAACACAAGCCCAGAGGCATGATCCTCTGGGCCTTTTTGCACCATAGAAAGATTTTGTCGGATTCGTGTACTTTTTTATGCACCTTTTTGCTCTGGGAGAGAAGCGCAAAGCAAGTAAATAGTTGTCGAAATTAAGCAAAAGAGTCAAAAACCTTTAAGTTCCAACCGCAGATGTTGGTCAGAGTGGGGAGACTTGCCTGCTTTTTTCGCCTTGCGGGAGACGGCGAAAAATAAAGGGCCCGGTCAGTTTTCGAACTGGTCGATGAAGCCGCACCCGGCGGCTTCGGACATGATTCAAGTCTCCCCTCTCCCCCGAAATCAACACAAAGACGGAGGCCACAAAGTGGCCTCCGTCTTTGTTTTGGTCGGAGTGGGGAGACTTGAACTCCCGGCCTCTTGGTCCCGAACCAAGCGCGCTACCGGCTGCGCTACACCCCGAAACAGCCTTTATATTATAATAACAAGCGCTCTGCTTGTCAAGAGA
>JAFXTM010000058.1 GCA_017535865.1 Oscillospiraceae bacterium
CAGCACGCCCTTCGGCGCGCTGATGCCCGTGCCGATGAACTTTTTGGGGTTGCGGAGATATTCGATGAAATCCGCAAGTTCTCTCTTCGCATCCTCCGCGCCGATCACGTCGGCAAAGTGCACGTCCGGCATGGAGATGCTGCTCAGTATGTTCTTTGAATCCTCCGCGTCCACGGCCGTCAGAAACTCAAAATCGAACAGGCAGATATCCGCGATCTTGCCGTCCGCGGAGATGCGCTGGCCGGTCTCAAAGCTGACGAGCTTGTTGGCCTTGGCCAGATTGATGATGTTCTGCCGCTGATGCAGGTTCTCGCAGATTTTCTTCAGGGAAGCGTCGAAGCTCTCCGCGTCGCCTCCGATGTCGATGAAGTCCTGGACGCCGATGCGCCGGAACGAGAGCTCCTCCTCCAGGCTGAGCTGCTCGTCGTTCTTTGCGATCAGATAGACCGGCAGTTCGCCGTGCTTTTCCCGGATGAACCAGAGGAAATCGCGGGTCTCCGACTCGATGTCCTCCACATTCAGGAACTTCTCGCCCTCGTCTGTCTGCGGCAGCTCCAGATCGAGCATCACAAACTGTACGTCGTTCTCGTGGAGGAGCCGGACGGCCTCTTCCCTGTCCTGCGCCCCCAGGATGCGGCAGGCGGACTGGTTGTCCCGGCACCACGCCACATCCGCCTCCGGGGCGAAGACGAGCGCCTTCGTATCGGCAGGGGTCTCAAAGAGCGAGCGGATCTTCTCGTCGTTCTCCGGAAGCTGGACAGAGAAACGTACTTCCTCCAGATCCTTGATGTCCGTTCTGGCTTTCTCCGAGTCGATCAGGCGAAGCAGCTCAAAGAGCTCTTCGGTATAAAAGGCCTGTGATCTGCCCCGGATCATGCGCGCATCCGCGGCTCCGCCCTCGGCGAGCAGCAGCGCGGTGTACACGTTTTCATCCACCCGGGTCTTGAGTCCAAGCTCGCGCTCGATGTTGTCGGCCTGCTTCGTGATGACGCTCCTGGCGATATCCCGGAGCGTGTGCGCCGACAGATAATTGAACATCACCACGTTTCCCGAGGCGAAACGCGAGCAGATGGCGGGTGGGAAAAACGGGACCTGCGTCTCCGGATCCCTGTCGTTCTCAAGCGCCTTGAGAATGACTTTGCGGGACAGGCCGGACAGATCTCCTGTCTCCGAGTTTTCATACAGCTCCTTACCCGCGTTCGTCGTGAAGATCACGATCGTGTCCGCGAAGGACACCTCTTTCCGCGTCTTCGCATCGGCCAGTCTGCCGGCGTCCAGGAGCTGGAGGAACAGATGGATCGCGTTGATGTGCGCCTTTTCGATCTCGTCGAAGAGCAGGATGCACTTGGGATTCTCGTTCACAAAGCCGGTCAGCACGCCCGGCTGACTGTCCTTGTACACAGGGTCGGAGCCGCACAGCATGACGACGGCTTCCTTGTCGGAGTACTCGCTCATATCGAAGCGTTTGTACGGGAGCTTCAGGACTTTCGCCGCCGTCTCGGCGAGGAAGGTCTTGCCCACGCCCGGAGGCCCCGCAAACAGGAAGGTCGCCCGCGGCCGGCTTCTTTCCGGATCGACCTGCGAAACGAGCTCGCCCTGGAAATAGCCGTTGGTCAGCACCGAAACCGCCTTATCCTGCCCGAAGATGTTCTCCAGCAGCGTCGCGCGCGTTTTCTTGACCGTTTCGACGAGAGAGGTCATCCATTCCTTTTCCCCTCCCGGCAGCGGTCCGTCCTCCGACAGCGGATCGCCCTCCTCTTCTTTCTCCGGTTCGTCAAGTCTGAGCGGTCTTCTTTTCGGTCTATCCGTCCCGCCGTCCGTCCGGGAAGCGGCGTCCTGCATCTGTTTTCTCCGCTTTTCCAGAAGATCGGCCATGTCCGATTCCTCTATCACCGGCTTCTTCCGCGAGTTCTCCTCCAGGAAGCTTTCCACAAGCTTGCTCGGCTCCCGGATGAGCCCGGCAAGGACCAGGTCCGCCGTCAGCTTTTCCTTGTTCCGGCTCTTTGCCTCCTCCCTGGCCGCGTATATCCTTTCGGTTATACAAAGTTTCTCGCTCATGCGGGTCCCCTGCAGGGAATCGACCATTTCTCTCAGCTGAGATACCGCCTTGTGCGCGTCGATCCGACGCTTTTTGAAACAGTCGGCCAACGGCTGCAGCTCCGCCGCTTCCTCCTGACCGGGAGGATCCGCCCGGTCGTACAGGCGTTCGACGGCAGCAAGCAGAAAGCGCCCGGCGGTAAGGGGGACTTCTCCCTCTTCCGAAGTCATAGCTTTCTTCAACAGCTTTTCGAGCAGCTCACTGTTTTGAATATCCTGCATCGTTTTTCCTCACATTCTGCCTCTTTCGGGCGATATTGAAAACAAATCGTGTTCTGTCAAGGCAAGTCCCCCATGAAAGGAGGCCTGTTTCCGCGAAAGTCCCGGGCCGCCGCGGCGGCCTGTCAGCCGAGAAAAGCCGAGATGTCGAGCAGGCCCTCGTTGAGAGCATACAGCTTGTCATTGAACTCGTCCACCGTCGCAGCCGCGCAGTCGATCATATAGTTGAACAGGCCCTCGCCGATCACGCTCTCCCGATAAGAGGCCGTCATGCGGAAGGTGATCGAACCGTCACGGATGTTGTAATCAAAACAGCCGTTGGCCAGTCCGTATGTGCAGGCGCAGGCGGCGATCGCGCCTTCGGTCCGCCTGTCTTCCCTCATGGAGAACGGGAGACGGGAAAGCAGTCTCACCAGCCGGCGTTCCTCATCGACCACCATGACAAAGCGCATCGGGATATCGTCGCCGACAACGCCGAAGCGGACCATCATCTGCTCTTTTTTCTCCTGGAAGCGCCAGTTCCGGCTCCGGATGGTCTGGCACAGGCTGTCATACACCTTCTGAGCCAATTCCCTTTTACTCGCTTCGCTCATTGTCTTCTCCTTTTTTTGGCTCAGCGCCTGCATTTTTCGATGAATTCTTCTACCGGCATCCGCCCCGTCGCCAGACTTAAGAACTTGTCGTTATACTCGTCGATGATCCTGCAGGATGCGAACAGCATGTACCGAAACAGGTCCTCGCCCAGCGTACTGTCGAGAAAGCAGCTCGTCATACGGAAAAACAGGCGGCCGCCGCAGATGTCAAAATCAAAGCAGCCGTCTGCCAGCGCGTTGTTCGCGACGCTGACAGCGACAGCCATATCCCGCCGCCTGTCCTCGGGCACGGAGAAGGGCAGCCGTGATACGAGAAGCACGAGCATGCTGTCCTCTTCCACGATGACGTCGAACTCCATCGGCAGATCCGCCGAGACCGCGCCGCTGCGGAGAGTCAGCTTCGCCTCCTCTTTTTCATACTGCCAATCGTATTTTTCAAATGTTTTGCATAACCCGTTGAATACTTCCAGGGCTTTTTCATGGTTGTCCATGTTTTTCCTCTCCTGTCGATCCGAATCGAGTCCAGTCGTATGTGGTTAATGTACCATATTTTCTCTATGAGCGCAAGTCAATTGCCCCCGTGCAGATCCCGAAACGCGCCGTGTCCGCGGCTTTTCTCCGCAGAAGCTGCGTCCTCCGCCGTTCTTCCCGCCGGGCGGCCCGCCGCGCGGGCGCAGCGCCTCTCGACACGGCAAACCCCGGGGTCCCGACGGGACCCCGGGGTCGATATGTTTTTGATCCGAACGGGGTCAGACGCCCTTGACGCCCTTGACCCACTTTTCGCACATGCGGTAGTACATGGACATATCGCCGACCTGGACGATATAGTCCGCGCCGCAGGCGAACCACTCGTTGGTGTCCTCGGGATCGATGCCCAGCATCCCGGAGAACACGCCCTTCGCCTTCGCTCTCCCGATCATATCCCGGATGGCGTCCTTCACGCGCGGATCGTCGAGCTGTCCGGGGATCCCGAGCGAGACGGAGAGATCGTAGGGCCCGAAGAACACGAACTCCACCCCCTCAACGTCGAGGATATCGTCGAAAGCCTCCACGCCGGCCTTGCCCTCGATCAGCAGGACGACGGCCACGTCGCGGTTGGAGTCTTCAAAATAGGTCTCGCTGCGGCCCGTGTAGCGGTTCGCGCGCACATAGGGGCAGGCGCCGCGCTTGCCGACCGGCGCGAATTTCGCCCAGCGGAGGGCCTCCCGGGCCTCCTCCACGCTGCTCACGCCCGGCACGACGATGCCGGCCGCACCGAGGTCCAGGACCTTTTTGATGTCGTCCTCATTGATGTTGGGGACGCGGACGAGCGGGATGCAGTCAAAGGATTCCGCCGCACGGATCAGGTGGGCGTTGGTCTCTCCGCTCCAGCTGCCGTGCTCGTTGTCGATGAAGATAAAGTCGAAGCCGGTCTGCGCGGTGATCTCCACCATCTCGGGGCAGGCTGTGTTGACGAACATGCCGATGGGCTTCTTCTCCTCGGCAAACAGCTGCTTCATGCTTTTACGCATATGCTAAACCTCCTATGATCGTCTCCTCTGCTCTCATCAGAACAGAAGGTTCGGGATAAACGACTGGACCTGCGGGAATATGGTCACGACCAGCAGCACGATGAACACGACGCCCATGACATACAGGACGTCCGGGAAGCTGTCCTCTATTCGGATCCCGACGATGCGGCAGCCGGTGAAGAGACACACGGACAGCGGCGGCGTCAGCGAACCGATCGCGGTGTTCATCAGCAGGATGATGCCGAACTGGACCGCCGTGTAGCCAAAGCTCTTCATGATCGGCAGAAGGATCGGCGTCATCAGGATGACGATGGAGACCGTCTCCATGAACGTGCCCTCAAGCAGCAGGATCAGCGTGATGACCACAATGATGATGTATTTGTTGCTCGTGATGCCGAGCAGCCAGGCCGTGAAATTCTGCGGCACATTCTCGATGGCCAGGATCCAGCCGAGCGGCGTCGCCGCCGAGATGATCAGCAGGATAACGGCGCTCGCCACCGCGCTGTCCGCAGCGACCTTGATGAACTTCTTGAAGTCCAGCTCCCGGTATACGAAGACCGCGAGGAAAAACGCATACACACAGGAGATGACCGCCGACTCCGTCGGCGTGAAGAGGCCGGAGAGCACGCCGCCCAGAATGATGACCGGGGTCATGAGCGGCAGCAGCGCGTCCGCCACGATGTAGATGATCTGCTTGAGATCGTGCTTCTCGTAGCCGCTGGGATAGTTGCGCTTGATGGCGATCACGATGATCAGTATCATCAGGCCGACGATGACCATGACGCCCGGGATGATGCCCGCAAGGAACATCTCCCCGATGGAGGCGCCCGAGGAGGCGCCGTAGACGACCATGACAAGGCTCGGTGGGATCAGGCTCGCCATCGCGCCGCCCGCCGCCATCAGCGAGGCGGTGATGCCCCTGCCGTAGCCGTCCTTGACCATCTCCGGGCCCATCAGGCCGCCGATCGCCGCCGTGCTCGCGACGCCGGAGCCGGAGACCGCCCCGAAGAAGCCCAGCGCCGCGCATCCGGCCGCGCCGATGCCGCCCGGGATCTTGCCCATGATGAGGCGGGCCAGGCGCATCAGACGCGGCGAGCTGCCGTAAGCCATGATCGCGCCGGAAAGCATGAACATGGGCAGGGCCATCATCGTGAAGGAACTGACGCCGTCGCACATGCGCTGGGAAAGGATGGTCAGGGGGTTTCCCGCAGTGAGAAGGAACGCGAGGCAGCTCATGCCGATCGAAAAGCCGACCGGGACGCCGATCAGCAGGGTGACGAGCATGACGCCGAACAGTACACCGATCATGCCTGCTCGCCTCCCTCTTTCTGTGCGCCGCCGCGCGCGTTGCCGACCTCACGGGCGGCCAGCATCAGGAAGTACACCACCATGATCACGCAGCCGAAGATCACGGCGAAGTAGCTGATCGCGTTCGGCAGATGCAGCCCTGAGCTGTAGATCTTCATGTTCTTGCGGAACACGGGCAGCGAGATATACGCGAGCGCGACGCAGAAGGCCGCGCACAGGACGTTGCTGACCGCGAGGAAATACGAGCGGATCTTCGGGGAAAACAGCGAGATAAAAAAGTCGATGCGGGTGTGCGTGTTGCGGCTCACGGCCAGAGCGGAACCGAAGAAGGTGACCCAGACCATAGAGAACAACACGATCTCATCCGTCCAGATAAAGGACCTGTGGAACAGAAAACGGTTTGCGACCTGGGCAAAGGAGCTCAGGCACATGAGCACCATCAGGAACGCGCAGAGCTTTTCCATGATGGAATCCATGATCTTGAATGCTTTCATTTCTCCTCCTCTCACGACTCTCCCTCCCTCACGGGCGGAAAGGCGTTGCATGAGACGCTTCCGCGCGGGCGCGGAGCACGCCATCTCCGGCAGACGATTTCCCGATCCATGCCGGAGCGCGGACAGGAAAACGCATTTGTTTAGTTGACCCCGGAATACCGGGCTGGTATTCCGGGGTCAAGAAACCGGGTCACAGGATCAAGCCATGGGCTCCTGACCGGAAGAGGTGAGCGCGAGGTTCACGGCGTCGGTGCCGAACTTGTCGGTATAGAGCTTCCAAACCTCGTCCATCGCGGCCTTGAACGCATCGGCGTCGATCTCGTTGACCTCCATGCCGTGGTCCTTGCAGGTCTGGATCATATCGGCCTCGGACTCGCTGGAGAGCTGACGGTCATAATCGCGGCACTCCTCGGCAGCGGCCTGGATGATCTCCTGATACTCAGCGGGCAGGCTGCCCCAGAAATCGGGGTTGACGATGAAGAGGGCGGTGGAGTAGAAGTGGCCGGAGAGGGAGAGATACTTCTGCACATCATAGAAGCCGTTGGCGGTGATGATGGACAGCGGGTTCTCCTGGCCGTCGACGGTGTGCTGCTGCAGCGCGGTGTAGAGCTCGCTGAAGTTGATGATCGTGGCGGAAGCGCCGAGCGCCTCAAACATCTTCACGCGGATCTCGGACTGCGCGGAGCGGAACTTGATGTCCTTCATGTCGTCGGGCGTGTAGATCGGGCGGACGTTGTTGGTGAAGTGCCGGAAGCCGGACTCCCAGAAGCAGAGGACCTTCAGGCCGGTCGGCTCGATCCAGTTCTCCTTGACATAGTCGCCGTAGGCGCCGTCAAAAGCGGCGCGTGCATGCTCCACGTCGGGATACATGAACGGCAGTTCCTCGATGGCCGTCTCGGGGACCATGTTCTGCCAGTTGGACATGCCCATGATCATGGCGGCGGTCAGAGAACCGTCGATGACCTGCTGGATCTCTTCCAGCTCGCCGCCGAGCACGCTGCTGTCATAGATGTCGACCTTCACTTTGCCGCCGGTCTGCTCTTCGACCATCTCTTTGAACTTGACCAGGGCCAGGTGCGCGGGGTGGGTCTGGGAATTGACGTGGGCGATCTTCAGGGTATAGGTCTTGTCTGCCGCCTGGGCGGTCCCAGCCAGCGCAAGAAGCATCACGCAGGTGAGAACCAATGCAAGGATCCGGGTGATTCTTTTCATGATCTTTCTCCTTTTCGTTTTTTATGGCCGGATTGTGCCCGGCCACGGTTTACGGATCGGCTTCGAGCGGATAGTATGGTGTTTTACACAACTCGGGACTTGCGAAATCGTGCACTCTGCACAAATTGGTACTTTGGTATGATTTCCATACCGGTTGTTTGTATCGTATCATGCCCGGGGGTTGCTGTCAAGCCAACTCCGCAAAAATAGCGAAGTCAACAAATTTCTCCGCAGAAATTCAGCGCTTTACACAATAGCGTCGAAAACTTTGTCGGGTTATAATAAAAATGTTAGACACTTCTCACGGACAATTGCTGAACAGAAAGAGGATGAAGTGCCATGTTTGAACCGCTCCGCAAGCAGACGATCGTCGAAAACATCATCAACAAGCTCCTGGAAATGATCGCCAAGGGAGAACTCCGCCCCGGCTGTGCGCTGCCCAGCGAGCGTGACCTCGCGGCCATGCTCAACGTCAGCCGCACCTCCGTGCGCGAGGCGGTGAAGTCGCTCTCCTACAACGGCATCCTGGAAGTCAAGCCCGGCTCGGGCACCTATCTGACGGAACAGGCCCTGAGCGCTCCCCTGTCCCAGAAGGCCAGCCGCGAGTCGCTGATCCTCAAGCACCGCTCGGATTATTGGGAGGTCGTCGAGGCGCGGCGGATCCTGGAGGTGGAAATCTCCGTGCTGACGGCGGAACGAGCCTCGCCGGAGGCTATCGCGGAGATGGAAGACTGCCTGCTGCACATGCGCGAGCTGCTCGACCAGGAGGCCTACGAGGAGTATACGCTCGAGGACATGTCCTTCCACAACATGATCGCGCGCGGCTGTATGAACGACTACCTCTACCGGATTTACAGCGAGCTTTTTCCCCTCTTTGTCGATCTCTCCCGCCTCGGCGAGCAGGTCTCCAACCGCCACTGGCCCGCCTACAAGCAGCATGTGGAGATCCTGGAGGCCATCAAATCCGGTGACAAGGAGCTCGTCCGGCGGATAGTCGAGGCGCATATCGATTTCTGCTCGGAGAGCATGGTCCTGTATTTCCAGCATCTGATGGAGGAGCCGGACTGATCCGCCATAAAGAGGAACGTGAAAACCGACCGGCCAGGTGAAGGTGTAAGATAAAGGCAGACACATGGAAAACCGCCATGATGCGCAATGCAACTTCGGCATGATGATAAACACAAAGAAACAGCGTGTGAAGCTCATCTGCGAGGGAAGCCTTCTGGACACGATGCTTGACCGCTTCGGCACAACAGGCGTTTACTGCGGATGGATTGATGAAGAGCATTTTGTCTGCGAGCCGATTGTGGAAATCAATCATCAGTTTTATGGCTGGGTATGCGGCTTCGGTGAAAGCATCAAGATCGGCACACCTGAAATAGCAGAACGTTACACGAAGTACCTTTCCCGCATCCAAGCGCAGTATTGAAAGCGCACTTTCAAAAACAATTTGGAGGAATAGCGCTCATGGATTATTTAGTTGAGCATGGATTATTAGCAGGATTGTCCGATAATGCGAAAAGACTGTATGATTTGCTTTTCACAAAGGACTTCAAAGCAGAAGAATTGACAGCGCAGTTAGAATCTGACGCTTTCAGTGTTGATGATATTAATACTGCTTCGTTCAGATATGTCGATGCATTGTGCCATTTAATTGATTACAGTGATCCGCGGATAGAGAACTGTGGATTTGGTGAAGAAATTACTGGAATCGAGAGTAGTCATCTGCTTGAAGCAATTCAGATCTTGCTCAGATTTGGTCTTGACCCTAACTATTCATGGAACAACGATATCACTGGAAACATCATGTGGAGCTTGCATTTTGCTTTCAATGGCTATCAAGCAGCTGATGCGGTGAATCTAATGCTCGAACATGGTGGAAATCCAAATTTGATTTTCGATGGATGGAGTTTGATTGGGGAATTGTGCGCTGATATCTCATGGTTTTTGGGCGGGGATGTGGAATCGCGATATATAGCAGACAGTTTTATGCACTATTTGATGGTCGTTATCGGCCACGGCGCAAAGTGGGATAATGGCAATGAAATTGTTGTGACTTATGATGGATTCAATGTTGCTGATTTTAAGGATCATCGAAACTATTACTGCGGCTTTATCCATGTCAAATATGAAGATGATCCTTATAACACGACAGCTGTAAGCTTTTTCGATAAAAGGACAAATCGAGAAGTAGCGCGGCTCGAATAAGGGCACTTTCAATGCTTCTGAGATCGCAGAGGCAACCCGCTCCGCCGATCGCAGAGGCAGAGCATGAAGAATAAAATGAAAAGAGCTGCAAGAAACTCATGTGCTTCTTGCAGCTTTCTTTTTTACTGTGGTTCGTTTTTTGAGACAAATACGAACAGCATTTTCTCTGATTTATGCGGTTTTTCTGCAATTACTTAAAAGAGTTCGTATTTATGATCGTAAAAAGTTCGCAAAATCGCGCTTTTTCTTGACCAATCGGCATGATTCTTGTATCATGTTTTTTGTTGGAGAATGTTGTAGGAGATGAATAAATGTCCTACACAAACGCCAGAGGTCGCACAGAAAACGGCTTGGGTTCTATCAGGAAAAAAGAACGAGAAAGAAAGGATGGTTCAGTTTACGAGTATTGGGAAGGGCGCATAACGCTCTTTTATGATCCAAACACAAAACAGCAGATTACGAAAACCTTTACAGGCGCGACACGCGAAGAAGTCATTACGAAGATCCGAAGCTGTGGGATTGAGCCTGTCACAGAGGGAAAGCCCGCCTGCGTTTTCACGATTTACGTCACCAATACGCTGTTATTGCCATCAAAAACGGGGATGATATAAAAACGATCCAGAGCAACCTTGGGCATGCTACAGCAGCCTTTACTCTGGACGTCTATGGTCATGTAACCGAGGAGATGAAGAGTGACAGCGCGGATCGGATGGAGAGTTATTTGAAAGCTCTTTCAGAGTTGTAAAAAGTCAAATCAAAGTTGTATTGAAGTCATATTGAAGTCCTGCAAAACTCGAACAGTAGTCCATGGAACCCACGATACAAGCAAAAATCTTGTATCATGAGAAGCAGGTTACTTTTTTCTCACGAAAAGGCCGAAAAAGTGACCATTTTTGAATATGCCATAACTTTTGCATGGTTACTGCTTTTTGGCGATCTTTCGATTTTTGAACTTTTCTGGAGCAAATGTGGCCAAAACGATTAAAAAATAAGGAATTCCGAACATTTTGTTCGGAATTCCATGGTGGACGATACAAGACTCGAACTTGTGACCTCCCGCACGTCAAGCGGATGCGCTACCAGCTGCGCCAATCGTCCGTATTCATTTAAGCAAAAGGAATGATACTCTATTTCGCGTCAATTGTCAAGCCTTTCTTTCGCTTTTTTCTGCCGGGTGCACGGGCGCGCAGGCCCTCGCCTCTCTCCGCTCCCCGCGCTGCGTCGGCGACCGGATATGTGGCCATATCCGGTCGCCGCTTTTGTGGATATTATACGGCTGTGCGTCCTTCCCGCGTCGGGTTTTTTGCTTATTTCGACAAAGAAGTTGACGCAGAGGGGCAAAAAGGCTATAGTTATAATCGGAATGATTCCGGGAACAACGGTCCGTTCGGACAATACAGACCCAGTGAGAGGGGTGTCTTTTCCATGTATGATCTCCTGCTGTCTCCGATGAAGATCGGCAGCATGACCGTCAAAAACCGCACCGTCATGACGGCGGCGGAATTCAGCCTCGGCCAGACCAACGGCAAGCCCACCGAGCGCCTGATGGACTACTACGAGGAGCGCGCGAAGGGCGGCGTCGGCATGATCATTCCCGGCATCTGCCGCGTCAACGACATGGGCGGCGCGTCCACCTTCACGCAGCTTGCCATGAGCCATGACTACCACATCGATCCCATGCGCGAGTTTGCCGGGCGTATCCACCGCCACGGCGCGAAGCTCTGTATCCAGCTCCACCATCCCGGCCGGCAGGGCATGGCCAGTGCCATCAACTCCCTGCCCCTCGTCATTCCGGTGTCCGACCGCTTCCCCGGCGTGATGGACTCGATCTTCAAATGCACGCCGCTGCTGCTGGGGATGGAGGCCAAGGGCGTCTGCTTCTCGGTGCAGGCGCCGTCGAAGGTCGAGCTCGCCAAGCACGGCGCGACCCGGATGCACGCCATGTCGAAAAGGGAGATCCATGCGCTCATCCGGGACTTCATCGAAGCCGCCGTGCGCTGTCAGATGGCGGGCGTCGACTGTGTGGAGCTCCACGCCGGGCACGGGTACATCATCCAGCAGTTTCTCTCCCCACACACCAACCGCCGCACGGACGAATACGGCGGCAGCTTTGAGAACCGCCTGCGCTTCCTGCGCGAGATCATCGAGGGCATCCGCCTGCGCTGCGGGCGCGATTATCCGCTGACCGTGCGCCTGACCGCGGACGAGATGTACGACCGCATCGGGCGGCCCGGCGTCGGCTACGATCTGGAGACCGGCAAGCAGATCGCCAGGCGTCTCGAGGAGCTCACGGTGGACGCCATCAACGTCACCTCCGCCTGCTACGACGCCTACAACTACTGGCTGGAGCCGACCTCGTTCGAGCCCGGCTGGCGCAAATATCTCGCGCGGGAGATCAAGAGCGTGGTCTCCATCCCCGTCATCGCCGCCAACGTCATCCGCACGCCCGAGCAGGCCGAGCGGCAGCTCGAGGAGGGCGATCAGGACTTCGTCGCCTCGGCGCGCGCCTTCATCTGCGACCCGCACTGGGTCGAGAAGGCCGCCTCCGGCCGCTCGAACGAGATCCGCCGCTGCATCGGCTGCCTCAACTGCATCCGCTCCTTCATGACCAACGCCGGCGTCGGCAAGCCCGGCGAGTGCGCGCTGAACATGAGCGTCGCGCGGGAGAGGGCCTATTTCAACATGCCGCGCGACGGCGAGGGGCGGGAGATCCTCGTCATCGGGGCGGGCCCCGCGGGCCTCACCGCGGCGCAGACGCTCGCCATGCGCGGCTTCGACGTGACCGTGTACGAGAAGGCGGAGGAGCCCGGCGGGCAGGTGCTGACCGCCGCGGCCTGCCACCTCAAGGACAAGCTCCTCTGGTGCATCGAGGACCTGATGACCCAGGCGCGCAAGGCCGGCGCGAAGATCGAGCTCGGCCGGGAGCTGAGCGCGCAGGAGATCGCGGAGCGGGAACCCTGGGGCGTCGTGGTTGCCACCGGCGGCGAGCCGCTGCGTCCGCGTTCCATCGAGGGCATCGACGGCGATAACGTCTTTACCGCGCCGCAGATCATCCACCGCGAGACCGTGCTGCGCGACGCCGACGTCGTCGTGGCGGGCTCGGGCCTCACCGGTCTCGAGACGGCGGAGCTCCTGAATCAGACGGGCAACCGCGTCACGATCATCGAGATGGCGCAGGAGCTCGCGCCGGGCGCCTGGTTCCAGCTCGTCGACGACGAGATGGAGCGCCTCGTCCCGGCCGGGACACAGATCGCGCTCGGGACAAAGCTGTGCGCCGTGGACGGCGAAGGCGTCACGGTCGAGGACGTCAAGACCGGGCAGAAGCGCCGGATCCCCGCGGACTACCTGGTGCTCTCGCTCGGCGTCCGCCCGGCGGGCAACCTCGCCCGCGAGCTCGACAAACGCAGCGTCATGCGCATCTGGCGCGTGGGCGACGCCGTACAGAGCGGCACCATCGCCGACGCCTGCCACAGCGCTTACGATACCGTCATGGCGATCCGATAGTACAAAAATGACAGCAGGAGTGTGAAGGACTATGATCAGTCACAAGAACATCATCGTCACCGGTGCATCCAGCGGGATCGGAAAATCCATCATCGACGAACTCGTGCAGCAGGAGGGCAACCGCATCCTCGCGGCCTGCCGCCATGCCGACCGCGTCACGGGCTACGGGGCGAACGTCATCCCCTTCTCCTGCGATCTGAGCACGCAGGACGGGGTGGACGCCCTGTTCGCCCGGGCGGAGGAGCTCTTCGACAAGGTCGACATCTTCTTCTGCAACGCGGGCGCGCCCTACTACGAGCGCTTCGATTACGAGGACTGGGAGCGGATCGAGCGCATCTACCGCGTCAACACCATCTCCCACATCTACGCCTACTCCAAGTACCTCCACCACCTCAACGGCCGGGAGGGCCGCCTGGTCTACACCATCTCCGCCATGGGCGAGATGGCGCTGCCCGGCTACGCGCTCTACGCCTCCACCAAGTTCGCGATGAAGGGCTTTCAGCAGGCCATCCGCGACGAGACGCCGGAGAACCTGCAGATCAGCTGTGTCTATCCCGTCTCCACCAAGACCAACTTTTTCCGCGTCGGCGGAGGCGGGCACAAGATGGAGCCGCCCTTCCCCGTGCAGGCGCCGGACAAGGTCGCAAAGGCCGTGGTCAAGGGCGTGCACAAGCTCAAAGACCACATCTATCCCTGCCCGGTCTATCTGCCGAGCAAATACCTGATGAACATCGTCCCCCCCGTGAAGAAGCTCTATATCCACGCGCAGAAGGGCAAGCTCCGCCGCTTTGTCAAGCGCCTCGAGCAGGAAGCGGAAGGCGCGGCGGAGGACATCAAGCTCAAACACACGCTTAAGTAAGGAGGAACGACCATGGCAAACATTCACGATATCAGCCGCAACGCCTTCATGCTGCGCGGTCCGCTGGCGAAAAAAGGCTATGACTGGTGGTGGCACTCCCTGACGGCGGAGAACGCCGAGACCGGGGAGAAAAAGCCCTTCTACATCGAGTTCTTTGCGTGCAACCCGGCGCTGGCGAAGGACGAGCCCGTCATCGTCTGGAACGATCCCGAAAAGCAAAAGCGCGGCGTCCTGCCCTCCTATCTGATGGTCAACGTCGGCTTCTGGGGCGAGGACCACGGGCAGCTCCACAACTTTTACGCCTGGAAGGACGTGAGCATGCATCCCAACGCGCCCTACTCCGTCTCCGCGGGCGGCTGCACCTGCTCGGAGACGCACACCGAGGGCAGCGTCACGGTCACGCCGGAGCAGGTGAAGGCGCACCCCGAGTGGATGTGCGACGCCGGCAGCATGAGCTGGCGGCTCGACATCGACAAGCAGATCGCCTTCCATGTCGGCTACGGCGCGAGCAAGTTCTTCCGCGACGTAAACGCCTTTGAGATGTTCTGGCACGCCGAGGGCATGAAGACGAAATACAGCGGCGAGATCACGCTCAACGGCGTGAAGTACGTGGTCCGGCCCGAGACCTGCAACGGCTACGCCGACAAGAACTGGGGCGGCGACTTCACCTCCCCCTGGGTCTGGCTCTCCAGCAACGAGCTGCGCAGCCGCATCACCGGCAAAAAGCTCGAGAACTCCGTCTTCAACATCGGCGGCGGCCGGCCGAAGATCGGCCCCGTGGCGCTCGAGCGCAAGCTGCTGGGCGAGTTCTACTACGAGGGGACGGACTACGAGTTCAACTTTTCCAAGTTCTGGACGCTCTCCGGCACGAAGTTCGACTGCGAGGAGACCGCGGACGAGATCCACTGGCACGTCGTGCAGACGACGGCGACCGCGAAGCTCGACACGCAGATCCGCTGCAAAAAGAGCGAGATGCTGCACATCAACTACGAGGCGCCGACCGGCCTCAAGCGCCACAACCGGCTCTGGAACGGCGGCACCGGAACGGGCGTGCTCAAGCTCTATAAACGCGCGCGCGGCAAATGGGTGCTTATCGACGAGGTGGAGGCCGTCGGCATCGGCTGTGAATTTGGGGAGTACGACAAGGCATGACATCCTTCACCGGTAAGATCCTGCGCGTGGACCTGGGCACGCGCAGCGCGGAGGCCCTCAGCGTCCCGCCGGAGGTCTACGAGGCCGTGCTGGCAGGCAAGGGGCTGGAAGCCTGGTATCTCTACACCCATATCCCCGCCGGAGCGGACCCGCTCGGTCCGGAGAACATCCTCGCCTTCGCGGCCGGCGCGCTCTGCGGCACCGGCGCCTTTCTGACCGGGCGCTGGACGGTCGCCTGCAAAAGCCCGCTGACCGGCGGCTGGGGCGACGCCAACTGCGGCGGGCTCTTCGCCCCGGCCATCAAGCAGTGTGGCTACGACGCCATCTTCCTCTCGGGGATCGCGGAGGAGCCGGTCTACCTTTTCTGCGACGGGAAGACCGTGGAGGTACGGGACGCCTCCGCCTATTGGGGCCTGGACGCGACGGAAGCGGAAGCGGCGCTTCATCGGGATCTTGACGGCGTCTGCCGCAAGAGGCCCTGCATCGCCTGCATCGGCCAGGCCGGGGAGAAGCGCTCGCTCATCTCCGGCATCTGCAACGAGGGCGGCCGCATCGCCGCACGCAGCGGCGTCGGCGCCGTGATGGGCAGCAAAAAGCTCAAGGCCGTGGTGCTGGCGGGCTCGCTGCCCATGCGCTGCCACGACCCCGAAGCCGTCAAGGCGCTCTCGCGGGAGCTGGGCCGCAAGCTTCTGAAAATGACCCTGCCCACAGGGCTCGGCGTCTTCATCGGCGCGGGCGGCAGAATGATGGGCCATCTGCCCTATCTGCCGATGGACGGCTCGCTGACGGCTTACATGTTCCGCGAGTGGGGCACCCAGGCGAATACCTCGCTCGCCATCACGAGCGGAGACGGACCGATACGAAACTGGGGCGGCACGCCGAAGGACGTGCGCCGCATGGACGCGGTCTACAACCCCGAGCACATCAACAAGATCGAGACTGCCAAGTATCACTGCTATTCCTGTCCGCTCGGCTGCGGCGGCAAGCTCAACATCCGCGGGCGGAAGTACGTCGGATTCGACGAGACGCACAAACCGGAATACGAGACCATCGAGGCCTTCGGCCCGCTGCTGATGAACGGGAGCCTGGACTCCATCTACCAGCTCAACGAGCTGCTCAACCGGGCCGGGATGGACACCATCTCCGCCGGCAACACCGTCGCCTGGGCCATCGAGTGCTTCGAACACGGCATCCTGACGACCGAGCAGACCGACGGGCTGGCGCTGACCTGGGGCAATACGGAGGCGATCCTCACGCTGGTCAAAAAGATGATCGCGCGCGAGGGCTTCGGCGACGCGCTCGCCGACGGCGTCAAGCGCGCCTCGGAGCGCTTCGGCGGCAGGGAGTACGCGATGCACATCGGCGGGCAGGAGCCCGGCATGCACGACGCGCGCAACGACCCGCAGCTCGGCGTCCACTTTGTGGCCGAACCCGCGCCGGGCAAGCATACCGTCGGCATGGGCATCGAATACGGCGCGATGAGTCTCTGCGACATCTGCTCCTGGGCGCCGCCGGCCACGCTGCACCCCAAGGCCCGCGACTTGGAGGACACGGAGACCATGGCCCTCGTCACCAAGGCCAACGCCTGCTACACCATGCTCGTCGACGGCGCGGGCGGCTGCTATTACGGGCAGATGATGGGCGTGCACATGTGGAAGCTGGTGGACTACATCAATGCCGCCGAGGGCTGGCACTACGACGGCGACCACTACATGGAGATCGGCGAGCGCATCCAGACCCTGCGGCAGCTCTTCAACGTCAAGCAGGGCGTCGATCCGGCCTCCTTCAAGCTGCCGAAGCGCATGCTGGGCGAGCCCCCGCTGCCCTCCGGTCCGCTCAAGGGCGTGACGCTCAGTCAGCACCGCGGGCAGGTGTCCTCACACTGGCGGGCCTTCGGCTGGGACGATCGGACCGGCGTGCCGCTCCCGGAGACGGTGAAAAAGCTGGGCATCGACAGGCTGACGGAGGTGAGCGTATGACAAAGAAGCATCCGGTCTTCGCGTATTTGCTCTGCGTCAGCTGCGGCATCTGCGCGCAGGCCTGCCCCGTGTCCGTGCTCGCCATGCGCCGCGAGGGCAAGTCCGGCAAGTACCGCAACGTCTTCCCCGAACTCGTGAAGGAGGGCTGCCTCGGCTGCGGCCAGTGCGCAAACGCCTGTCCGATGGAGGTCATTCACATGGAGGAGGACGGCGATGCGCGTTAAGATCCTGCCGCCCCACGGCTGCGACCGAAGCGCGCTCGACGAGCGCTCCTGGGCCGAGCTCCCGGCGGGGAGCACGGTGCGCGACGCGCTGCGTCTTGTGCGCTGCGGCCCGCTCAAAGCGAAGCTCCTGCTCGTCAGCGTCAACGGCGAGCGCAGTCCGCTCGACCGCGAGCTGCGAGACGGCGACGTCGTCGGCTTCTTCTTCCCGGTCTCCGGCGGCTGAGAGACACAGAACAAAAGGCAGGGCCCCGCTGTGCGGGGCCCTGCCTTTTGTTCTGCATGGATGCGCCTGTTCTCAGAAGAAGGTCGAGATCATGAGGGGCTTGCGATAGAACACGCGGTCAAAGGGCGCGTCCGGGTGAAAGACCTCTACGCCGTCCATCCAGTCCTTCGCCCCTTCAAAGCCGCACACGCCCGCGATCAGCGCCGAGAAGGCCGGGATCGAGAGCGCGGCGTCCGGCTCCCGCTCGCTCCGCTCGACCGAGACGGCGCGGCCGTCGGCAAAGCGGACGGCAAAGACGCCGTCGTTCTGCGGGATCAGCGCGTCGCGGATGCGCAGACAGAGCGCGCCCTCGCCGCGGTATGCGGCGCGGAGCAGGACCTCCCGCACATTCACGACACGGACCATACCCGCCGGCTCCAGGGAAAAACGCGCGGCGCCGAGCGACCACTCGTCCAGCAGATAGGGAAGCGCCGGGTCCGAGGGGAGAGAGAACTTCGCGTAGCGGTGGTCGGCGGCGAGGCTCTTGAACACGCCGAGCAGCGCGTAAAAGCCGGAGCGGTCCGCAAAGCGGAAGCGGCTGCAGACAAGGTTGCGCCCGTCCGGCTCCTGCACGGTGCGAAACGCGGTATATCCGCGCGGCGCGCCCTGCGCGTCGAAGCAGACGTAGAGGTATTCCTGCGTCGCGAGCGGGTCGAGCTTGTCCAGCCAGTCGTAATCCGCCTCGCCCCGGATCACCTCCATGTTCCAGCGGCTCTCCCAGGCGCGGTCCACCGCGCGGATCATCTCCCGGAGCGGCTCGTCCTTCCGTGCGAGGCGGAAGCCGCCCCCGTCCGGGGGCAGGCGCAGCGGCGCAAGCTCCAGCGTGCAGGCAAGCCTTGTGACACAGCTCTCGTAGCCGAAGCGGCGGTAGAAGGCGGTGGAGAAGGGATAGAGATAGGAGAACGGGACGCCCTCGTCATAGAGCGTCGGGAGCGCCCGGGCAAAGCAGGCGGCGACGCCGCCCCGGTGCCGGTAGGGCGGGAGCGTGTCGACCGCGCCGACGCCCGCCATCGGGCAGACGCCGCCGTCGAAGCGGATCGAAAAGTACGTGAGCGAGAGCGAGCTCATGAGCTCCCCCTCCTCCGAGAAGGCGCCCCAATGGCAAATGCGCGCGTCGTCCTCCCCGGCCGGGCCCTTTTCGGGCGAACTCTCAAAGGCGACGGCGAACAGGGCGTTGACAGCCGCGCTCTCCGCGGGCAGCGTTTTGCGGACGATCATGTCTTTTCCTCCTTCTCCGGTTCCCGATAGGGGGCGAACACTTTTTCAAGCAGCCTGGCGATCAGGACGGACGCCGCCGCAAAATAGAGAAACACCCACAGGAAGCCGGCGTATAAAAACAGATAGGGATCCACGAGCAGCAGCGCGAAGGGGAACACGTTCAGCACCGTGATGACGAGCGTGCGCGGCAGATAGCCGAGGCTCAGAAAGAGGGCGTTCTTCAGCGTCCCGGTCACGCCGTTCTCGAACTGGCTGAGCAGCGGGAAAGCGAAGCCCGCGGTGAAGAACGTCATCAAAAGCAGCAGGATGAAAGGGACGCGCAGCAGGCGCAGCCAGCCGCCGAGGGCGGTAAAGATGCGCAGGTCCAGCACCGCGACGACGCCCGCCAGCAAAAGCAGAAGCCACAGCGCCGTCGCGCGGCGGAAGCTCTGCCGGAAGCTGCGGAAAAACAGGGCGAGGATCCGCCCTTCCGTCCCGCGGGCGATCCGGAAGGCGACCGTGTCGAGCGCCGTGACTGCCGCCCCGATCGTCACGACGGGCAGACAGCAGAGCAGAAAGACGAAGTTCAGCAGCATCAGATCGCCCAGGGTGCTCATGGCGCGCATGAACTTGGAGTCGGGTGAAAACAGCTTCACGGGCGCATCCTCCTTTCCGGTCAGATCTGAAAAGATCGACAGGATCAGTATAATGCCGAAGGGGAAGCTTTGCAAGTCTTGCCCCCCAACGGCGCAAGCAGAGTCAAAAAGGGGCAGAAACAGGCCTTTCCCTTTTTGTTTTTTTTCGGTATACTGAAGATGCAAAAATAGGGTCGGGAGGATGCTTCCATGCAGTACGGCCATTTTGACAACGCCCGGCGCGAGTATGTGATCGACCGGGTGGACCTGCCTGTCTCCTGGACGAACTACATCGGCGTGGGCGACATGTACGGCGTGTTCAACCACACGGCCGGCGGCTATCTCATCTACAAGAGCTCGGAGTATCACCGCATCACGCGCTTTCGGCCCAACGGCGTGCCGATGGACGGGCCGGGCCACTATATCTACCTGCGCGACGAGGAGGACGGCGACTACTGGTCGGTCTCCTGGCAGCCGGTTGGCAAGCCGAAGGAGCATTACCGCTGCCGCCACGGCCTGAGCTATGTGACCTACGAGAGCGATTACGGCGGCGTCACCGCGAGCCAGACGCTCTTCGTCGCGATGGACGACCCGGTCGAGATCTGGGATCTGCGCCTGCGCAACGACAGCGGGCGGGAGCGGCGGCTCTCCGTGTTTTCCTACCTGGAGTTCAGCTTCCACCAGGTCGCCATGGACAACCAGAACTTTCAGATGAGCCTCTATGCCGCCGGCAGCCGCTGCGTCGACGGTGTGATCGAGCATGACCTCTACTACGAGCAGGACGGCTATCAGTTCTTCACCTCCGACTTCACGCCCGACGGCTTTGACTGCCTGCGCGACGCCTTCATCGGCCCCTACCGGACCGAACGCGATCCGCTGACTGTGGAGAGCGGGACCTGTCGGGGAAGCTTTGAAAAGGGCGGGAATCACTGCGGCTGCCTGAAAAAGACGCTGGCGCTCGCCCCCGGCGAGGAGGCGCGGCTGCTGTTCCTGCTCGGTGAGGGCGGCGTCGAGGCCGGAAAGGCCATGCGGGCCAAGTACACGGCCGCACGCGTCGACGAGGATTTCCGCCGCCTCGCGGCTTTCTGGGAGAAAAAGCTCTCCTGCCTGCAGGTCGAGACCCCGAATGCGGGGCTGGACACCGAGATCAATATCTGGAACCTCTATCAGAGCGAGATCAATGTGATGTTCTCGCGCTTCACCTCCTTCATCGAAGTCGGCGGACGGGTGGGGCTCGGCTACCGCGATACGGCGCAAGACGCCATGATGGTGCCGCACTCCAACCCGGACAAATGCCGCAGCCGCCTTGTGGAGCTGCTGCGCGCGCTGACGAGGGCGGGCTACGGTCTGCATCTCTTCGAGCCGCGCTGGTTCGACCCCGTGCAGGAAAAGCCGGGCTTCAAGTCCCCCACCGTCGTGCCGATCCCGGACAAGAGCGAGATCGTCCACGGCATCCGGGACGCCTGCGCGGACGACGCGCTGTGGCTGGTCTCCTCGGTCGTGCAGTACGTGCGGGAGACCGGGGACTTCGGCTTCATCGACGAGACGGTCACCTACGCCGACGGCGGCGAGGGTACTGTCTACGAGCACCTGCAGCGGATCCTGGCCTTCTCGGCGCGCGAGGTCGGCGCAAACGGGATCTGCAAAGGCCTGCGCGCGGACTGGAACGACTGTCTGAACCTGGGCGGCGGCGAGAGCGCGATGGTGAGCTTCCTGCACCTCTGGGCGCTGGGGAACTTCACGGCGCTGGCCGAACGCCTCGGCCGGAAGGAGGACGCCGCGTGCTGTCGGAAGCTGGCGGAAAAGGTCCGGGAGACCTGCCGTCATGTGCTCTGGGACGGCAGGTGGTTCATCCGCGGCATCACCGCCGACGGCAGGAAGATCGGCACGCAGCGCGATGAAGAGGGCAGGGTCCATATGGAGTCCAACACCTGGGCGGTGATCTCCGGCGCGGCCGACCGCGAGCAGGGTCTGGCCGCGATGGACAGCGTCTACGAGTATCTCTTCACCCCCTACGGGCTGATGCTCAACGCGCCCTGCTACACGAAGGTGGACGACGGGATCGGCTTTGTCACCCGCGTGTACCCCGGCCTCAAGGAGAACGGCGCGATCTTCAGCCACCCGAACCCCTGGGCCTGGGTGGCGGAGGCCATGCTGGGCCGCGGCGGCCGGGCGATGGAGCTCTACAACGCGCTCTGCCCGGCGCTTCAGAACGACAGGATCGAGATCCGCCAGTCGGAGCCCTACAGCTACTGCCAGTTCGTCGTCGGCCGCGACCACACGGCCTTCGGCCGGGCGCGGCACCCCTTCATGACGGGCTCCTCGGGCTGGGCCTACTACGCGGCGACGCAGTATCTGCTCGGCGTGCGGCCGGACTTTGACGGGCTGCGCATCGATCCCTGCGTCCCGGCGGACTGGCGGGAGTTCTCCGTCACGCGCGTCTGGCGCGGCGCGCACTACGAGATCCACGTCCGCAATCCCGAGGGCGTGGAAAAGGGCGTGCGTTCCCTCCGCGCCGACGGGCGTGAGGTGGACGCGCTGCCGATCCTCCCACCGGGCAGCGTCTGCCGGGCGGAGGTCATCATGGGCTGAACAGGAGGCGGAAACATGATCAAATTCGGGACCGGCGGCTGGCGCGCCGTCATTGCGGAGGACTTCACCAAGGCGAACCTCCGCCTGCTGACGGCGGGGCTTTGCCGTCTGATGGAAAAAGAGGGCCATGCCGGCGCGGAGATCTGCGTGGGCTACGACCGGCGCTTTCTCTCCAAGGAGTCGGCGCACTGGATCGCCGAGGTGCTGGCGGGGTACGGCTATCGCACGCTGATGATCAACCGCTCCTCCCCCACCCCGCTCATCATGTACGTCGTCAAGACCCGGGAGATGCCCTGCGGCATGATGGTCACTGCCAGCCACAACCCCGCGATCTACAACGGCGTGAAGGTCTTCACCGCCGGCGGACGGGACGCGGATCTCACGGTCACGGCGAAGATCGAGGCGGAGATCGCCGCGATCGATCCGGCGAAGATCCCGAGCATCCCCTACGAGCAGGCGCTGCAGCGCGGTCTTATCCGGGAGGACAACCCCGCGAACGATTATATCGACAGCATCCTCGCGCTGATCGACGCCGAGGCGATCAAGCGGGCGCGGCTGCGCATCGCGCTCGACCCGATGTACGGCGTCAGCCAGACCTGCCTGCGCACGATCCTGATGACCTGCCGCTGCGACGTGGAGGTCATCCACGACCGCCACGACACGCTCTTTGGCGGCAAGCTGCCCGCCCCGAACGCCGCCACGCTGATCCCGCTGTCGAACTTCGTGCTCGACCGGGGCTGCGACCTCGGCGTGGCCACGGACGGCGACGCCGACCGGCTCGGCGTGATCGACGAGCGCGGCGGCTTCATCCACCCCAACACCCTGCTGGTGCTGCTGTATTATTATCTGGTCAAATACCGCGGCTGGGAGGGCCCCTGCGTGCGCAACAACTCCACCACCCACCTGCTCGACCGGGTCGCCGAAGGCCTGGGGCAGCGATGCTACGAGGTGCCGGTCGGCTTCAAATATGTCTCGGCGAAGATGGCCGAGACCGACGCCGTCATCGGCGGCGAGAGCTCCGGCGGCATGGCCGTGCGCGGCCACATCTCCGGCAAAGACGGCATCTACGCCGCGGCGCTGCTGACCGAGATGCTGGCCGTTACGGGCAAGTCGCTCTCGGCACTCTACCGGGAGATCACGGAGCAGTACGGCGAGCTCTGCTACCGCGAGGCGGATTTCCGCATGACGCCGGAGCGCAAGGCGGAGCTGCAGAAACAGCTGTTCGGGGACGGGCTCCTGCCCGCCTTTGAGGGGATCGAGCGCGTCAGCCGCGAGGACGGCGTCAAGTGCTGGTTCCGGAACGGCGGCTGGGTGATCTGCCGCTTCTCCGGCACGGAGCCGCTGCTGCGCATGGCGGCGGAGGCGGAGAGCGCGGAGCAGGCGGAGGAATCGATCCGCCGCTGGAGAGAGCTTCTCTCCCTGTAACGAGGTGAGCTTGAAGATGTACCGAGTCGTTTTGATCGACGATGAGAGACTGATCGTCGAGGGCCTGCGAAAGGTCGTTAAATGGGAGGACTACCGCTGCGAGGTCGTCGCCGCGGCCTCGGACGCGACGTCCGGCGCGGCGGCGATCCGGCAGTATCAGCCGCATATCCTTTTCACGGATATCCGCATGCCGGGCGACGACGGGCTGACGATGCTGGCCGGTCTGCGCAGCGAGTATCCGGACATGCAGGTCATCGTGCTGACCGGCTACCGCGATTTTCAGTACGCACAGGAGGCGATCCGCCTGGGCGTGGCGCGCTTTCTGCTCAAGCCCTCGAAGATGGGCGAGATCCACGAGGCCCTGCAGGCGGTGACCGAGCGGCTGGACAAGGCGCTGCCCGCCGAGGCGGCAGAGGAGCTGCGCGAGCACAGCGGCAGCTTTCTGGTACGCCAGGCGACGGCCTATATCGAGAGCCACTACGCCGAAAAGCTCACGCTGCAGGAGGTCGCGGACGCCTGCTACGTCTCGCAGTGGCATCTGTCGAAGCTCCTCAGCAAGCACACCGACGGGAACTTCTACGACGTGCTGAACACGGTCCGCATCAACGCCGCGAAAAAGCTGCTGCGCGATCCGAGCCTGCGGATCGGGGAGATCGGGGAGCGCGTCGGCTACGCCGACACGGCGCATTTCGCCCGCGTCTTCAAAAAGATCGTCGGCATGAGCGCCAACGAGTACCGCAACAGCCTGTCCTGAGCGGGGCGTCTCTCCCGCCGCGAATCAAACTGTCAAAACAGGAAGGGCCTGCCGTCCGGCAGGCCCTTCCTGTTTCCTGTATTCGGATAGAACGATTCAGCTCCTGCGGGCTCTGAGCTGCTCGATCAGCTCGTCGCAGACCTCGTCCATGTCGCCCACGATACCGTAGTCGCAGTAGTTGAAGATCTGGGCGTCGGGGTTCTTGTCGACCGCCACGAAGACCTCCGCGTCCACGCCGGCGGTGTGGTTCACGGCGCCCGAGACGCCGAAGCTGATGTAGAGCTTGGTCTTGACCATGACGCCGGACTGGCCGATCTGCAGCTTGTACGGCAGGATGCCGCGGTCATAAAGAGGCCGTGTACAGCCGATCTTGCCGCCCAGAAGCTTTGCGAGCGTACGGTAGCGCTCAAGGTGCTCGGAGTCCTTCAGGCCGTTTCCGACGCAGACGACGCAGTCGGCATTGGCGATGTCCATGTCGGGGTCCATATCGTCCGGGATGAAGTCGATGTGCCTGCAGCGGATCGCCGCGGGATCGAAGTTGATCTCCTCCCGGATGACCTCGATGTTCTCCTTTGCGCCGGTGGGGGCGTACTTGAAGGTGCCGGGGCGGATGGTGCCGACCTGGGGACGCAGGACGGGGACCGTGATGACCGCCATGATCTTGCCGCCGACGGCCGGCTCGATGAACTGGATATCGCCGGTCTCGGGGTCGTACTCCAGCTCCATGGCGTCGGAGGTGCAGCCGGTGTCGAGCTGCACGGCGAAGCGGGGCGCGAAATCGCGGCCGTTGATCGTGCCGCCGACAAAGATGGCGGAAGGGTTGTACTTGCGGGAAAGCACGGTAAAGGCGTTGGCGTAGGCGTCGGTGTTGAAGTACTCGTAGCCGGTGCCGCTGACATGGAGGATGCCGTCGATGCCGCATTCCTTCACCTTATCCACTTCCGCCCCGGGGAGCTCCCCGAGGATGACGGCGTACAGCTTGTCTCCGGTGGCGTCGCAGAGCTTTCGGAGTTCGCAGCACAGTTCCAGACCCACGGGCGCGGCGGTCACGCCGCCATGCTCGATGTACACCCACATGTTTTTGTAATCGGATTTCCGCATCGTCGCGCCTCCTTAAATCGAGTCTTTTTCCGCCAGCAGTTCAAGCAGTCTGCCGACGTCGGTCCTGACGCTGCCGGTATTGATGATCTGCCCGGGTTCCGGGAGCTCGGGGGGATAGATCCGCGGCACGATCGTACCGGAGCCGGGGACGCCGATCTTTTCCGGATCCAGCCCGTCGATATCGTTTTCGGTATAGGTGGTGATCTCCGCCGTTTTGGCGGCGAGGTAGGCCTTGAGGTTCGGCAGACGGCCGTAAAACCTGTCTTTCTCCACCGTGATCAGGCAGGGCAGCGTCGCCTCGACGATCTCCTTGCCGGTCTCCAGTGTCCGGGTCGCGCGGACCTTCCCGTCGGCGATATCCTCAATGCTGTAGCAGCAGGAGATCTGCGAGGCGTCGAACCGCTCCGCGAGCTGCGAGGCCATCTGACCGGTGGCGCCGTCCATGGTCTCCTTGCCGCAGAAGATCAGATCGAAGCTGCCCTTCATCTCGGCAGCCTTCACAATGGTATAGCTCGTGGACAGGGTATCCGCGCCGCCGAAGGGGCGGCCGGTGATCAGGATCGCCTCGTCGCCGCCGACAGCCAGGCATTCGCGCAGGGTGCTCTCCGCCATGGGCGGGCCCATGGTGATGAGGGTGATCTCGCCGCCGAAGCGTTCCTTGGTCTGCACAGCCGCTTCCAGCGCGTTCAGGTCCAGGGGATTCGTCAGCGTCGGGACGCCGGTGCGGACCAGGTTGCCGGTCTCCGGGTCCATCTTCACCAGATCCACGTCCGGGATCTGCTTGACACACACGAGTATTTTCAGCATAAGCATCTCCTTCCTCCATCGTTCCCCCGCGCTTCAGCCGGCAAGGGTGTCGTCGCAGACCTTGCCCGGGTTGAGGATGCCCTCCGGGTCGAAGACCTTCTTGATGTCGCTCATCAGCCGGAACACGTCTTCGCCGACGGACTCCCGCAGATAGACCATTTTCGCATGGCCGATGGAGTGCTCGCCGGAAACCTGGCCCTCAAGCTCGGCGCACTTGGTGTAGGCCTTGTCCATGATGATCTTGACTCTCCGCTTGAACTCCTCTTCTTCGAGGTCGTTCGAGCAGCAGTAGATGTGCAGGTTGCCGTCGCCGGCGTGGCCGAAGTTGCGGATGCGGATCCCGTTCTCGTCGCCGAGCCGGCGGATGTAGATCAGGAAGTCGGGGATCTTGTCCACCGGCACCACAACGTCCATCTCGTCGATGAGCTTCGTGTCCGCCTCGATGGCGGTGAGGAAGCTCGAACGGGCGGACCAGGCCGCCTTCTTGTTGGAGGAGGTGGCGACGACCAGCACGTCCATGGCGCCGGCCTTCTCCGCGACCTTGCCGAGCGTGATCATCTTCTGGTCCAGCTCCTCCTCGTCCGCCCCGACAAAGGTGACAAGGATGGAGGCGCCGACCTCCTCGTTGTTGACAGTCTCCGGGAAAATGGGGTTCCCGGTGAAGGCGGCGGAGGAGGTCACGATGTCCGCGTCCATGAACTCGATGGACTGGGGATCCAGGTTCGCCAGCTTGATTTTGGGCACGGAGTGGATGCAGGCTTCCACGTCCCGGAACGGGAGCAGACAGGAGACGTCGCAGATGGGCTTTGGGATCAGCTTCATGGTCATTTCGGTGATGATGCCGAGCGTGCCCTCGGAGCCGACCATCAGATGCAGCAGGCTGTAACCGGAGCTGGTCTTGCAGACGGATTTGCCGAGCTCGATGATCCGGCCGTCGGCCAGCACGACCGTGAGCGCGAGCACATAGTCGCGGGTGACGCCGTATTTGACCGCGCGCATGCCGCCCGCGTTGGTGGAGATGTTGCCGCCGACGGTGGCCGTCTTCTCACCGGGATCGGGCGGGTACATCAGGCCGTGCTCCAGCGCGTCGGCGGCCAGGTCCTTCAGCAGGACGCCCGGCTGGATGCGGACCACGAGGTTCTCCATGTCGTAGTCCAGGATCTTGTTCATGCGGCGGGTGCAGAGGACAAGGCCGCCCGCCAGCGGGACGCAGCCGCCCACCAGCCCCGTCCCGGCGCCGCGGCAGGTCACGGGAATGCGGTTGGCGTGGCAGATCTTCATGATCTCGGACACTTCCTCCGTGGTCTCGACGTCCACGGCTGCCTCCGGGAGATGCTTGCCGTAGATCGGCATCTCGTCGTGCCCGTAGTTGGGATCGACCGCCTCTCCAACAAAGAATCTTCTTTCGCCCACCACAGCGCGCAGCTGTGCGGCGATTTCCGGCGTGAGTTTGTTGTAGCTTGCCATGCAAGACTCCTCCTGTCTGAGAAATAGTGACCGGGGAAGCGCCGAAGCCGCCGAAACACCGCGGCTCAGCGAATCCCGAAAGATATGTCGGCTGACTGAACAGGCGCTTTTCGATTATGGGCAGAAGGCGGCGCGCTTCCGATCAGGCGAGCAGATCCGCGAGCACGCCGTCCTCGCCGAGGGCGCCGCACCTGCGTCCGAGATCCGTCAGCTCGGCCTCAAGCGCGTCGGAGAAATCCAGGCCGGTGGCCTTCCGTTCCTCGATCAGCCGGGCTTCGATCTCGCCGGGCATGAAGATCTCCTTCACGCCGGTGGCGGTGCGGCTGTTTTTGATCATGCTCGCATAAAGCGAAGCATGCTCCTTGAAGCGTTCCACATCGATGAAATGCGCGATATCCAGCAGGATCACGGCGAAGCCGGTCTCCTCGGGCCTCATGTCCTCCACGAACGGGATCTCGGGGCTGGTGAGCGCGTCCGACAGAACGCCGCCGAACATGTCGACAAACACAGCGAGGCCGTAGCCCTTGTGGCCGCCCATGGGGCGGACGCAGTAGGCGGCATGCGGATCGGAGGTCGGGTTGCCGTCGTAGTCGTTGGCCCAGTCCAGCGGCATCTGCTTGTTCTCGCGGCGATAGGCCTGGACCTTGCCGATGGCGACGCCGCTGGTGGAGATGTCGATCACGATCGGACGGTTCGGATTCTTCGTGGGGCAGCCCATGATGATGGGGTTCGTACCGATCAGACGGTCCGCGCCGCCGAACGGAGACTGGCAGGGATAGGTGTTGCTCACCACGATGCCGATCATGTCGTCCTCGGCCATACGGTGACCGTAGTAGCCGCCGCAGCCGATGTTGGCGCTGTTGCGGCCCACGCCGGCGGCAACGCCGTACTTGCGGGCGCGTTCGCGCACGGCGTCATAGACGCTGTTCACCGCCACGATGCCGGAGCCGCCGCCGCAGTCGAAGACGAGGGAAGTCTCCCCGTCCTTCACACAGCGGAAGTCGGGCTGCGCCACCAGCGCGCCCGCCATATACTGCCGCAGGTAGATGCAGAGACGGGACAGCCCGTGGGAATAGGTTCCGGTGAAGTCGGAATGGGTGACGACGGCGGCGAGCGAGGCGGCGTCGCTCTCCGAGACGCCCTGCGCCATGACCAGGCGCTTGATCAGGGTGATCTCCTGCTCGTAAGAAAGATGCATCATCGTGTAAGTACCTCCAGTCTTGTATGGTATACCTCTTTGTCAGACATAGGGAAAGCCGCGGCTTCCCGCCGTTGGGGATGCCGGCGGGGACCTGAGGCCGATGGGCGGCGGCGCCGCGAGCGCGGCCGGGGGGGCCGAAGCCGGCTGTGCCTTCGATGAAGGCCGCGCATACGAAGCCGACGGCGATCGCCTGAATGCGGCGGTCGGAGCATTTTGATTATAGCAAGAAAGTGCACAGATGGCAAGGAGAACCCCGCGCGTCTTTCCTGCATTTTTGTAAGAACTGCACAAAAGCGCAAGGATCCTTTCAAGAAATGCCTGTTATGTTTAAAAAAGACGGAACGACCGTGTTTCCGTCGTTCCGTCTTCGGTATCGGTCAAAGCCGTCCCCGTCCCTCTCAGGGCGCCAGCGTGGCATAGATCACGGCCTTGATGGTGTGCATGCGGTTTTCCGCCTCGTCAAAGACCACGGAGCGCTCGGACTCGAACACCTCGTCGGTCACCTCCATCTCCCGGATGCCGTACTTTTCGGCGATCTGCGCGCCGATGTCGGTCTTGGTGTCGTGGAAGGAGGGCAGGCAGTGCATGAAGACAGCGCCGGGCGCGGCCTTGGCCATGACGGCGGCGTTGATCTGGTAGTCCCTCAGCAGCGCGATGCGGCTCTCCCAGACCTCCTCCGGTTCGCCCATGGAGACCCAGATATCGGTGTAGAGCACGTCCGCGCCGGCCGCGCCCGCCTCCACGTCCTCGGTCAGCGTGACGCTGCCCCCGCTCGCCGCGGCAAAGCCGCGCGCCTTTTCCACCAGTTCTTCGGCGGGGAAGAGCGCCTTCGGCGCGCAGGCGGTGAAGTGCAGGCCCATCTTGGCGCAGGCGATCATCAGGGAATTGCCCATGTTGTTGCGGGCGTCCCCCATATAAGTGAACTTCACGCCTTCGAGCCGCCCGAGCTTCTCCTCGATCGTCAGCAGGTCCGCCAGCATCTGCGTGGGGTGGAACTGATCGGTCAGCCCGTTCCACACCGGTACCCCGGCGTACTTTGCCAGTTCCTCCACCCGCTCCTGGCCGAAGCCGCGGTATTCGATGCCGTCGAACATCCGGCCGAGCACCCGGGCGGTATCGGCGATGCTCTCCTTCTTCCCCATCTGGGAGCTGCCTGGGTCGAGGCAGGTCACGCCCATGCCCAGATCCAGTCCGGCAACCTCAAAGGCGCAGCGGGTGCGCGTGGAAGTCTTTTCAAACAGGAGCACGATGTTCTTCCCCGCCAGGTAGCGATGGGGCGTGCCGGCGTGTTTGAGTTCCTTGAACATTTTCGCGGTGTCCAGCAGACAGCGGATCTCCTCGGGGGTATAGTCCAGCAGCGTGAGAAAATGTCTTCCGTGCAGATCAACAGCCATTTCTTCTCCTCATTTCGATTCGTATTGCCCGCGGCGGGCTCAGTCGTCCCGCAGGTCCAGCCCGCGGGCGACGATGCGGATGAAATCCTGGACGTTCGTGACCATGGTGGTGGCGGCGAGGCTGCCGCGGTCGAGCAGCTTGTTGACCACGAACTCCGCGGCGTCCACCGCGTAGAGATACACCGGGCGCACCGTGCCGTCGGGCAGCACCCGGAAAGAGGGCGTCATGTTCCCCACGGCGATGGTGTGCAGCATGGTGGCCAGGCAGATCACCGTCGTGCCGGTCCTGACGAGCGTCCGCATGGCGCTCTGGCCGGCGTAGGCGTCGCCGATCACCTCCGGGAGCGGTCCGTCGTCCCGGATGGAACCGGTGAGCACGAGGGGGATCTTGTTGCGTACGCAGGCGCAGAGGATCCCGTCATCGAGGCCGTACTCGTCGATAAAGGCGGGGATGGAGCCGCTGCGGCGCACCTTGTTGATCACGTCCAGATGGTTGTAGTGGCCGTTGGGCCGGGAGCGCTGGGTATAGATATCCTGTCCAAGGGCGGTGTGCAGCAGGGCGGCCTCGAGATCGTGCGTGGCCAGGGCGTTCCCGGCCAGCAGGCCGTGGCAGTAGCCCGCGTCGATCAAGGCGCTCATGCTCTCCCGGGCCTGCGCGTCGAAGGCAAAGGCCGGACCCATCACCCAGAGGATGCGGCCGTGCTCGCGCTCATAGCGCAGCAGCTCGATCAGCGCGTCGTAATCCCGGGCGTAGGAGGTCTCCCGGCTGCGTCCCTGCCGGAACACGAACTGATCCTCCAGCGCCTCCTCCGCTGTGCGGAAGCCGCTGCTGTGGACGTAGATCCCCTCCTGCGCCTGCTCTGTGCGGCCGAGGACGACCTTGTCGCCGCGGCGGAGGTTCCGGTTCTCCACAACATCCAGACGGCCGTTTTCCCGCAGGACCACACTGGAGTCCATCCGGCTCTCCTCCGCCAGGACCCAGCGGCCGTCGATCTTGAAATACTCCGGGAACATGGAGGTGCTGTGGTAGTATTCCGGTGCGACGCCGTCTTTCTCCGCGAGGGCGAAGCGCACGTCCGGCGCGTCGGCGAACTTCGGCAGCCGGAAATCCGGCGGGGTATACAAAGGCAAAACAAAAGCCATCTTCTCTCCTCCTGTGTCTCTCTGTTTCAGTCGACCGGCATAAAAGGCCCCGCGCGGAGGACCGATCCCGCTCTGAACGCAGACGGGTATGGACGCCGTTCTTCTTTGCAGATCGTTTTTTTTCGGATAAGATCAGTATAACACATTCCGCCGCCGTTGGGAACAGGCGGGATAAAATCGACCTCTGTTTTCTGCGTCAACGACATGCCGCGGCCTGCGGACAGGCAAACGAACTCCCCGCATCGCAGGCGATGCGGGGAGTCCTCTCTGATTTTATACGGGTCGTACGGCGCCAGGTGCTCAGCCGAGGAAGGCGGCCAGCTGGTCGTTGGCGGCAGCCACGAAGTCGCTCATGCCGGCGGCCTCGAGCTTCTGCAGGAACTCAGGCAGGACGGCCTCGGGATCGGTCGCGCCGGAGCAGAGGTTGAAGGCGTACTCGGCGAAGATGTTGGCGATGGCCGCGCCTTCGGTCTCCACGACGGAGCTGTCGAAGATGAACGCGCCGTAGGGCAGCGCTTCGGCGCTGTTGTAGTAGGCGGCAAAGTCATCCCAGTAGGTCAGGCCTTCGTCCGCGGTCGGGGGCAGGATGCGGACGTTGCCCATGCCGTTGCGCCAGGGGCTGTAGGTGGAGCGGCCCTCTTCGATGAAGGAGATGGTGCCGTCCTCGTTCTTCTCAAAGGTGAAGCCCTCGAGGCCATAGTTCAGGGTGGTCATCACATAGGGATCGGTGTTGAGCAGGTTCAGGAACTCCAGGGCCTTCTCGGGGTTCTTGGAGACGGCGGAGATGGCCATCATCGCGCCCTGGCCGGAGGTGGCGTCCATGTAGGGGGCGGAGGCGGGGACCATGCGCACGTCGATGCCGCGGGCGTTGGAGAAGTCGATCTCGCAGCCGTAGGCGTAGGACTGGGTGCTGATGAGGTAGGCGCCGCTGTTCTGGCAGGCGGTGCGGTAGTCATTGGAGGTGCCGACGTTCTGGATGCTCGGGGAGATGAAGCCCTTCTGCGCGAGTTCATAGGTGCGCTTGGCATAGGCCTCGAACTCGGGCGTGCCGAACTTGTTGACGATCACGCTGCCGATGTCGTTGGCGGGGTGATCCTTGTCATAGTAGTAGGAGAGGACGTTGCCGCCGCCGAGGTCGCCGGTCACGATGGAGGAGACGTTCACCAGACGCTCGAGCACCATCGGCTCGACGCAGAGAGGATAGAAGTCGTTCTCGCCCTGAGCGGCCATGTAATCCTTGGCCTTCTGGAGCATTTCCTCAAACTCGTCGGAGTAGTAGTCGAGCCCCTTGGCGCAGACCTCGTCCACGTCATAGCCGAGCGCGGCGAGCAGGGTGCCGTTCACGTCCCAGCAGTTCTGGGTCGCGGTGTCCTTCAGGGCGGGGATGGCGTAGATGCCCATGCCGTCATAGCCGTTGGTCTTGGCGCACTCCCAGATGCCCTCGGGGATCAGCGCGAGCAGATCCGGAGCGTACTCGGGCAGCATGTCGTCGAGCTTCACCCAGTAGCCGTCGCGGGCGTAGCGGTTGTACTCGTCGGCGGACCAGTTGCAGGTGAAGACCATATCGACGTCGTCGCCGCCGGCCAGGGCGGTCACGACCGCCTGGTCGAAGTCACCCCAGGTGCCCCAGATGACTTCCAGCTTGGCGCCGATCTTGTCCTGCAGGTAGACGTTCAGCTCGTCGAGGACCTTCTTCGAGGAGTCGGGCGCGACGTTGCTGCCGTGGAACCAGATCTTCAGGGTCACGGCGTCGGACTTGTCGGCGTAAGCCTGAGTCCCGACGAGCGCGAACACCATGATGAGTGCGAGCGCAAGAGCGATGATCTTTTTCATGTTTTTTCCTCCATTTAAAATAGTTTTTGTATCCCAAACAGCTTGGCTGTCCAGTACGGGTTTCGTATCAGCCCTTGACCGAGCCGATGGTCAGGCCGGCGACGATATAGCGCTGGAAGAAGGGATAGGCGCAGGCGATGGGCACCACGATCAGCACGACCAGCACCATGCGCAGGGTCTGGGTCGGGGCGCGCATGGCCTCCTGGATCGCGGAGCTGCCCAGCGAGGCGCTCATGCGGTTGAGGTATTCCACGTTGTTCTGCAGCTCCATCAGCAGCGCCTGCAGCGGCTGGAGGATCTTGTTCTGCCGGATGTAGAGCAGGGAGAGATACCAGTCGTTCCAGTAGGCCAGGGAGTTGAGCAGCGCGATCGTGGCGAGGCCGGGCTTGGCGATCGGAAGCACCACCCGGAAGAAGGTGGAGTACTCGCCGCTGCCGTCGATAGTCGCGGCCTCGACCAGCTCCAGCGGGACCGAGCTCTTGAAGAAGGTCCGCATGATGATGATGTTGAAGGGGCTGACCAGCAGCGGCACGATCAGCGCGGCGTAGTTCTCCCGCAGGCCGAGGATCTGTGTGCAGATGACATAGGTCGGGACCAGGCCGCCGCCGAAGATCATCGTGAAGAAGCTCAGGAAGTTGAAGAAGCCGCGGAACTTGAAGTCCGGCCGGAAGAGCGCGTAGGAGTAGAGCGCGCACATCAGCGTGCTGAGGACGGTGCCGACCACGGTGATGAGGACGCTGTTGAAGTAGGAGCGCCAGATCTGCGGCAGGCGCTGGACCGCATAGGTGTAGGTCGCGGCGGACCAGGCCTTGGGCAGGAAGGAGTAGCCGATCTCGCGGATCGAGGACTCCGCCGAGAAAGAGATGATGATGACAAAGATAAAGGGGATGATGCAGCCGATCGAGAAGAGGCCGATGATCACATGGAAGATCGCCTCGGTCCCGGCGCTGATCGAATTCAGGCGGTGGTTTTTCGTCATGGCTCTCCCCTCCCTCAGAACAGCGAGCTCTCCGGGTCGATGCGCTTGACCACGGCGTTCGCGAGCATGATGCAGACAAAGCCGATCACGTTCTGCAGCAGGCCCGCCGCGCTGCTCTGGCTGATATTGCCCGTGGTGATGAAGACCCGGTAGATGTAGGTGTCGATGACCTGCGTGACGGAGAAGAGGGCGCCGTTCTGCATCGGGACGTTGTAGAACAGGCCGAAGTCCGCCGCGAAGATCTTGCCCACGTTGAGGATGAGCAGGATGCTGATCATCGTGCGCAGATGCGGCAGGGTCACGTAGCGGATCTGCTGCCACTTCGTCGCGCCGTCGATGGCCGCGGCCTCATACTGGTTGGCGTCGATGCCCGTGATGGCCGCGAGATAGAGCACCGTCGAGTAGCCCACGTTCTTCCACAGATTGGCGAAGATAATGATCGCCGGCCATGGTCGCGTCGTCGTGTACCAGGAGACCACTTCCTTCCCCGCCGCGGCCTGCGCCGCAGGGATCATGCCGTACTGGGCGTCGATGAAGGCGTTGAGGAAGTAACTGACCACGACCCAGGAGAGGAAGTAGGGGAAAAACATCATGGTCTGATAGGCCTTGGCGACGAATTTCTTGGTGAACTCGTTCATCATGATCGCGAAGGCGACCGGGATGATGCAGCCGAGGATGATAAATACGATGTTGTAGAGCAGGGTGTTGCGGATGGCGACGAGCGCCTGGTCGGTCTTGAAGATGAACTCGAAGTTCTTCAGGCCGACCCATTTGCTGTGAGCCAGGTTGCTCCAGAAGGTCGGGTTGCGCGGGAAGATCTTGTAGTTTTTGAAGGCGAGCACGATACCGCCGATGGGCAGATACCGCAGCAGCAGCAGCCAGATCGCGCCCGGCGCCACCATCGTCAGCAGCGCCAGCGTCTTTTTGTTCCGCTGGAACCAGTTCGGGGCCCGGTCCGCGCTGAGGCGCTCGAGCTTGTTGTCCATGGTCTCCCCCTTCCCTGTTTCTGTTTTTCACAAAAAGCGGGGGCTCCGCTCTCATTTTCCGGTATCATTTTACCAGACCGGCGCGGTCTTGTCTTGATGTGCCCTTGCCTTTTCTTGTCTGTGCTTGTGCGCTTGCAGACAAAAAAAGAGGGACGGCGTCCCGCACGCGCGGTTTTCCGTCCCTCCGTTCTTTTGTTTCTCAGGGCTCCGCGTTCAGCCGGATGGCGGCTTCCACGGCCTCCTCGGCGCTCATCTGGCCCGTGACGCATTTCTGGATATCCGCAAACAGCTCGCTCTTGGCCTCGCCGGAGATCGCGTCCTGTACGGATTCGACGATGCCGGTGATGTTGGCGTTCGTCTCCGCCGCCGTCTGCTGGATCGCGTTCAGGCCGACGGGGCTCGCGCCGTCGATCAGCGCGGTGACCTCCGTGGTGACGAAGCTGCTGAGCACCTCCTCCGAAGTCATGTGGAACACGAAAGCGACAGCCGCCTCGCGTCTGAGCGGATCCTCCCAGGCCTTGCGCGTGATGAAATAGCCCATGGAGATGCCGCCGATGGCCTCCGTGGCCTTGCGCTCGCCCTTGCCGGGCACATAGGAGACCACATAGTCGTCCAGGTGCTCGGCATAGTATTCGGAGAGATACCCGACCTTCCAGGAGCCGTCGATCAGAAAGGCCGCCTTGCCCTCGGCGAAGAGCGCGACGGTCTCCGCGTCGGTGGCAGTGAGCGTGTTCTCCGGGAGATAGTGCGCCTCGTAGAGCGCCCGGATGTCCTCGATCGCGGCGATCCAGCTCTCGGCGCACGCGTCCCGGACAAGCCGGCCCTGCGCGTCCAGATGCGGGACCTTCAGGTGTTCGGCAAGCGTACCGTTATTCAGAACGGTGAACTCGAAGAGATAGTGCGGGATCTCAAAGAGCGAGCAGGCCAGCGGCGTATAGCCCGCCTCACGGATGCGTTCGCAGTCGGACAGAAACTCCTCCCAGCGGTAGTCCGGCCCGGGCAGCGGCAGCCCGCAGGCCTCCAGCACGCGGCGGTTGACGAAGAGGTTCTCCCAGTAGCCGCTGGAGGGCACGGCGTAGTGCCGCCCGTCCGCGGCGACGGCCATCATCGCCTCTTTCATGTTGGTCGCGTAATCGGGGTACTCCTCCCGGATCTCCTCGATCGAGACGACCCGCCCGGCGTTGATGAAGGGCTCGGCGTCCACATTGGTGAAATAGAACAGCACGTCCGGCTCGGAGCCGGTCATGAAGTCCGTCAGCACCTTGTTCTTCCACTCCTCGTTCGAGGTGGACGAGCCGTCGTTCACGCGGTTTCCCGTCTTGGCCTCGTAGGAGGCGACAGCGGCCTCGAAGCTCTTGCGGTTGCCGTCGTCGCGGCCGTAGGAGGTGACGACGCTGAGCTCCACGCCGCTCTCTGCCGGCGGCGCCGCCTCTTTCCGGGAGCAGCCCGCGAGGGAGAAAAGCAGCAGGATGCACAGCAGCGCGAGGATGCCTCTTCTCATATTACTCTCCTTCCTTCCAGGCCGGGAAACAGACCCGCGCGAGGATCGTCCCGTGCCCGGTCTCGTCGAGACTCAGCGTGCCCCGCTCGCCGTAGATCAGCCAGAGCCGCTGGCTGACGTTCCGGACCCCGACCGAGCCGGTGACCTCATCCCGGTTCGCAAGCTGTTCGGCGATCTTGGCGCGGTCCTCCTCCGTCATCTGCCCGTCGTGCTCCACCTCGAGCACCAGCAGCCGCTCCTGACGGTAGGCGCGCAGCCACAGATTGCCCCCGCCGCGGCGGGTCAGATCGTGCTCCACCGCGTTCTCCGCGATGGGCTGCAGGATCAGCCGCGGCACCGGCCGTCCGAGCAGCGATTCGTCGATCTCCTTGTGCACGCAAAAACTCTCGCCCAGACGCTCCCGAATGATGTACAGATAAGCGTCCATGTAGACGAGCTCCTCCCGGAGCGTGATCTGCGTGCGCCCGTCGCGGTCGAGCGCCGCGTCGAGCATGGTGGAGAGCGCCTCGATCATCGCGCCTACCCGGTCGTTGCCGGCCAGGCGCGCCTCCCAGTTGATGACTTCGAGGGTGTTGTTGAGAAAATGCGGGTTGATCTGCGACTGCAGCGCCTTGATCTGCGCCCGCTGGGAGGCCTGCTGCTCCAGATAGGAGCGCTCGAACTGCGTCTTCATCTCCGCGGACATGTTGTTGAAGTGCTCAAAGAGCTTTTCAAACTCCGTGTTCGGCGCGTGCTCCGTGATCTCGAAGCCGCGCTCGCCGGCCTGCACCTTCAGGTTGGCCTCGACCAGCGTCTCGACCGGCTTGGATACATGCCGCCGGAACAGCAGGATGAGCAGCCACAGCAGCGGCAGCACCATCAGGGCCGCGCCGGCCGTGATCCAGCCCAGCCAGGGGTTCTCTCGCCACACCTTATATTCCTTTTCCGCCACGCGCAGGCATAGGCCGTGTCCGTCCGCCTCCATCTCGTAGCGGTAGCCCGCCTCCCGCTCCGCGGTCTCTGCCACACCGTCTTCGCCGTCGAAGCAGAAGCACAGCGTGTCCAGCTGCAGTTGGACGTCCTCCGGCTCGCCAAGCGCGGAGAGCGGAGAGAAGAAGGCGGAGGGCTTGAGCAGCTGGACGATGGAGGCGTAGGGCTCGAAATGGCTGTCGACCAGGTTGCGTGCGAGGTAGAGGTCCCCGTCGGTCAGGATAAAGCGGATCTGCGTGTCCGCCTCGCGCATGATCTCCAGGATGCCCGGCGTCGCCGCCTGGCAGCGCTGCATCATGTTCAGCCCGTTTTCCCCCGCTCCGAACACATAGGCGTCGGCGTTGACCTGCTCATACCAGAACACGACGAAAACGGCCTGATAATTGCCCGAGCGCGAGAATCTCTCTTTCAGGTAGTCGTTCACGTTCCGGTAGAGGTTCACGTTGTTCGCGCTCTCGCGGTAACTGCGGTAGGCGCTTCGGATCATGCCGTCGTAGGAGACGGATTTGGAATCGCTGATCGCGCTCGTCAGCGCCGTCCGGACCTGACTGACGGCATACTGCGCGGCGTCGTCCACCTCCTGCCGGGCGGAGCGCCGGTAGCTGTTGCCCAGCAGGATGCCCGAGAGCGTGACCAGCAGCAGGATCGGCGCAAGCCAGCAGAGCAGGATCGTCGTGGCCAGCCCCGTCCGGAGCGATATCTTCGGTTTTCGCATGCGCCTCACCTCCCGTCGGCCGTGACGGCCGTATCCCTTGCCTGCACTATAACGCGCAGAGCATCCGTTTCCCATGACCCCGGCTGTCTCTTTTTTTCTGTCCTTGGCCGTTTTCGCGTGCGGCGCGCCTCAGGCGCCGTAAAAGGGCAGGTCCCCGATGGCCGCGTTCATAATGGCGTGCGTCTGTTCAAAGACCGCCTCCCGGTCCCGGTTGAGCAGTGCCGTATAGAGCCGCAGCTTGATCTCGTAGAGACGCTCGATCCCGCTTCGCTTGCAGTAGAGCGCCCAGAGGTAGACCCCCTGCGGATGAAAGGAGTGGTACAGCAGCGGCATCAGGACGTTTCCCGACAGCACCGCCAGCTCGTGGTGGAAGTCGTAGGTCCGCTCGGCGGCCTCCTCCGACGAGGCGGCCGTCCGGATCGCCTCGAGCAGCGGTGCGAGCCCCTCCAGCTCGGCCAGCGGCACCCGGTCGATCACCTGCCGCAGGCAGAGGCACTCCAGCGCGTCGCGCACCTCCAGCAGCGAGCGCACCTCGTTTTGCCGCAGCGCACCGCCGTTATAGCGCATGATGGCGATCAGCGTCTCCACGCTGCCCTTGCGCCGGTAATCGCAGACAAAGACGCCCTGCCGGGGCCGGACCTCCACAAAGCCGAGCTTCTCCAGCTCCACGAGCCCCGCGCTGATCACGCTGCGCGAGACGCCCATTTTGATCGACAGCTCGCGGGCCGGAGGAAGCTGCTCCCCGACGGAGAGCTCCCCGGAGAGGATCATGTTCTCGATCTGATGCACGAAAAGATCCGTGAGAGACGGCGCGGAGATCTTGGCAAAGCCCATACCGGAGGACCCCCTTCTGAATGCTCGTGGTCATACCAATAGCCACAGCTCCCATTTTATGTGCGGTATGCTGTCTTGTCAAGGCGATTTTTTACAAAAGCGACGAAATCATATGGTTATTTTTCGTAGGACTTGACAAATAAAACCCGCGACAGCTAAACTGATCATGGGTTTTTGTGTGGTAATACCAGGCAACAGCCGATTCTGTATATCCGTAGGAGGAAACGCTTATGCCAAAGTTTGATGCCGTCGTGATCGGCGCCGGCAACGGCGGGCTTGCGGCCGCCTGCCGTCTGGCAAAGGCTGGAAAAAAGACTCTGCTGGTGGAGCAGCACAACCTCCCCGGCGGCGTCGCGTCCAGCTTCCGCAGGGGCCGCTTCGAATTTGAGACCGCGCTGCACGAGCTCTGCGAGTTCGGCAGCGCCGAAAACCCGGGCAACTGCCGCAAGACCGTCGTGGACGAGTTCGGGCTGGACATCCGCTGGTACCGGGTCCCGGACAACTTCCGCGTCATCACCGTCGCGAGCGACGGCAAAACGCCCATCGACGCGACGCTGCCCTCCGGACGCGAGAACTTCATCAACAAGATGGAGGAATACGTCCCCGGCTGCCGGGCATCGGTCGAGCGCTTCTTCGACCTCGGCGCGGAGACGCTCGCGGCCGGCAACTACCTGACCGCCTCCGGCGGCAAGCCGGACTCCAAGGTGCTCAGGGAGAAGTACCCGAACTACCTGCGCACCGCGGCCTATCCGGTCAACCGCGTCTTCAAAGCCCTGAAGATGCCGCCCCTCGCGCAGGACATCATGAACACCTACTGGGGCTACCTCGGCGTGGACGCGGACCATCTGAGCTTCGTGCAGTATGTGAACATGGTCTGCCTGTATGTCAACTTCGGCGCCTGGATCCCCGAGAAGACAAGCAACGAGCTGACGACCGGTCTCGCCGAGCGCTTCCGCGCGATGGGCGGCACGCTCTGGCTCAACTGCCGGGCCGAGGAGATCCTCTTCGACGAGAACGACCGCCTCTGCGGCGTGCGCACGACCGCCGGCGTGGTGGACACGCGCTATGTGCTCTGCAACGCCAGCCCCACCACAGTCTACGCCAACATGATCCCCGAGCGGCTTGTCCCGGAAAAGGATAAAAAGCTCCTGCCGAACCGCCCCTTCTCGGCGCGTATGTTCGTGGTCTATATGGGCCTGAACAAAACGGCGGAGGAGCTGGGGCTGAAGGATTACAGCTATTTCCTGCCCTCCAGCGCGGACAGCGTCAGGGAGTACAACAACCTGAAAAACATCGAGACCAACCGCTTCAACATCGCGCTCTGTTATAACGTGGTCAACCCCAAGGCCAGCCCCGAGGGGACCTGCATCGTCTCGCTGACCACCACCTATACGGATGACTGCTGGAGCAAGATCGACCCGAAGGACTACGTCCGCACCAAGGAGAAGGTCGCCGCAGGGATGATCGACTGGTTCGAGCAGAAGACCGGCATCGTCATCCGCCCCTACATCGAGGAGATCGAGATCGCGACGCCCTGGACCTTCTGCCACTACGCGAGCGTCCCGGAGGGCGCGGCCTACGGCTACGAGCTGCGCGACTGGGACAGCATGATGCCCCGCATGATGATGATGCGCGAGGAATACCCGATCAAGGGACTCAAATTCGTCGGCGCGTCCAGTATCCGCGGCGACGGCTTCAACTCCGCGATCTTCAGCGGCGATACCATCGCCAAGCTGACCCTTGGCGAAATGAGAGAGGAGGGGATCTGAATGGCGCTGCATGTGAAAGTCGGTCTGATCGGCGCGCTGGACATGCTCAAGTTCAAAAACCTGGCCAAGACCCGCCGCGAGGCAATTGAAAAGCTCCCGGTCAAGGCGCTGCCCAAGAGCTATGTGACCAACGAAAAAGCCGAATTCATGCACCCTCGGCGGCAGGAACTGCGCATCAAGGCGATGCGTCCCAACGGGCCGGACGGCGTGACCGTCACGCTCGAAAGCCCAGACGGGAAGCCGCTGGCCCCCTTCCGCGCCGGCCAGTATATCAGTCTCAGCGTCGACGCCGACGCGAGCTCCACCACGCGCTCCTATTCCCTTTGCTCAAGTCCCGCGCGGAGCTGGCAGGGCGAGTACGACATTACGGTCAAGCGCGTCGAGGACGACGGCTTCGTGTCCAAATTCATTCAGGACGACTGGAAGCCGGGGATCACGGTCGCCGTGTCCGCCCCGCAGGGACACCTCTACTACGAGCCGCTGCGCGATGAGAAGAAGGTGATCGCGCTGGCGGGCGGCTCGGGCATCACCCCCTTCGTGGGCATGGCCTATGCCATCCGCGACGGCTATGAGGACTTCGACCTGACGATCCTCTACGGCTCGCGGCTGGAAAAAGACATCCTCTACCGCGCCGAGCTCGATGAGATCGCCGCGGCCTGCCCGAAGGTACACGTCGTACATGTCCTCTCCGACGAGGAGAAGGAGGGCTTCGAGCACGGCTTCCTCTCCGCGGAGCTGATCCGCAGATACGCGGGCGGCGAGCCCTGCACTGTCTTCATGTGCGGCCCGCAGGCCATGTACAACTTCCTCGACGGCGTCGTGGAGGAGCTCGGCCTCGACCGCAAGCATGTCCGACGCGAGCTCTTCGGCATGATCAAGGACCCCTGGAACCAGCCAGGTTATCCGAAGGGCGCCCACGCGCTGTCCTATACGGCGAAGGTCACGATCTTCGA
>JAFXTM010000059.1 GCA_017535865.1 Oscillospiraceae bacterium
ACCCTGCTGGACATCAACAACTCCGTGCCCGCCCAGATGTGGGAGAGCCAGATCAAGGGCAAGTTCGACTATTGCCTGACCGACACCTTCATGGGCTTCCACTGCGGCAATACCCCGAGCTGCAAGATGTGCGCCGACCGCGCGGTCAAGTATCAGCTGATCCAGCACCGCCTGCTCGAGCCGGAAGGAAGCGAGCCCGACTTCACCCGCGGCACTCTCGAAGGCGACATCGCGCCGGGCGAGATCACTTTCTACCGTCTGCAGTGCGACTCGGAGGGCAAGCTGCGCTCCTACATCGCCGAGGGCGAGGTCCTGCCCGTGGCCACGACGAGCTTCGGCGGCATCGGCGTCTTCGCGATCAAGGAGATGGGCCGCTTCTATCGGCACGTGCTGATCCAGAAGCGTTTCCCGCACCACGGCGCGGTGGCTTTCGGCCATCACGGCAAGGCGCTCTTTGAGGTCTTCAAGTTCCTGGGCGTGGAGGATATCGGCTACAACCAGCCGAAGTGCCTGCCCTATCCCACGGAGAACCCCTGGGCGTAAAAACTTCACATCGAAGCGGGAGCGGCGCTTGCGCCCTCCCGCTCTTTCGGGAAAGGAAAAAGAACGATGGATCTGAAAAAAACCACCCTGGGGATCGAGCTCGGCTCGACCCGGATCAAGGCCGTCCTGATCGACGAGCGGCACCGGCCCGTCGCGCAGGGCGACTTCGAGTGGGAAAACCAGCTTGCCGACGGAATCTGGACCTATTCGATGGACATGGTCCACAGCGGCATCCAAAGCTGCTTCGCCGCACTGCGAGCGGATGTGAGGGAAAAAACCGGGCAGGAACTTACCACGGTCGGCGCGATCGGCGTCTCGGGCATGATGCACGGCTATCTGCCCTTCGACATCGAGGGGCGTCAGCTGGCTGAGTTCCGCACCTGGCGCAACACCATCACCGGCGAGGCCGCCGGGAAGCTCACTGCGCTCTTCGGCTTCAACATCCCCCAGCGCTGGAGCATCGCACACTTGTATCAGGCGATGCTCAACGGCGAGGAGCATGTGAAGGATATCGCGTTTCTGACGACGCTCGCGGGCTACATCCACTGGCGGCTGACCGGAGAGAAGCTCATGGGCGTGGGCGAGGCCAGTGGCATGTTTCCGATCGACAGCGCAAAGCTGGATTACGATGAGGAGATGCTGAAAAAATTCAAGGAGCTGACCGGCGCTGATCTGCGCGGCATCCTGCCCCGCGTGGCCGCGGCGGGGGAGAGCGGCGGCGTGCTCACCGAAGACGGCGCGCGCTTCCTCGATCCGAGCGGCACCCTGCAGCCGGGGGTCCCGGTCGCGCCCTGCGAAGGTGACGCCGGAACCGGCATGGTCGCGACGAACTCCGTGCGCGTGCGCACCGGCAACGTCTCGGCCGGCACCTCGGACTTTGCCATGATCGTAACCGATAAGCCGCTCGGCGTCCATCGGGAGATCGACATGGTGACCACGCCGGCGGGCATGCCCGTCGCGATGGTCCACTGCAACAACTGCACCTCGGACATCAACGCCTGGGTCGGCCTGTTTGCGGAGTTCGCCGGCGCGATCGGCGCGCCGCAGGATAAGAGCAGCCTGTTCACGATGTTGTTCAACAAGGCCCTGGAGGGTGAGGCGGACTGCGGCGGCCTGCTCAGTTACAATTACTTCTCCGGCGAGGGCGTGACGGATCTGGACGAGGGCCGCCCGGTCTTTGCCCGCAAGCCGGACGCTTCTTTCACGCTTGCCAACTTCATGCGCACGCATCTGCTTTCGGCGCTCGCAACGCTCAAGATCGGCCTGGATATTCTGACCAAAACCGAGCAGGTAGAGATCGAGAAGCTGTACGGCCACGGCGGCTTTTTCAAGACGCCCGGCGTGGGGCAGCGGCTGCTCTCCGCGGCGGTCGGCGCGCCGGTCTCCGTGATGGAGACCGCTGGCGAGGGCGGCCCCTACGGCATGGCGCTGCTTGCGGCATACATGCTGTGGAGGGACGAGGGAGAGACCTTGGAGGATTACCTCGACGACAAAGTTTTTGCGGAAGCATCCTCCTCGACGCTGCTCGCGGACGAGCGCGACATCGCCGGTTTCTCTGCTTTTCTGGAGCGCTATCGGCGCGCTTTCCCGGTGGAGCAGGCGGCGGCCGAGCTCGTCTGAGGCCTTCCTTTCAAAAGCCATATACCGTTACAGCACCCCGGGGCATTCACATTCGTGAAAGCCCCGGGCGTTTTTCGACTTCTTTCGAGGGACTTTGACAGACACAAAGGCTTAAAGTGGGGGTTAAAGAGAAGAAATTTCTAAATTTTTCTTAATTTGTGGGGAAACGAACGGATCTTTCGACGCTTTCCGCTTGCTTTTTGCAGACATTTACAGTAAAATGTTTTTTACACGCGAAACAGTTGAATTCCAGCCCACGGGCTGCTGTAATGATTTTTCGAAAGGAGAACATGTCCATGAAGCGCATGTTTCAAATTTGCCTGTGCCTCGCGTTTGCTCTTTTGATGGTTGTCAGTCTGACGGCATGCGGCCAGAAAGCGCCTGAACCGACGGCAGAACCGACGCCGGTCTCCACGCCGGAGCCCACTCCGGAACCGACTCCTGAGCCGACGCCCATGCCGACCGTTCAGTCGATCGACATTCACTATGCCGGCAAAAAGCTGGATGATTTCACCATGCACATCGGCGAGATTGTCCCGCTCACCGTCTCTGTCCTTCCGGACGATATTCCAATCGAGGTCATCTGGTCGACCGATCCGGACGGTGAAGCGGCGCTGCGCTTCCACCCTTCGGATTCGGATCCCGCGAAGTGTGACGTGGAGTGCATCGGGCCTTTGCCGGAAAACAGCGGCGGGGTACAGATCTATGCCCAGGTTTACGGCGGCAAGGCCAGCTGCATGGTGCATGTGATCGGGACCGGCGTTGCCCGGGAGGAGCAGAAGGTGGAGATCTATTATCCTCTTGAGGACCGGGTCCTTACCAACTTCTCCATGCGGGTCGGAGAGACGATCGCCCTAGAGGCCAGACCCCTGAATGGCGCAGGCAAGGAGGGGACCGTTGTCTGGAGCATGAGCGACAAGGCGGCGACCGCGCTGCGTTTCATCGAGGACAAGACTGACCCGTGGAAGGTCACGCTCGAGTGCTTCAACACCGTACCCGCCAGCGTGAATATCTATGTGGAGCTTGACGGCGTCAAGTCCGCCTGTGTGGTCTATCCCAACTGAGCTTTTCCGCTGTCCGCGGACGTAAACAAGCGAATAACAAAGGATGCCCCCCGTGCATAGGATGGCCTGAACGCTTGCACGGGGGGTATCTGCATGGATATATGGCATATTCGCGGCGGAAGACGGCTGGAAGGCGCCTGCCCGGTCCAGGGCTCCAAAAACGCTTCGCTGCCCATCCTCGCGGCGGCCATCCTCGCTCCGCTGCGCTGCGAGCTGCACAATGTGCCGCGACTGCGCGACGTCGATGCGGCGCTGCGCATCCTTCGTTGTCTCGGTTGCCTCGCGGAGCAGCGCGAGAACGATGTTTACATAGATTCGACCACGCTCTCCGGCTGCAGTATCCCGCACAGCCTGATGGAGGAGATGCGATCTTCGGTCATTTTTATGGGCGCGCTGCTGGCCCGCTGCGGCGAAGCCAGACTCAGCCTTCCGGGAGGCTGTCAGCTCGGGAAGCGCCCCATTGACCTCCATCTCGCGGCGCTGCGTCAACTGGGCGCAGAGATCGAAGAGGACGGGACGGACATCTGCTGCCGTGCTGCGCGGCTGAAAGGTGCGGAGATCGCCCTGCCCTTCCCGAGCGTGGGGGCGACGGAGAACGCCATGCTTGCCGCCTGCGCGGCTAAAGGGACGACCACGATCCGAGGCGCGGCCAAAGAGCCGGAGATCCAGGCGCTGCAGGCCTTTCTTTCCCGCGCTGGCGCCGGGATCGGCGGAGCGGGGAGCGATACGATCCGGATCGAGGGCTTCGACTCCGCTGCGCGCTGCGTCTGCCGGATCATCCCCGACCGCATCGTGGCTTCCACGCTCGCCTGCGCCGCGGCTGCGACCGGAGGCGATGTATCGCTGTGCGGGATCGATCCCAGACATTTTTCTGCGCTTCTCTACTTCCTAAATAAAGCAGGCTGTGATATAATAAGCAGCAATCGCTCCGTCCGCATCCGGTCGCGCGGCAGACTCCGCGCGGCGGGGGAGATCGTGACGGAACCCTATCCGGGCTTCCCGACGGACGCGCAGCCGGTCCTGATGGCCGCCATGCTGCAGGCGGAGGGGGAGACGCGCATCCGCGAGACGATTTTTGAAAACCGTTTCCGCCAGGTGCCGGAACTGAGGCGCCTCGGGGCGGACATCGCCGTCTGCGGACAGACGGCGGAGATCCGTGGCGTGGATCGGCTTCACGGCGCCGCGCTCACGGCGACGGATCTGCGCGGCGGCGCTGCCATGATCGTGGCCGGGCTTGCCGCCTGCGGCGATACGGTCATCTGTGACGACGGACACGTGTCGCGCGGTTACGAGTCTTTTGACCGCTGCCTTTGTGCACTGGGAGCGGATATCTGTTTCGATCACGGAATTTGAACGATACTGATTCATAAGGAGAGCATTATGGCAGGAACACGGTACAGCAGCCCCATCCCGCGCGCATCCCGGGACGAGAAGCGCGCGCCGCGCCGCAGCAGCTTCAGCGGACCGCTGATGTTTGCGGTGGCGATCGTGGCGGCGATCTTTGTGATGAGCGTGTTTTTCCGCGTCTCGGATATCCAGGTGAAAGGGAATGTCCACTACACGCCGGAGGAGATCATCCGCGCCAGCGCGATCGAGGAAGGGGATAACCTCTTCTTCTTCGACCGCATCGCGACCATTTCGCGCGCGCTCTCCAAGCTCCCCTATATCGAGGATATCGCCGTGGAACGCCGCCTGCCCAACAAGGTCATCATCACCGTGGAAGAGAGCTCCGCGCTTGCGTATCTGGAGCTCGGCGAGGAACAGTGGACCCTGGATCACCGCTGCAAGGTGCTCGGCAAGGCCGCGGAAGGGGAGACCGGTTCGCTGATCCCGGTCGTCGGGATCCGGCCAGGCACGCTGATGATCGGGGAACAGATGGAGACAGAGGACAAGGACAGGGAAGAGGTCGAATATCTGGCCGCCGTCCTCGACCAGATCGAGGCGCGCGGCCTCACGGAGAGCATCACCCAGATCGACTTCTCGGATTCAAAGAGCCCGGAGTTTCGCTATCAGGACCGGTATACGGTCGTCCTCGGTACAGAGGATGGTCTGGAGCATAAATTTGGTATGTTTGTCACGGTTTTGGAAAAGCTGAAAGCGGGCGATGTCGGCGTTATCAACGTGTCCGACGGGACGACGGCGCACTTCAGTCCCAATTGAGGCTATTACAAAATCCTTACAAAAGTTTTCGCAAAAATGTAAAAACCTATTGACCATTGCAAAAAAATGTAATAAGATAGGGGTACTGAAATTTTGGGTTATCACGAGAAACCGTGCTCTGACTTATAGATAGGGAGGCAGAAGAATGGACTTTAAAGCTGAAGCTGGTCCTGAAAATGTTGTAACGATCAAGGTCGTCGGTATCGGCGGCGCCGGAAACAATGTTGTCAATCGCATGGTGAAGGCGGGCACTCAGGGTGTCGAGTTCATCGCCATCAATACCGATAAGCAGGCTCTCGCCGTCTCCAATGCCGATCAGAAGATCCAGATCGGTGAGAAGATGACGCATGGCCAGGGCGCCGGGTCCGATCCCGAGATCGGCAAGCGCTCCGCCGAAGAGAGCCGCAACAACATCGCTCAGTCGATCGAAGACGCCGACATGATCTTTCTGACCGCCGGAATGGGCGGCGGCACCGGCACGGGAGCGGCTCCGACGGTGGCCGATATTGCGCGCGAGGCGGGCATCCTGACCGTCGGCGTGGTGACGAAGCCTTTCAAGTTCGAGGGCAAGCGCCGGATGGATCAGGCCAACGCCGGCATCAAAGAGCTGCTCGGCAAGGTCGATTCCCTCCTCATCATTCCCAATGACCGTCTGAAGTATGCCACCGACCAGAAGGTCACGCTGGCCAACGCCTTTGAGATCGCGGACGATGTTCTGCGCCAGGCCGTGACCAGCATCTCCGATCTGATCAAGAACACCGGCTTCATCAACCTTGACTTTGCGGACGTGACCTGTGTCATGAAGAGCGCCGGCTATGCCCACATGGGCGTCGGCCATGCCGCCGGCAAGGGCAAGGCGGAGGAAGCCGCCCGTATGGCCATTGCGAGTCCTCTGATGGAGACTTCCATCAACGGCGCCCGCGGCGTGCTGATCAACATCACCGGCTCCGAGGACATGGGGCTCGAGGACGTCGAGGCAGCCGCCAATCTGGTTCAGGAGTCCGCGCATCCCGAGGCCAATATCATTTTCGGTGCCACCTTCGATGAGACGATGCAGGACGAGATCCGCGTGACCGTCATCGCCACCGGCTTTGACGAGCCCGCTGCGGCGGAGACCGCCTCTGCCGCCTCCGCCCGACCGGCCGCCAAGCCGCAGGGCCTCTTTACCGGCGCTGCTGAGAAGGCTGCAGCCGCCGTCGTTCCTCCGCTGAACGAGGAGGAGACCCCCGCGCCTCCCGCTGAGACGACGGAGGATCCTTTCGACAGCATCTTCAAAATCTTCAATTCCAAGTAAGCCATGATCTGCAAAAAAGCTCCTCCCGTCGGGAGGAGCTTTTTTATGCCCAAGGCTTCACAGCTCGGCGATCACTTCGCACTCGAGCAGCACATCCTTCGGCAGGCGTGCCACCTCGACACAGGAGCGGGCGGGATAGGGCTCGGAGAAATACTGGGCGTAGATGGCGTTGATGGCGGCAAAATCATCCATATGCTGGATAAACACCGTAGTCTTGACGACCCGGCTCATGTCGGTCCCGGCGGCTTTCAGAAGCTCCGTGAGATTCCGGAACACCTGGTGGGCCTGTGCCTCGAGGCCGACGGCGATCTCCCCGGTCTTGGGGATGATGGGGATCTGACCGGACGTATAGACGAGTCCGCCGGTGATCTGGGCCTGGGCATAGGGGCCGATGGCGGCGGGAGCTTTGCTGGTGGAAACTGCTTTCATGGTATCACTCCGTCCTTTCTGATTTGGTGTAAACTATAGTAACACCGAATAACGGAAAATTCAATGCGAAAACACGTTTTTCCGCGACGCGGCGTGCTGCAGCCCGGCTTTTGCTGCTGCACATATTGCGCTTTATATGAAAATGGGGTACAATATATAGAAAGACAACAGAAAGGGGGAGAAAGGGATAGGCGTCTGGTCAATTCTGAAAAAGCTCGTCGTCATCTATAACGACCATCGGCTGCCGCGAGCCGCCGCGGCGCTCTCCTATTACACGACGATGACCTTCTTTCCCCTGATCATCTGCCTGTATACGCTGCTCGGCAAGAATTATCTGCGGGTCATGGAGGCTATGAAATTCATTTCGCGGTTCATCAGCATCGATACCATAAACATGCTGCGCAGCTTCGTGATCCATATAGCACGGACCGGCAGCAACGCCATGCTCATCGCGGGCCTCACAGTCCTGCTGACCTCTGCCTCCGCCGGCGTGCGCAGCATGCAGAGCACGATCGGAGAAATGCAGGGCGGGGAGCACTACCAGGGCCTTGCCGGCTTTCTGTTCAGCCTGGTTTTCTCGGTCATTTTTGTGGGGGCGATCTATTTTGCGATCCTTGTCCTTTTTACGGGGAGAGAGTTCCTCAAACTGATAAACGGATGGCTGCCGTTTATCGACATCGGCGGCTCCTGGCAGTGGATACGCTATCTCCTGCTTGCCGGGATCATTTTCGTGATCGTCTGGGCAGTGTACGCGGTCTCCAAACGCCGCACGGACCGCTATCATACTTTCCCCGGCGCGGTGTTTACGACGATCGGCATGGTCGTTATGAGCATCCTGTTTTCCCTGTTCATCGCGGTCTCCACGCGGTACTCGCTGGTGTACGGCTCGCTTGCCTCCATGATCCTGCTGATGTTCTGGCTGTATCTGTGCTGCCAGATCATTTATCTCGGCGCGGCGCTGAACATTGCGATACGCGACGTGTGCGGTGAGCCTGGCTGAAAAGCATGGACAGAGCATCCCCCGAACCGAAGGACCGGTTCGGGGGATGCGGCTTTTAATCCATGAATTTGTCGATGGCCTCATTCAGCGCCTGCAGATCGGCGCTGTCGCCGCCGCTCACGCAGTGCTCCAGGTGATCCTTCAGGATGACCCTCGCGGTGCCGCTGAGCGCGGAACGCACGGCGGCGAGCTGAACGAGCACCTCGGTGCAGTCGCGCCCTTCCTCCACCATACGCTTGACGGATTCCAGATGTCCGATGGCACGGGCCAGACGGTTGAGCACCGCTTTGGTCTGCGTGTGCGTGTGGCTGTGCGCATGGCTGTGACCGTCTTCGTGCTCATGCGAGACCGGATGGCTGTGGACGACGCCGTCCCCGTGGTCGTGTGTATAGTATTCCTCTTCGTGCATGGGTCATCCCTGCTTTCCTTGCTGCTCAAGTCAAGTTATTTTACATGAAGCGACGTGGTTTTGCAAGCCCCCCGGGGGGATAAGCGGCGCGACCCTCAGCCCGCATACTCCCGCAGCCAGTCCGCGAGCGCCTCGGCGGCGAGCGGATCATTCGGAGAGCGGACTTCGATCAGGCAGGTGTTCTCGTCCTCCCGCAGAAAGCGCCGCAGTTCCTCGGCATATCCCCGGCACTTCTCCCCGAGACCAAGCGCCTGACGCATGGCTTCCGCCTCCGCTTCTGTCTTGAGCGCGCCGACGATCGGCAGCTCCGAACGAAAGAGCGCATACAGCGCCGAGCGAAACTGTGGGATGATGAGCTCAAAGCCGCCGAACTCATCCAGCAGCGCGTAGGGGTACAAGACGGCCTCCTGCAGGAGCCGGACTCCGGTATCGCGAAAGACCTCGTTGTCGGTGCGCGGGGGAAAACGGCTGCAGTCCAGAAAACGCTCCGGAACAAAACCGGCTACGCCGCCGGCCGCGGCGGCGGGAGAGAGCGCAAAGCCGACAAGCTCCCCGTAGGAGCCGCGGACCGCCTCGGTCACAAAACCTCCCGCCCGGCTGAGCGCCGTGCCGAGCGAGCGGCGCAGGAGCGTACTCTTGCCGCTGCCTGTGGGGCCGGTCAGAAAGAGATGTCTGGTCATGGAGAGATCCTCTTGCTGCATGAAATGATTAAGGAAAGTATAGTCGGAACGATGCGGACTGTCAACTTCCGCAAAATGTGTACTGCTTATCTACTTCTGATGGCCGACCCATATCTTGGGCCGGCCGTATTCTCCAGATACGAGATATTCTGGCTTGAAAATGTCTGAATAAGATATTATAATAGACATAGATATCCGGACAGGAGAAAGGCGGGGAGAGTATGGAGACAAAGCGCTGCTATATCTGCATCGATCTGAAGTCCTATTACGCCTCGGTGGAGTGTGTGGAACGCGGGCTGGATCCGCTGACGACCAACCTGGTGGTGGCTGACCCGAGCCGGACGAGCAAAACGATATGCCTCGCGGTGACGCCGTCCCTGAAGGCCTACGGGATCTCCGGACGCGCAAGGCTTTTTGAGGTGGAAGAGCGGGTGAGGGAGATCAACGCCCGGCGGCTCCGGGAGGCGCCGGGACGTTGCTTTATCAGCAGCTCCTGGCAGGATCCGGTGCTGCGGCGGGATCCGAGCCTGGCGCTCGACTATATCGTCGCAGCCCCGCGGATGGCGCTCTATATGGCCCGCAGCACCTATATTTACAGCATCTATATGAAGTACATCGCGCCGGAGGATATCTATGTTTATTCGGTGGATGAGGTGTTCCTGGACGTTACGGCCTATCTCACGCCCGGGGGCCCGACGGCGCGGGAGCTGGCCGTGCGGCTGATCCGGGAAGTGCTGGAGAGCACGGGGATCACGGCGACGGCGGGCATCGGAAGCAACCTGTACCTGTGCAAGGTGGCGATGGATATCGTGGCCAAGCGCGTCCCGGCCGATGAGAACGGCGTGCGGATCGCAGAACTGGACGAGTTCAGTTACCGCAAGCAGCTGTGGGCCCACCGCCCGCTGACGGATTTCTGGCGTGTCGGGCCTGGTTATCGGGAGAAGCTGGAGGCGAACGGCCTGTACACGATGGGCGATATCGCGTGCTGTTCGGTGGGCGGACCGGGGGAGTATTACAACGAGGCGCTGCTGTACCGGCTCTTCGGTGTGAACGCGCAGTTCCTGATCGACCACGCCTGGGGCTGGGAGCCTTGTACGCTGGCGGAGATCCATGCGTATCAGCCCGAGAGCAGCAGCCTCGGCTCCGGGCAGGTGCTGCAGCGGCCCTACGCCTTTGGCGAGGCGCGTGTCGTGCTCCGGGAGATGGCCGAGGCTCTGGCACAGGATCTTCTTGCCAAGGGGCTGGACACGGACCAGATCGTGGTGACGATCGGCTATGACGCGGAAAATCTGAAGGACGCGGGACGGCGCGCGCTTTATATGGGCAAGATGGTCCGGGACCACTACGGTCGGGCGCTCCCAAAACACGCCCACGGCTCCCGGAACCTGGACGAACGCAGCGCCCTGCCGAAGGAGCTGAGCGCCGCGGCGCTGGCCGTGTTTGACGGGACCGTAGACCCGGGACTCCTGATCCGGCGCGTCAACATCACGGCCAACCACACGCAGCCCGTCGGCGGCAGTACAGGCGGCGGCTGGGAGCAGATGGGGCTTTTCCCCGGGCCCTGCAACGACGGACAGCGGGAGGACCGGGAGCGGGAAAGGCAGCGAGCGGTGCTCTCCATCAAAGAGAAGTATGGGAAGAACGCCATCCTCTCGGGGACCAGCTTCCGGGAAGGGGCGACGGCGCGGGAGCGCAACCGGCAGATCGGGGGGCATCGGGCATGAAAGACTGGGATCCGCGTTACGACGAGCTGCTCTACCGTCCGCGCCCGCTCTCTGCGGAGCATCCCGCCGTGCCGCTCCGGGAACGGGCGGCGCAGTTTGCCGCCTTTCAGGCGCTGAACGGATTCGAGGAGGAAATCGAGGAGGAGGCGCGCTGGACCGAGGAGGCGTTTGAGCTGGACGAAAGCCGCAAGGAGATTTTGGACGCCCGCCTGCGCTGTCTGGTCGGAAGCCGGCGTCATGCCGTCTTCCTCTGGTTCCGGCCGGACGGGAAAAAGGCGGGCGGCGGCTTTGTCCGCAGCTGCGGTGCCGTGAAAAAAGTAGATCTGCTCGCGCGCGTTCTTTGCCTCGAAAACGGGGAAAAGATCCCGCTGGAGCAGCTGTACGACGTGATCGGGGAGGACGCCCCGGAGACAGACGCTTGATCCCGCTCCAACCGGAGCGGGATCCGTTCTTTCTTAAGAGAAATTAATGCGTGCGGAACGTGGAAAGCGGTTGCCTTTTCCAAAGAGATGATTTATAATAAAGTGATTAAACAGGCCCAGCGCACGGCAGAGCGAAGCATGCGGCGCGGGGCATAACGATAGAGGCCCGGGGACAGGCTGCCGGGAACGGAATGGGGAAACGCCTATGCAAGCGATCGCAAGCGTCTTCAACAATGCGCTGAATATCCTCTCCACGATGCGGATCGCCGACGTGATTGATATCCTGATCGTCGCGTATCTGATCTACGAGGGGATTTGGCTGGTGCGCCGCACCAACTTCTACAATCTGACAAAGGGCCTGGGGCTTCTGCTGCTGGTCTGGGCGCTGGCGGAAGTCTTCCGGCTGAACATGATCAGTTCCCTGCTTCGCAAAGCGGTGGAGCTGGGCTTGATCGTGATCGTGATCCTGTTTCAGCCGGAGCTGCGCCGTCTGCTGGAGCGTATGGGCAGCAGCCTGACGACGAACCGCTCGGCGGGCAGCCCGACGATGGAGACAGCGATCACGCAGACGGTCCTGGCCTGCAAGGAGATGTCCGAGTCGCGCACCGGCGCGCTGATCATTTTCGAGCGCAACGTCCGGCTCAATACGGTCATGGGAACGGGGACCATCGTGAATGCGGACGTCTCGGCGGAGCTGCTCAAAAACATGTTCTTCAACAAGGCGCCGCTGCACGACGGCGCGGTGATCATCCGCGACGGACGGCTGGCGGCGGCCGGCTGTGTGCTGCCGCTGACGCAGAGCACCAATCTGAGCAAGGAATTGGGCATGCGCCACCGCGCGGGCATCGGCCTGAGCGAGCAGTCGGACGCGGTGGTCGTGATCGTCTCGGAGGAGACGGGCGCGATCTCCATGGCGGTGGACGGTATGCTGAAGCGGCATCTCTCCGCCCCGACACTGGATAAGCTCCTGCACAGCGAGCTTGTCGTGGAGGATGAGAAAAAGAAACGCGGCAGCGCGTTTCTGTCGATGTTCGCCGGGCTTTTCAAGAGGGAAAAAGATGAAAACAGTAAGAGCAATTCGTAACAGCCGCATTTTCTGGCTGGTGATCTCGCTGGTGGCTTCGCTTTCCATCTGGATTTACGTGACCAGCGAGGAGACGGATAATTTCAAGACGACTTTCCGAAACGTCCGGATCGAGGTCGTAGGCGAGGAAGCGCTTCGCAGTTCACGAAACCTGATCATCACCGACCTGAATACGAGCAGCGTGACGGTGGAGGTCACCGGCCCCCGGCGCGTCGTCGCGCCGATGGACGCGGACGATCTGGTGGCGCAGCTGGATGTGAGCAAGCTAACGCGTGCGGCCTATACCACGCTGAAATACGATATCGTTTTCGATCCTGGCGTGGACGAGCGGAATATCACGGTGGAAAAAAAGACCCCGGAGTATGTGAACTTCACCGTCTCTCAGCTTATCTCGACGCCGATCCAGGTGCGGGGCGGCTTTGAGGGACGTTCTGCGGACGGCTACACGGCGGAGACGCCGGTGTTCGAGCCCTCCACGATCACCGTGACCGGCCCGGAGGCCTATCTCAAGGACGTGGCCTACGCCTATGTGAGCTTTGGGCAGGACGTGGTCGTCGACTCCACTTATTCCGTCGAGGCAGCCTATACGCTGATGGACAAGAACGGCGAGCAGCTCTCCACCGAGTACCTCAGCTGCGACCCGGACGTGATCCAGGCGACGCTTCCGATCCTGCAGGTGAAGAACGTGGGCCTGGGCGTGGATCTGATCGAGGGCGCAGGCGCGACGAAGGCCAACACCAAGATCACGATCGAGCCGAGCACCGTCACGCTCGCGGGCGATTCGTCCATTCTGGGCGGCGTCAACCGCATCACACTCGGCACCATCGATCTGACCGACTTTGCCTCCACCTTTACGGAGACCTATCCCATCACGATCGACAACGAGCTGCGCAACGTCACGGGGATCACCGAGGCCAAGGTGACCGTCGAGATCGTCGGGCTTTCGACCAAATCTTTCCGTGTGTCCAATCTGAGCTATATCGGCGCGGCGGAGGGCACGAACGTGGAGCTCCTGACAGAGAGCATCGAGGTCGTGATCCGCGGCACGGATGAACAGCTGGAGAAGATCAAGGCAGAGAACATCCGGGCTGTGGCGGATCTGGCCGAGATCCGCGACTCGACCGGCTCGTATATGCCGAACGCGAGGATCTACGTCGACGGCGTGACCGATGTCGGCGCGGTCGGCGACTATGCGATCTCGGTGGAGATCAGAAAGGCGAACGCATGACACAGGACGCTGTTGTGACGAGGCTTTTGCCCGACGGCATGGCGGAGGTCGCCGTGGCGCGGACGACCGCCTGTGGCGGGAACTGTCCGAGCTGCGAGAGCTGCATCTTCCAGAGCGAGATCAAGACCCTGGCGCGAAACCGCATTGAGGCCCGTCCCGGCCAGCGCGTCGTCATCGCCACGCAGTCGAAGGCGATCTTCGGCGCGGCGGCGCTGGTGTATCTCATGCCCGTTGTGCTGATGATCCTGAGTTATGCTCTCGCTTCGCTCTGTGGCGCGGGCGAGGGGCTTCGCGTTCTGGTGAGCTTTCTTGCCCTGCTCGCGAGCGCCGGGATCCTGGTGCTGAGCCAGCGGTCCAGAAAGAAAAAAGAGATCCGATTTGAGATCGTTCGATTGGCGGAGGACGTATGATTAAGAGTATGACGGGCTACGGCAGTGCCAAGGGCACGGTCGAAGGGCTGGAGATCCGGGTGGAACTGAAGAGCGTGAACAACCGCTATCTGGACGTTTCCGTCCGGCTGCCGCGCAGCTATCTGTTTGCGGAGGAGATGGTCAAATCACTCGTACAGAAGCACATCAGCCGCGGCAAGGTGGACGTCTTCGTGAACGTCGATTCCTCCGACGCCGGGGATATGAGTGTGAAAATCAACGAGGGCCTGCTCAAGGGCTATGTGGAAGCGATCCGCCATATCGCCGCGGAGTATGGGCTGGAGGACGATCTGACGGCGCAGAGCGTGAGCCGTTTCCCCGACGTGCTTACGGTGGAGAAGGTCGATCTGGACGCCGAAGCGATCTCGGCCGGTATGGAACAGATCGTGGAAGAGGCGCTGCGCGACTTTGACGCCATGCGCGCCCGTGAGGGTGAAAAGCTCCGGGATGACGTGCTCTCTCGGCTGGAGACGATCCGGGACCTGGTGGCACAGGTCGAGGCAAAGGCGCCGGAGACGATTGCCGCCTACCGCCGGCGGCTTGAACAGAAGATGTTCGAAGTCCTCACGTCGTCCGGGATCGATGAAAACCGCATCCTCGCCGAGGTTGCGGTCTTTGCCGATCACATCGCGGTGGACGAGGAGACTGTGCGGCTGAAAAGCCACATGTCCCAGCTCACCGGCATGATCAACGGCAATTCGCCCACGGGACGCAAAATCGACTTTTTGATCCAGGAATTCAACCGCGAGGCCAACACCATCGGCTCCAAGTGCCAGAATTCCGAGATCGCACATGTGGTGGTGGATCTGAAATCGGAGATCGAAAAGATCCGCGAGCAGATCCAGAACATCGAATAGGAGCGCCGGATGAAGCTGCTTGCAATCGGTTTTGGGAACCTGGTCTCGGCGGAGCGGATCATCTCGATCGTGAGTCCGGAATCCGCTCCCATCAAGCGCATGATCCAGGATGTGCGGGAGCGCGGCGCGCTCATCGACGCCTCGTTCGGGCGCAGTACGCGCGCGGTCCTGATCATGGACAGCGGGAATGTGATCCTTTCGGCGCTGACGCCCGAAGTGCTCGGCGCGCGCCTGGATGAAAACTTCAGAGAGGAATCGGGTAAGGAAGATGAGTGAAAAAGGGAAGCTGATCGTGATCTCCGGCCCTTCCGGCGCGGGTAAAAGCACCGTTGTCGCCGAGGCGATCAAAGGCAGACAGGACGTGTGCTTCTCGACCTCCGTCACCACGCGCAGCCCGCGGCCCGGCGAGGTGGACGGTCGGGAATACTTTTTCATCGACCGGGAACGCTTTGATGAGATGGTGGAGAAGGACGAGCTGCTTGAGCACGCCGTATACGTTTCCAACTGCTACGGCACGCCGCGCGCCTTCGTAGAGGAGAAACTCGCCGAGGGCTTGAACGTCCTTCTTGACATCGAGGTGCAGGGTGCCCGGCAGGTGCGGGAGAAGGTTCCGGATTCGGTAAAGATATTCGTCGTTCCGCCCACGCTGGAGGAGCTGCGCCGCCGGTTGGTGAACCGCGGGACGGAGAGCGCCGAGGCCATCGAGAACCGTCTTGCCCGCGCCAGGCAGGAATACGGAGAGGCCACCTTTTACGACTATATCATCGTAAACGACGATCTGGCCGTCGCCGCGCAGGAGCTCACCGCGATCATCACGGCGGAGCACTGCCGCGCGGCCGACCGCATGGAATACCTGGAAAACATCTGAGACTGAAAAAATTTGCCGCTTCGCGGCAGAATGGAGAATAACAACTATGATGCTCTATCCCCCCGTTGCAGAACTGGTCGACAAGATCGGCAGCCGCTATCAGCTCGTGAACATGGTGGCCCGGCGTGCCCGTCAGATCTCGGAAGAAGCTGAGGAAAAACAGATCCCGCTGGAGCGCAAGCCCGTCTCCTCCGCGATCGATGAGGTGTATACCGGAAAGCTCAGCATCAAAAAATAAAGAAAGGCGGTGGCCGGTACGTCCCGTGCGGTGGCAAAAATCGCGGTTTCTGCCGCAACATACTGGATCGACCGGCCCTACGACTATCTTGTGCCGGAGGAGCTGGCGGCCAGGGCGGTGCCCGGCGTGCGCGTCTATGTGCCCTTTGCCCGCGGCAACAGGCGCTGCGAGGGGATCATCCTCGCGGTGACGGACCACAGCGACTTCGAACAGCTCAAGACCGTCCTGGCCGTCCTGGATGAGGAGCCCGTGCTGAACGCTGAGCAGATCCGGCTCGCCCTCTTCATGCGGGAGCGCTTTTTCTGCACCGTGTATGACGCGGTGAAGACGATCCTCCCGGCGGGTGTGTGGCTCCGTGAGGACGGGACGAGGCGCGTGCGTGACAAGACGGTGGAGATGGCGCGGCTGCGAATGCCCCGCGAAGAGGCGGAGGCGCTGGCGGAGGCAAAGCGCCGCCGTTCGCCGAAGCAGGCGGAGCTTCTGGAGCTTCTGTGCAGCTTCGAGGCGCTCCCGAGCCGGGATCTGCTGCACTTTACCGCGTCGACGCGGCAGTCCCTGCAGGCCCTGTGCCGTATGGATGCCGTAGAACTCTACGCGAGGGAAGTCTACCGCCGCCCCGAGACGCGTGAGGTGGAACAGCAGCCGCTCCCGGTACTCAACGAGGAGCAACTGACCGCCTTTTCGGGGCTCAATCAACTCGCCCTGGCCGACAAAGCCGGGGCCGCCTTGCTCTTTGGCGTGACCGGCAGCGGCAAGACCAGCGTATACATTCATCTGATACACGAGCAGCTCCGCCGCGGGAAGAGCGCGATCCTGCTCGTTCCCGAGATCGCGCTGACGCCGCAGATGCTGCAGACCTTCTCCTCTCACTTCGGGGACGAGGTCGCGCTTCTCCACAGCAGCCTCTCGCCCGGGGAGCGCTACGACGAATGGAAGCGCCTTGGCGGCGGCAAAGCGCATCTCGCGATCGGGACGCGCAGCGCCGTGTTCGCACCGGTGCGGGACCTGGGCCTCATCATCATGGACGAGGAACAGGAGGAAACCTACAAATCCGAGAACGCGCCGCGTTACCATGCGCGGGACGTGGCAAAGTTCCGCTGTGCCCGGGCCGGCTGCCTGCTTCTGCTCGGCTCTGCCACGCCGGACATTGCCAGCCGCTACCAGGCTGAGATCGGAAAATATGCCTACTTTTCTCTGCCCACCCGCTATAACGAGCGCGAGCTGCCCGCGGTGCGCATCGTCGATATGAAGCGGGAGCTGCGCCGAGGCAACGCAGGCAGCATCAGCTCTCTTCTGAAGGACGAACTGCAGCTCAACATCGAACGGGGAGAGCAGAGCATCCTGTTTCTCAACCGCCGCGGCGCGCATAAGCTCGTCAGCTGCGGCGAATGCGGCTACACCTTCAAGTGCCCGCGCTGCAGCATCGCCCTGACCTATCACAGCGCGACCGGCCGGCTGATGTGCCATTACTGCGGCTTTTCCAAGCGCCTGGATGCGGCCTGCCCGGACTGCGGCGGGCAGTTCTGCTTTGTCGGCGCCGGGACGCAGCTGGTCGAGGAGGAGCTGCATACGCTCTTCGGAGATATTCCGATCATGCGGATGGACACCGACACCGTGACGCCCGCCGGCTCGCATGAGCGCCTTCTGGAGCGCTTCCGCGAAGAGAATATCCCCATTCTGGTCGGCACCCAGATGGTGACCAAGGGATTGAATTTCGAAAACGTGACGCTTGTTGGGGTCATCTCGGCGGATCAGAGCCTGTACGCCGGGGACTACCGGGCGGGGGAGAGGACCTTTTCCCTCATCACGCAGGTTGTCGGACGCAGCGGCCGCGGGGAGAAGCCGGGCCGGGCCGTGATCCAGACCTTCACCCCCGCCAACGAGACGATCCGCCAGGCGGCGGAGCAGGATTACGAGGCTTTTTACAGGGCGGAGCTGGAGCTTCGACGCCTTCAGGAGACGCCTCCCTTCCGTGATCTGCTTGCCATTACGGCCTCCGGGCTGGACGAGGGCCAGGTCGTGCGGACCTGCCGCTACGTCAAGCAGAGGCTGCGGGAGCTCCTGGCCGACCAGCCGGGGCTCGTGCTCCTCGGACCGACGCCGCTGGCGGTGGTGCGCGTCAATCTGCGCTACCGCTATCGCGTGAATATCAGCTGCCGCAGCAATGCTTCCGTCCGTGCCGCGATCGCGCAGGTGCTGACCGAGTGCGGCACCGACAAGCGTTTCAAAGGCATATCGGTTTTCGGCGACAACGACCCTTCGGATTGAGAATAATGAAAAGTGGAGATAGATTATGGCACTTCGGAACATTTTGACCAAGGAACAGCCGGGACTGTATAAACACTGCCGCCCGGTGACGGATTTCAACCCGCGGCTGCATCAGCTGCTGGACGATATGCGCGAGACCCTGATGGCTGCCAACGGCGTGGGGCTTGCCGCCCCGCAGGTCGGCGTACTGCGCCGTGCCGTGCTTGTGCTCGAGACCAATGTCCCTGAGGGAGAGAGCGAGCGGCTGATCGAGCTCATCAACCCGGAGATCCTGGAGAGCTCCGGCGAGCAGGACGGTCCGGAGGGCTGCCTGAGCGTCCCTGGCGAATACGGGCTCGTCAAGCGCCCGATGCATGTGAAGGTCCGGGCTCAGGACCGCAACGGCGAATGGTTCGAGGCGGAGGGCGACGGGCTCACGGCGCGCTGCTTCTGCCATGAGATCGACCACCTCGAAGGGGTCGTGTTCACCTCCCGCGCTGAGCGCATGCTCAGCGAAGAAGAACTGGAGAGCGGCGAGTACTGAGATGAGGATCGTATTTATGGGGACGCCGGATTTCGCGGCTGCCTCTCTGGAAAAACTGCTAGCGGAGCGCTTTGACGTGGTCGGCGTCTTCACGCAGCCGGACAAGCCGAAGGGCCGCGGCATGGAACTCGCCTTTTCCCCGGTAAAGGAGCTCGCGCTGGCCGCGGGGATCCCGGTCTTTCAGCCGGAAAAAATGCGCGACGGTACCGCGCTGCGGGATATCCGCGCGCTGGAGCCGGACATTCTGGTCGTCGTGGCCTATGGGCGTATCCTGCCGGATGAGATCCTGGCGGTTCCGCCGCTGGGCGCGGTCAACGTCCACGGCTCGCTGCTGCCAAAATACCGCGGCGCCGCGCCGATCCAGTGGGCGGTGCTGAACGGGGACGAGGTCACGGGCGTGAGCACGATGTACCTCGCGAGCGAGATGGACAGCGGGGACATCATCTACACGGAGAAGACCGCGATCGGCGAGAAGGAGACCTCGGGCGAGCTCTTTGATCGCCTGAAGCTCATGGGGGCGGAGCTGCTTGTCCGCACGCTGCGGGACATCGAGACCGGTACGGCGCCGCGCCGCGCGCAGGATCACAGCCGGGCGAGCTATGTGCGCATGCTGGACAAATCTCTTTGCCCGATCGACTGGAACCGCAGCCCCCGCGCGGTGCTGAAATGGATCTATGGCCTGCAGCCATGGCCGGTCGCGACCATGGAGCTGGAGGGAAAAAGCTGCCGCGTTTTCGGCGCTGAATATTCGGCCAACCGGACCGACAAGGCGCCCGGCTCGGTTGTCAGCGCCGGGGAGCAGGGGATCGAGATCGCCTGTGCCGGCGGCGAGACGCTGTATATCACCGAGCTGCAGCTGCCGGGAAAAAAACGCATGCGTGCGGCAGACTTCCTTCGCGGCCATCCGCTCCGCGTGGACTGAGATGGAGAACGCTGCGAGAAGAGCGGCGCTGGAGGCGCTTGAGCGCTGTCGGCGCGAGGGCGCCTGGTCCGCCGCCTGCCTGGACGCGGTTCAGAAAAAGTATGCGCTGGAGCGGCGCGACGCCGCGCTCACCGCGCGGCTCTGCCTGGGCGTCCTGCAAAACAGCGCCTACTGCGACTACTATATCGGCCTGTACAGCGCACGCCGTACGGACAGCCTGCAGCCGCGTCTGCTGGATGTTCTGCGTCTCGGCACCTATCAGCTCCTGTTTCTGGACAAGATCCCTGCCCGCGCCGCGGTGAACGAATGCGTCGCGCTCTGCCGAAGCGCCGGCATGGAGCGCGCGTCCGGTCTTGTGAACGCCGTGCTGCGCCGCATCGCGGAGAACCGGGAGCAGCTTCCGGAGATCCCCGGAGAGGGGACGGCCGACTGGCTCAGCCGCCGGTACAGCCATCCGCTCTGGCTCGTGGAGCGCCTGCTGCGCGAGCACGAGTATGCCTTTACGGAGGCTTTTCTCAAGGCCAACAACGAGGTGCCCGGCCTGACGATCCAGGTGAACACCCGGAAGGTCCCGGCAGAGGACTATGAACGTGCGCTCAGCCGTGCGCGGATCGCCTTTCGGGAATGGCCGGAGCTTCCGGGCTGCCTGGAACTCGAGGGCGGGGCGGTGACCGCTTTGCCCGGTTACGAAGAAGGGCTCTTCTATGTCCAGGATCGGGCGGCGCGCTGCGCTGTCGAAGCGGCGGGAGCGGCCAGCGGGATGCGTGTACTCGACGCCTGCGCCGCGCCGGGCGGAAAGAGCTTCGCGGCGGCGATCGCGATGGGGGACGAGGGGAGCATCCTCTCCTGCGACATCCATGAAAAGAAGCTGCGCCTGATCGAAAGCGGGGCAGAGCGTTTGGGGCTTCGCAGCATCCGGACGCAGGCATGCGACGCGCGCGAGGTGCTCCCGGCCTCTCATAAGGCCTTCGATCTGGTGATCGCAGATGTGCCCTGCTCGGGGCTCGGTGTGATCCGCAAACGCCCGGAGATCAGGGAAAAGAAGGAGAGCGAGATCGCCGGTTTGCCCGCGGTCCAGAGCGAGATCCTGCAGGCCCTGAGCGCCTGCGTGAAACGCGGCGGGACGCTGCTCTATTCCACCTGCACGGTTCTGCAGGCGGAAAACGCGGAGATCATAGAGGACTTTCTGAGCCGCAATCCGGATTTTGCACCGGAGGATTTCCGGATCGGTCCGGTCCGCTCACAGGGCGGATGCTATACCTTCTGGCCCCATATCGACGGGACCGACGGCTTCTTTGCCGCCAAGCTGAAGAGAAAAGAGTGAGCCATGGAAAAAGACATCCTCTCCATGCTGCCCGAGGAGATCGAGGCGGAGCTTCAAAGCCTGGGCGAGCCGAAATACCGCGCCGGGCAGATCTTCGACTGGCTGAGCCGCGGCGTTCGGGACTATGAGGAAATGACGAATCTCCCGAAAGCCCTGCGCGATAAGCTGAGGGCGGCCTTTCCACTCTACCGGCCGACCGTGCTCAGCAAACAGATCTCGCAGATCGACGGGACGATCAAGTACCTCTGGGAGCTCTCCGACGGCAACGCCGTCGAGACGGTCGTGATGAGCTATAAGCACGGCAACACGGTCTGTGTCTCCTGTCAGGTCGGCTGCCGACAGGGCTGCGCCTTCTGCGCCTCGACCATCGGCGGACTGGTGCGCTCTCTCCGCGCCTCGGAGATCCTGGACGAGGTGCTTTTTTCCCAGCTCGATTCCGGCAAGCCAATCTCCAACATCGTGCTGATGGGCATCGGGGAGCCGCTGGACAATTTTGATAACGTCATGCGCTTCCTTGAGCTGGTCAACCATTCCAAGGGCATGAACATCGGCATGCGGCACATCTCGCTCTCGACCTGCGGGCTGATCGAGCGTTTCGATGAGCTGGCTGCCCGCGATCTGCAGCTCACGCTCTCCGTCTCCCTGCACGCGCCGGACGACGAGACCCGTTCCCGCCTGATGCCTGCCAACCGCGGGCGCGGCGTCGACGCGCTGATGGAGGCCTGTGCGCGCTATTATAAGAAGACGGGACGGCGCATCTCCTTTGAGTACGCGATGATCGACGGCGTGAACGACACCGAGCGGCACGCCCGCCTTCTGGCAAAACGCGCAAAGGCGGTCGCTGCCCACGTGAATCTGATCCCGCTGAACCACGTGGAGGAACGGGAATTCCGACCCACGACTGCGGGACACATGAAGGCGTTTATCAAGATACTCGAGGACGAGGGCGTGAACGTGACGGTCCGCCGCCGCTTGGGCAGCGATGTGGATGCCTCCTGCGGGCAGCTGCGCAGGAAAATGCAGAAAACCGGGACAGCTTCGTGAGAAAAGGGACATGGGCAGAAAATGAAGAGCTTTGGACTGACAGACAAAGGCGCGGTTCGCCGCGATAATCAGGACAGCTTTATTCTGGAGAAATGCCGGAATAATCTGATCGTCGCGCTCTGCGACGGTATGGGCGGCGCAAAGGCGGGAGGGCTGGCGAGCCAGCTTTCGAACAAGGCCTTTGTTGCCTATATCTACGCGAAGCTGACCGCGCGGAGCACGCGGATGACACAGTACCGTGAGATCCTGCAGGCGGCCTGTGCCGAGGCCAACGGTGTCGCCTTCGAGTATTCGCACTTCAGCGAGGAATTCAGCGGCATGGGCACGACGATCGTCGGCGGTGTGATAAAATCAAACGGCAAAGGGTATATTATCAATGTCGGCGACAGCCGCGCCTATCTGATCAGCCGCCGGGGCGTGTCGATCCGCCAGATCACGCGGGACCACTCCCTGGTGGAGGAGCTGCTGGAGTACGGCGCGATCACGAAGGAGCAGGCGCTGACCCATCCGCAGCGCAACGTCATCACGCGTGCGCTCGGTTCCGAGTCCGTCGTGGAATCGGACTATTATGAGTTTGAGCTTCAGCTCGGCGACGTTCTTCTGCTGTGCTCGGACGGCCTTTCCAATATCATCAGCGATGAGGAGATGTGCCGCTGTGCCGCGGAACGACCGGATCCGGAGCAGCTCTGCCGCGCACTGATGCACGCCGCGCTCGAGCGCGGGGCGCGCGACAACGTGACGGTCGTGGCCGTCACCCGCTGAAAACAGCGGGAGGAGTTACGATGAACGAAAACGATAAGTATATCGGACAGGTCCTGGATAAGCGCTATGAGATCCTGGAGCTCATCGGCGAGGGCGGCATGGCGCTTGTCTACAAGGCGCGCGACACGCGGCTTGATCGTCTTGTAGCCGTCAAGATCATGCGCGAGGAGATGGCGGCGGACGAGGAGGTCCGGCGCCGCTTCGTCGCGGAGTCGCATGCGGTCGCCATGCTCTCCAATCCCAACATCGTCGCGATCTATGACGTGAGCCACAGCGACGCTATGGAGTACATAGTGATGGAGCTGGTGGACGGGATAACGCTGAAACAGTATATGGAAAAGAAGGGCGCGCTGCCCTGGCGGGAGACGCTTCATTTCTCCAAGCAGATCGCCCGCGCGCTCGGGCACGCGCACCAGCGCGGCATCATTCACCGCGACATCAAGCCGCAGAACATCATGCTCCTGCGCGACGGCACCATAAAGGTGGCCGATTTCGGCATTGCGGCCCTGGAGAACGAGATCTATGTGAACGACGGGCAGGCGGTCGGCTCGATCCACTATATCGCGCCTGAGCAGGCGCGTGGGGAGTATCCCGACGCGCGCAGCGACATCTACTCGCTCGGCGTCGTGATGTACGAGATGCTGACGGGGGAGCGCCCCTATACCGGCACGAGCATCGGCGAGATCGCCATCAAGCACATGAATGCCGAGCCGGTCATGCCGCGCGAGAAGAACCCGGAGATCCCGGAGGAGCTTGAAAAGATCACGATGAAGGCGATGAACGCCAACATGGCGGAGCGCTATCAGTCGACCGACGAGCTTCTGAGCGATCTGGACGAATTTACCCAGAATCAGCTGCGCGGCGCCGTGCCGGAGCCGGAAGAGGAGACGCCTCTGGAAGACCCGAGTGTCGTCCCTGTCCGCTCTGTGAGCGAGCTCTCGCGCGAGCAGTATAAACGCCGTCGCCGCCGTGCCGGGCGAGTCAGCTTCCTTGCGGGCAGCTTTGGCGTCCTGCTCGCATCCGTAGGTTTATTTGTCTTTCTCTGGAACTTCTGGCTCAACGATATCTTCTCACCGGCAGAGCGCATCAGTCTCCCCAATTTTGTCGGCGCCAGCTACGACGCGCTGACCGGCGATACGGCGCTGAATGCTCTCTATAACTTTGAAGTGATCTTCGTCGTCAACACCGACACGGCGCCCGGTCTGGTCCTGTCGCAGTCACCGGCGGCCGGACGCAGCATGATGGTCACGCCGGAGGGCATCGACGTCGAGATCATGGTCAGCACCGGCAATACGCAGAACACCGTCCCGGACGTGGTGAATATGGACTACCGCACGGCCAGCGCGGTCCTGCGTCAGGCGGGCTTTTATGTGGAGATCATGAACACGGTGTCCGACAGCTATCTGCGCGACAGCGTCGTGCGCGTGGAGCCCGAACCCGGGACGGAACTGGGGACTGGCTCGACCGTTACGCTTCTGGTGAGCAGCGGCACGCAGATCTCAAATGTGGTCATGCCCAACCTCATCGGCCTGTCAGAGAATGCGGCGATCGTGCAGATGGAGAACAACCGTCTCAGCTACGGCGGCTCGGAATACGCGCCCAGCGATCTTGCGGCGGGCACGGTGATCGGGCAGAGCCGGGAGGCTTTTTCCGAGGTGGAGGAACACAGCAAGATCACGCTGCGCGTCTCCACGGGACCGGTGCTGGGATGACGGAGGGCGTCATCATTAAAGCCCTGAGCGGCTTCTACTATGTCAAGACGGCGGATGGCCTGCTGGAGTGCAAGGCACGCGGTCGCTTTCGCCTGGACGGGACCTCCCCGCTGGTCGGGGATCGCGTGCGCTGCAGCCTGGACGCGCAGGGCCGCGGTCGGATCGACCTGGTCGAGGAGCGCCGGAACTGGTTTGTCCGCCCGCCCGTCGCCAACATCGACGCACTGGTCTTCGTTGCCGCCAACAGCAATCCCGTGACCGATCCCTTCCTGATCGACCGGGTCTCCGTGATCGCGGCGGACGCGGGCTGCGAGCTGATCGTCTGCCTGAACAAAACGGATCTGAACGCGGGGGAAGAGCTCTGCCGCATCTTTTCCGGCGCGGGCTTCCCGGTCATCCGCACCAGCGCCGAGACCGGCGAGGGGATCGAAGAGCTTCGGGCTGCCCTGCGCGGGAAGATCGGCGCCTTTACCGGCAACTCCGGCGTAGGCAAGTCGAGCCTCCTCAACCGTCTCCTCCCGGGCCTGAGCGTTCCGACGGCGGAGGTCAGCGAGAAACTTGGCCGCGGCAGGCATACTACGCGGCACGTCGAACTCTTCCGGCTGGAGGAGGGGAGCTATGTGGCTGACACGCCGGGCTTCGCCTCCTTTGAGATCGAGATGATGAAACACATCCCCAAGGAGGAGCTGGCCCATTGCTTTCCGGACTTCGCGCCCTACATAGGCCGCTGCCGTTTTCTGGACTGCACGCACCGGCGGGAACCGGGCTGCGCCGTCTCGCAGGCGGTTGATGAGGGCGCCGTTTCGCAGAGCCGCTACGCCTCTTATCTGCGTCTCTATGAGCTGAGCGCGCAGCACAGGGATTGGGAATACAAGGAAAAATAGTGTCCCTTCGGGACGCCTCCAGCATAGACTGTCGTAAGAGCGACTGACTGTGGGGGAGGCGTTTTTTATGCGTTGGGGTCGCCGTTTTGTGTGCGGCTGTGCTGCGATCGGGCTCGGCGTTGTGATCCTGCTGGCGCTGATCCTTCCGGCGGGATTCTGGTGGTTCCTGCTCGGCGCCGTGCTGATCGTGTTCGGCTTCTGGTATATCCGCTTCTGTTAGGATGACAGCGGGAGAAGTAAAGAGAATCGACTTCCGTGGCTTGTTCGCCGCATCGGAAAAAAGGAAAAGTGCTAACGCTGTGCTTCGCCGCATATCCTGTACAAAGTGTGCATGGAGGAGCGAAGGACATGGATATCGTTTTTGCCCATAGAACGCGGAGCTGCTATCGGGAGTTTGCCGATCCGGTCAAACGGGTCCAGGTGAGCGCAGAGAGCGTGGTTCCGGATACCTGCGAGGACATAGGCCGGATCGCCTCGGTCCGGACGCAGGTCCTGCTCAAAAGCAAGGAGGTGTCGAGCCGGGGGGTCGCCGTCACCGGGGAACTGGACACGGTGCTGCTGTATATCACGGAAGACGAGAAAGAGGTGACGTCACTGCGGCTTCGCAAGGACTTTTCCCTGGAGTTCGAGGAGGAGTATCCGCTCGACACACTTGCGCATGTACGGCTCTCTGTCGTCAACACCGAAGCGCGCATCCTCAATCCGCGCAAGGTCGCCGTCACCGTGGAAGTGCTTGCCGAGCTCTCCTGCTTCTGCCGGGACGAAGCCGTTGCCGAGACGCAGATGCCCGAAGAGAGCGCACCCCCTCTGCACGGCAGAAGGGAGAGCATGGAGGCGGTGCTTGTCAACGGCGTCTGCGAAAAGACCTTCGTGCTCAACGAGCAGTTCCGCTTTCCGGACGGCAGACCGGCTCCAACGCTGCTTTGTGCGCAGAGCGCCGATTTTGTGATCGAAGATGTGCAGCAGGTGGGAAGCCGGGCTGTCGTAAAGGGAAAGGTCTACCTGGACGTCTGCTATCAAACAGCGGACGGAGGGTGTCCGGAGCAGCTGCGCTTCACCTCTCTCTTTTCCCAGATCGTGGACACCGGCGCGGAGGAATGCGTCAGTGCCACGGGGGCCATCGAGTTGACCGGTGCCTATTATGAACTGGCGGACACGATCGGCGGCGAAAAGGCGCTGGACGCGGAGCTGCACGCACTGCTGCAGCTGACGAGCCGCTGCCGGCAGCAGAGCGTCTGTTTTACGGATGTTTACGGCAACCGCTGCCCGACGCAGTGCGTTTTCCAGAAACAGAGCCTGCCGGAGGTGTCGGAGGAGCAGAGGCTGCGCCTGCGCGGGGAGACGGAGCTGAGCATCGCGGAGGACTGCGACGAGGTTCTGAGCATCTTTGCCGCACCGAGCGCCTGGATGCTGAGCGGGGAGCTGCCCGTCCTTACAGTCGGTCTCGATGTGCTCTACCGCCGCAAGAGCGGAGAGCTTTCCGCAGTCAGAAGACAGGTGGAGCTGCGTGGAGAAGCCGGACTGACGGACTCGCGGCTATACGGCGGGCGGATCGTCCATACGGATCTTCACGGCGAGGGCGGGACGCTGCGCGGTCGTTTGGAGGCAGAGCTGGACTGGCAGCGCTTCGGCAGTCGGGAGAGAAGCATCGTGACGGGCGTGACGCTGCGGGAGGAAGAACCCTATCCGGCGGCGGAACTGCCGAGCGTGACGCTCGTGCGCCCGGCGGGGGAGGAACTGTGGGAGCTCGCAAAACGTTATCATTCCAGCGAGGAGGCGATCCGTTCCGTTCAGGAGGCGCTGGGCGGGGAAAGCGGGGCGCAGCTGCTGATCCCGCGGGAGAACTGAGATTTTCCTCTTGTCAGATCCGGCGGCATATGGTAAAATGCCAGAGTTGAATAAACACGAAAGAGGGAGCTGTTACCATGTCCGGACATTCCAAGTGGCACAATATACAGAAGACCAAAGGCGCGGCCGACGCCAAGCGCGCGCAGGCCTTTACCAAGATCGCGCGTGAGATGATCGTGGCGGTCAAGGAAGGCGGCGGCGGGGATCCGCGCTCAAATTCCAAGCTGGCGGCGGTGATCGCCAAGGCCAAGGCGGCCAACATGCCCAACGACAACATCAAGCGCACGATCGACAAAGCGCTGGGAGCGGGCAACACCGAAAACTATGAAAAAATCATCTACGAAGGATACGGCCCGCAGGGGGTCGCCGTCATCGTGGAGACCATGACCGATAACCGCAACCGTACCGCGGGCGAGATGCGGCACTACTTCGACAAGTACGGCGGCAACATGGGCGCGGCGAACTGCGTGTCCTGGTCCTTTGACAAAAAGGGCGTCATCGTTATCGACAACGAGGACGAGGAGCTGGATGAAGACACCGTGATGATGGATGCGCTGGACGCCGGCGCAGAGGACTTCGAGGCCGAGGGCCCCGTTATGACGGTCTACACCGGCGTGGACGATGTGGCAGCCGTGGCCGACGCGCTGAGCGCCAAGGGCTACACGCTGATCGAAGCCCAGGTCGAGATGCTGCCGCAGAACGGCTACATCAAGCTCACGAACGAGGAAGATATCAAGAATATGCAGAAGATGCTCGACATGTTCGAGGAAAACGACGACGTGCAGAACGTCTGGCACAACTGGGACAACGAGGAGTAAACCGTCATAAATCAATCGCCGGGACACCCTTTCTACAACGAGAGGGTGTCTCGTTTTTTCGGTTTAAGAAAGTTTAAGGTGCATCTGCATGCGTTATCTGCTATAATGACACCAGACCGAAAGAAAACAAAAAACGACGCCGGTTATGCGCGTTTTTGTATTCTTTTGATACAAAAAGCTGAAATATACATAAAAAGCGGCAGATCTTATGACTACATGAAAACAAAATGGTAACAAGTCGGTAAAATTTATTGTAAAAATAATGCAAGTTGCTCTTGCAAACTTAAGCGCAACGTGATAAAGTATCACTGTGTCTTTATAAGGCACCGCTTTGCGTATTCCTATTTTACATATGTGGACAGAAAAGGAGAAGACGACATGAAAGCATTTACGAAGCTGATCTCCATGCTGCTGCTTGTCGCCATGTGCGTTAGTCTCATGGCGGCGCCTGCCTATGCGGCGGACATGGATGAAAGCGCAATGGTCGGCCGGGTCACCGCGGACATGATGTTCGAGGAGCCTGCCAACGACTATGTGCCTCCCGCCCCGGCTAACTCGACCGTGAACGCGGCTGAGGGCGGCGCGACCGGGAGCACCGCACCTGCGCCTGCGACCGTCCGGGCTGCCATCCAGAGGAGCAGCGGTGAGGTTTCCTATGAGAGCCTGGCCTCCGCGCTTGCCGCGGCGGTCGATGGCGACGTGGTGCTTGTCAAGGCCGATGCCAGCTTCAGCAGCACTCTGGTCCTGGATAAGAGAGTCACGCTTGTCAACTATGGCCACACCCTGTATGTGAACGTCGTGGCTACCAGCGCCGGCGTTTCTGCAAGCGGCGCTACGATCCGCGGCGGTTCCCTGGTGATCAACGCCAGCCCCGTGAGCGTGCGGGAAGGCGAGCCGCAGCCCGAGTATGTACCCGGCATCAACGGCAGCCTGGCGCTTGATGACGTCAGCGTGACCTATAACGGACCCTGGAGCATGCTGGGCGGCGGCGTCTCCGTCTTTGGCGGCGACTTCTCCTCCGACCCCGGCAGTCATGTCGTGGCCGGTTATGAGGCCGCTCTGAACGATGCAGGCCGTTATGTGGTCGTGAAGGCTCAGCCTGTTGTTGAAGAGCCCGCTGCCGAAGAGCCCGCTGCCGAGGAGCCCGCTGCTGAAGAGCCCGCTGCCGAGGAGCCTGCTGCCGAGGAGCCCGCGGCTGAGGAGCCTGCTGCTGAGGAGCCTGCTGCCGAGGAGCCCGCTGCCGAAGAGCCCGCTGCTGAGGAGCCTGCTGCTGAGGAGCCCGCGGCTGAAGAGCCCGCTGCCGAGGAGCCTGCTGCCGAGGAGCCCGCTGCCGAGGAGCCCGCTGCTGAAGAGCCCGCTGCTGAAGAGCCCGCTGCCGAGGAGCCCGCTGCCGAGGAGCCCGCTGCTGAAGAGCCCGCTGCCGAGGAGCCTGCTGCCGAGCAGCCCGCTGCCGAGGAGCCCGCTGCCGAGGAGCCTGCTGCCGAGGAGCCTGCTGCCGAGGAGCCCGCTGCTGAGGAACCCGCTGCTGAGACGCCTGCGGCTCCCGGCCTGATCGATCAGATCGCAGACCTCCTCTTTGGCTCCGACGAGGAGGATGAGGATGTCGACGAGGCCGCGAAGACGATCGAGCACAACAGCGACAAGGAAGACAGAGCCGGCAACACGGTTGTGACGGTCTCCGGCGCTCCCGATGAGGCGACCCTGGCGGTCACCGATCTCGGCAGCTCCGTCGCTCTGGAAGAGAAGATCTCTGACCAGGTCGAGGGCGAGGTCACGGTCGTCAAGGCCCTGGACATCAACGTCGAGGGCGAGCTGGAAGAAGCTGTCGAAGTCACGCTGGAATCCCCGAGCTTCATCGGCCTGAGGGAGGCTCCCTCGCTGTGGCACATGGTCGGCGATACACCGGTCCAGGTCACGATCACTTATTATGACGCGGAGAACGGCGTGATCAAATTCATGGCGAGCTCCTTCTCCCCCTACGTCATCACGATCCCTGACGTGACGAACGCGTCCGAGGCGCATGACGACGTCACGATCGACGTCGAGCTTTCGCCCGACATGAATGTCAAGAACGGCAAGCTCCAGCAGAAGATGGATGTTGCCACGGCGGCCGGCTATACCGGCTATATCCTGAACCTGGTCAACGACGCTACCTGGGATATTACGAACTGGGGCACGGTCAAAAACCTTGAGATCAAGCTCAACGGCCGCACCCTGAACGGCCCGATCGATGTTCCGAGCGGCTGCAGCCTGACCATCACCGGTTCCAACTCCAACAGCGTTGTCAAGGGCAAGATCACGTCCGCCGGCACGGTGGCTCTGGTCGGCACCGGCACGGTGAAGGGCCCCATCCAGCTCAACAGCGGCAACCTTTACGTCGATGGCAACAAGTTTAACGTCACCGGCAAGATGAGAGCGTCGGGCACTTCCTACATGAACATCAGCGGCGGCTCCTTCGGCGCGATCGAGGCGGATTCCACGGCCGGCGGCCATATCACCGGCGGCACCTATTCCAACCTGGTTCCCACCGAACTCCTGGCCGATGGCTACAGTTCCAAGAAGAGCGGCGACAAGTACATCGTTTACATGGACGTGGAAGCCCGCGTCAAGACCGTCAACGGCGCGATCAACTTCAGCCGCAACGGCGGCAACTATGTGGAGTTCTACAAGGGCGACACCAACTCCGCTCTGAACTACAGCTTCCAGTTTGCCATCACCCCGGTCGACAAGCTCGAGAAGATCGAGATCCTGGCCCCGGATGGCTCCACCACGACGCTGAGCAGCGAATACACCTATGATTCCGGCAACGGCCGTGTGGTGATCAGCAAGAACTCCGTGTCCTCGCTCCTCAATTCGATGGACGCCGGCCGCGCCTACATCCAGTTCACCATCAACGGCGTTCTGATTGAGGTCCCGCTGAACATCTATCCCAATGTCACCTTCGATCCCACCACGTACTATATCGACAGCTTCACGCCGGTCGTGTTTACGATGACGGACGCTCCCAGCTACATCACGGTGGATATGAAGGACGGCGACAACCCGTACGACAAGCTGCTGGATCCCAGCAACTACTCGATCAGCGGCAACGAGCTGACGCTCAGCTCCAGCTATCTGAACAACATGAAGCCGGGTTCGCACAACTTCGACTTCTGGTATGACATGGGCTTCGGCAAGACCGTCCGTCTGCGCTGCACCGTCCTTGTCTATCAGGACTATAAGATCGTCCAGATCAACAACGTCGAGATGTACAAGGACAAGAACATGGCCGATGTCAACTGGTATCAGTACAGCGGCAAGAACCTGAACTTCACGGCGAACGGCGATCCCTCGAAGTTTGTCGGCGTCAAGGTCGACGGCAAGGTAATCAGCGCGGGCAACTACCTGGTTACAAAGGATACGGCGAACGGTCTGACGAATGTTGGCCTGTATCCCGGCTACCTGGCCACGCTGGCGCAGGGCAAGCACACCATCTCCGTCGTGTTCAGCGATGGCGAGGCCACTGCTACCTTCACCATTCTGAGCGCATCTGCCAGCCCGAAGACCGGCGACAACAACCATATGATCCTGTGGGCCGCGGTCCTGGCTCTGTCCGGCGCTGCTGTGGTCGCACTGATCCCCAAGAAGAAAAAGGAGTAATCCCATAAAACCAAACAGGGCTGACCGAAAGGTCAGCCCTGTTTTTGCGAAGGGATGGGAACGGAGAATTCTTCTTGGCAGAACGGAAGGAACATGCTATAATATCTCATCATAGTATTCTTCTTTTCGACGAGGCCTGCATGATGAAAACAATGATCCGTAAGCTGTTTTGCCTGCTGTTCTCCCTATGCTTATTCGCAGGCCTGTTTCCCGCGGCAAGCGCTGCGGCTGCCGAGGGGGAGGGCCTGCTTGACGATGCCTACCTTACCGAGTGGATGGATACCTATATCCGCAGCCAGGATCTTGCGCATAACTGGCAGGACTTCTCCGTGGGCTTCTGCTATACGGCGACAGGCGACGCGTGGTATTACAATGCGGATGTGTTCATGTATTCTGCGAGTCTCTACAAGGTCCCCGTCTCCATGCTGATGGCGGAGAAGGAGGCTGCCGGAGAGCTCAGCCAGAGCGATTCTGTTCTCGGCTATTCGCTTGAATATCTGGAGACCAGCGCGCTGGTCTACTCCAACAACGACAGCGGACACGCCATGGTGAGTTATCTGGGCGGCACGTATCAGGGCAAGTGCAGCGATATGTGCATCCAGTATACCGATCTTGAACAGAGCTATTTCGTAAAGGACTTCTTTGACTTCAGTTACTATTCCGCCCGCTTTATGACCCAGGTCATGACCACGCTCTACATGGGAGGCGAGGAGCGCTTTCCGCACGTGATCGAGCACCTCCTGCAAGCCCAGCCGGACGCGTATATGAATATCACGATGAAGGGACGCTGGAGCGTCGCCCAAAAGTATGGCGCTTACGAGGAGAATAACGGCAACAATAATAATCATATCGCCGCCATTATCTATACGCCTACTCCCATCGTCGTCGTGGTCATGACGCGCAATGTGGGCAGCTATCAGGACCATATGGCCGCTGTCGGCGCTTTCCTGGCAAAGTACGCTCTGGAACTCGATGAAAAGATGGCAGAGAGAGCGCAACAGCAGACGGAAACCGAGCCGTTGCCTGTCGAGCTGGATGCGGCGGGGGAAACGGAGCCGGCGCATACTGATGTGCCTGACGCGATAAGCACGCCGAACGAAGCGGAGGTGCAGGCTCCGACACAGGAGGAGTCTGCGCTGCCCCAGACATCCGAAGCGGAGGAAGAGGCGACGCCGTTCAGCGGGGAGCTTCAGGCGGAAAACCAGGCCGCCCGGATGAAGAGCGTATTCGTTCTGGCTGCGTTGGTTTTGCTTTTGGTCGTGCTGGTGGCCGTATATGCGATCAGAGCCCGCGCACGCAGGCGGCTTGTCACCCGCAGGCGCTGAGCAGTTTCATTTTCCCCGGATCGACGGGATCATCGGATTTCTTACTTTTGACATTCCTTCCTTGTTGTGATATAAGAGGGGAGAGAACAACGAAATCCATGTTCGAAAAGAGAGGTTGGCATGACGGAGAAAGAACTTCAGAAACTGACGCGCCAGGATCTGCTGGAGCTGCTCCTGGAAGCGGAGAGGGAGAACGAGTCCCTGCGTGACGAGGTGGAGACGCTGCGTGCGGAAGCGGCGGACAAGCGACTGCTTCTGGGAAAGGTCGGTTCGATCGCGGAGGCGTCGCTGCTGGTGAACGGCGTCTTTTCCGCGGCGCAGGCCGCGGCGGATCAGTACGTCCTGAACGTGAAGCGCGTCTGCGAGGAAAAAGCCGAGCAGGTGCGTAGTGCGGACAATATCGTGCTGAAAGCGCAGGAGGAAGCCAGAAAGCTGCGCGCGGAGACGGAGGATATCTGCCGGAAGATGATCCGGCAGGCCAAGGAGGAGTCCGATCGGTACTGGGAGGCGATCCGCCTGCCGACCGACGAATGAGTGCGCGGCCGGCATCATAAGACCGAGCAAGGAAGGCATTCCCGGCGAACAGCCGGGAATGCCTTTTCAGCGTGGGCACTGACAGCCTGTGCTGTCGATGAAGGTATCGCCCGCGAGGAGCAGTTGGGAGACCGGCACGATCTGGTAGCCCTTCGCCTGGAGAGCGTCAAGAATGCCGGGAAGCGCCTCCGGCGTGTGTTTGGCCGCGTTGTGAAACAGCACGATGCTGCCGGGCTGTACGCCGTTGAGGACACGTTCCGTGATCTCGGCGGCGGAAAGACCCTTCCAGTCCAGACTGTCGACCGACCACTGGATCGGTTCCATACCCAAGTCCCGCACAGCGGTGATCACATGGTCGTCGTATTCTCCATAGGGGCAGCGGAACAGACGAGGAGTCACGCCGGTCAGGGCCTCGATCTTTTCGCCGCAGCTGGTCAGATCGGCGCGGATCTGTTCGGTACTCAGCGCCGAGAAATGATCATGGTGAGAAGAATGGCTCATGACTTCGTGTCCTGCTTCGGCCAGCGCACGGACTGACTCCGGGTATTTTTCTGCCCAGTCGCCGACTACGAAGAACGTCGTCTGCACCTCATGCTCGCCCAAAATGTCGATCAGTGTCTGCGTGTCCTCGTTGCCCCAGCCCGCGTCAAAGGACAGCGCCACGCTTCTGTCGCTTCGCTGTACGCTGTATACGGGGAGTTGACGCTGAGTGGCGGAAGCCCCTACGATCACCGGGCTGTTCACCGTCCAGAAGATCAGCGCTACCAGGAGCAGCATGCCGAACCCGGAAAGGACTTTGCGATACCTTGCCAGAAACCTGTGGAAATTGATCAAGCCCATCCCTCCTTCGCTATACAGGCTATGAGAGCGGGGAGACGAGTATGAGGCCGAAAAATGGAAACAATTTGTTTACATTTTTTATAAATCGTAACTTGTTTGTAATCAACACATGTGATATACTCAGTTTGTTATGGACAACGAACATTTTGAAATCGAACGAAAATTCATCATTCGACGCCCGGATCCTGCGTATCTGGAGGCCAACGGCGTGCCGTCCGAGATCCTTCAGACCTATTTGATCAGCAGCCCGGGGGAGTCGGCACGAGTCCGAAAACGCTGGCATGGGGACGAGGTACGGTATTATTATACCGTCAAGACCCGCGTGAACGCCATGCGGCAGATTGAGCGGGAGTGGGAACTGACCGAGACGGAATACGATGCGTTTCTGGAGAATGCCGACCCGGAGCGCAGGCCGATCCGAAAACAGCGGTGGGTCGTGGAGTACCGCGGGCAGCGCTTTGAGATCGACCTTTATCCCTTCTGGAAAAAACAGGCCTATCTGGAGCTGGAGCTTCGCAGCGAGACGCAGGTGATCGATTTTCCGCCCGAACTGGACGTGATCCGGGAAGTGACGGGGGATGGCCGATACACCAATCGCGCCCTGGCGCGTGAGATCCCCGATGAAGAGGAATAAGGAGATAGTATGATGAAGAGACTGTTGTGCCTGCTGCTGTGCGCCGCGCTGTTCCTGTCTCTGAGCGCGTGCGGTTTCGGCAGACTGAAAAATATGGAGCTTCCGCCCCTGCCCCAGGTCACCAAGGCGGTCGTGACGCCGAAGCCCAGCTATGTGCCGCCCGCAACCCCGGAGCCGGAGATTGAGACGACTCCGGAGCCGGCCGTGGAAGTCATTCCGGAGCCGACGACCGAGGAGGAGCCGGTCCTGATGGACGGGCAGGTGATCGTCAACTTCAAACATACCGAGTATGAACAGTTCGACCCCGAGGAGGGAAAGCAGCGCATCCTCTATTTCGCCTATGAGTCCCCTTATGTGACGATCGGCGGACGCCCGGATGCAACGGCTGTGCTGAACGGGCAGCTTGCCTTTCTGGATGAAAACTATTATGTAAGCGGCATGGAAGAAGACGGAAACGGCTTTAACGGTATGCTGGAGCTGGCGGAGGACAATTATGCCTATGTCCGGCAATCCGGCAAAAGCGGGCAAAGCCTGGAATTCAGCGCGACTCGTACCGTTCGCACCGAGCGGGTGGACAGCACGCTCATCAGCTTTGTCTTCTCCTGTTCGGAGTATACCGGAAATCCCCGCAATCCATACGGCGAGGTTGGCTGCGTGTTCAATGCGGAGACGGGCGAACTGCTGCGCCTGGAGGACCTGAGCACGGACTATGAAGCGTTGAAGAAGCAGCTCGTTCATGAATTGGTGGCATCGACGACGAGAGACAAATCCCTGTATGAGCACGTGTATATCGACTACATGCACAACGATTTCTACACTACGCTCGGAAAGCTGCTTCGCCCCGGCGCCTGGTATTTTGACGAGGACGGTATTGTCTTCGTATCCAGACTGTATGAACTTGGGCCCTATGAGGCGGGACACGCGGTCTTCCATATTTCATATTCCAAGCTGAAGGGTTTCGTCGACGACAAGTGGCTGCCGGCGTCCCGCGCGGCGGGCGGAAAGATCCGTGCGGCCGCAATGGAGAGCCAACAGGAGGGAAGCGTCGCATATCTCGATCGTGTTGAGGCCGACAAGCGCGGCCAGGAGCTCTGCCTTGTCGTGGAGGGCACGGTCTACGACGTGAAGCTTACCCGTGTCGGCTACGAAGATTCGTTTTACGATAAGCAGGAGCTATGGTTCTGCAGCATGATGCAGGACGCTGCGGTGCAGGTCGTGACAAAGATCCCCGAGGGGATCCCGGATCTCATGCTCCGCTACACCGACGCAGAGGGAAAGAGCTACAGCCGTCTTATCACGCTGAACGCGGAGGACGGGAGTTTCGAGCTCGTAAAGAAGAAAGATGTCGTCCCGGTCGGCTGATCGTTTTTTTGTGAGATAATCACGAAAAAAACCGATAAAACTTGTTGACATTGCCTTGACGGCATGATATAGTACTAAAGCCGCGTCGAAGAGGTCTGAAAGCGGGTCCGCCCCCACCTCAAGAGCGAGTCCTGAAAAGAGGGAGGAAAAACCTATGAAGCATGCTATCATTTTGACCGGCGGCAAGCAGTACCGCGTGGCCGAGGGCGACGTCGTCTTTGTTGAGAAGCTGGATGTCGCTGCCGGCGAGAAGGTCACCTTCGACCGGGTCCTGGCGGTCGTTGACGGCGAGAACGCCAGCTTTGGCGCGCCGGTGATCGAGGGCGCTTCCGTTACCGCCAATGTGGTGAAAAACGGCAAGAGCGCGAAGGTCCGCGTCTACAAGATGAAGCCCAAGAAGGGCTATCGTCGTACCCAGGGCCATCGTCAGCCCTATACCAAGGTCCAGATCGAAGCGATCAACGCTTAAGCATTCCGCAACGTATATTGACTAATGGAGGTGTAACCTGAATGGCACATAAAAAAGGTATGGGTTCTACCAAGAACGGCCGCGACAGCGAGTCCAAGCGTCTTGGTGCCAAGAGAGCCGATGGGCAGTTTGTCCTGGCCGGCAACATCCTTGTCAGACAGCGCGGAACGAAGATCCACCCGGGTACCAACGTCGGTAAGGGTAAGGATGACACTCTGTTCGCCCTCGTGGACGGCACTGTGAAGTTTGAGCGTTTGGGCAAGGACCGCAAGAAGGTCTCTGTTTACGAAGAGATTGCTCAGTAAATGACCATCGAAAAGGCCGGACGATCGTCCGGCCTTTTTATCTGCTTGAGGAGGCGGCTATGGCACAGGGCTTTGTTGATAAAGCGCGCATCACGATCCACGCCGGGAAAGGCGGAGACGGCGCGGTCGCGTTTCACCGCGAAAAATATGTCGCGGCCGGCGGTCCCGACGGGGGCGACGGCGGTCGAGGCGGCGATATCGTCTTTGTAGTGGACGATAATATGTCCACGCTGATGGATTTTCGCTACAAGCGCAAGTATACGGCCGGAAACGGGGCAAACGGCATGGGCAAGCGCTGCTGCGGCAAGGACGGGGAGTCCCTGTTTATCAAGGTCCCGCGCGGTACCCTGGTCCGCGATACCGCCACCAACGCGATCATTCACGATATGTCTTCGGGCGAGGACTGGGTCGCCGCGAAGGGCGGCCGCGGCGGCTGGGGCAACATGCACTTCGCAACACCGACAAGGCAGGTCCCGCGTTTTGCCAAGCCCGGCCTGCCCGGCGAGAGCCATGAGATCACCCTGGAGCTGAAGCTGCTTGCGGATGTGGGCCTTGTCGGCTTCCCCAACGTAGGCAAATCCACGCTGCTTTCCGTCGTCAGCAAGGCGCATCCCAAGATTGCCAACTATCCCTTCACCACGCTTTTTCCCAATCTCGGCGTCGTGTATGTGGACGAGGGCGTATCCTTTGTCATGGCCGATATTCCCGGTATCATCGAGGGCGCCTCGGACGGAGCCGGCCTCGGCCACGATTTTCTGCGCCATATCGATCGCTGCCGCCTGCTGATCCATCTGGTGGACGTCTCGGGAAGCGAGGGGCGCGATCCGGTGGAGGACTTCGACGCGATCTGTGCGGAGCTGCGGGAGTACAGCCCGGAGCTCGCCGAGCGTCCGCAGCTCGTGGCGGCGAATAAGTGCGATCTGCTGGGGGAGGACCGTGAGAAGCTGGAACTGCTCAGAGCGCATGTGGAGGAGCGGGGGTATCGCTTCTTTGAGATGAGCGCCGTGACGCACGAGGGTACGCGGGAGCTGGTGCGCGAGTGCGCGCGGCTCCTGGCGGAGCTGCCGCCGATCCTGCACTACGAGGCCGATTACGTCCCGCCCGAGCCGGTCGTGGACACCTCGGAGGAGCTGACGATCGAGCACTTTGACGACATGTGGATCGTGGAGGGCCCCTGGCTGCAGCGCCTTGTGGCCACGGTCAACTTCTCCGACTATGAGAGCCGGATGTATTTTGACCGCATCCTGCGCGAGGCGGGCGTCTTTGAGCGTATGGAGGCCATGGGTGTTAAGGACGGCGACACGGTCAGCATGTACGATTTGATGTTCGAGTATAAGGAATAAAAAACAGCCGAAGAAGGCTCTGCCTTCTTCGGCTGTTTTGCATCGGATCAGTCTGCGGTATAATTATCAAAATAGCCTTGGATATACACGATGGGAGTGCCCTTGTCGCCGCTGCCGGAGGTCAGGTCGCACAGCGATCCGATCAGATCGGTCAGGCGCCGAGGCGTCGTGCCCTCGGAAATCATCTGGCCGACGAGACTGCCGTCCTTTTTCTGAATCTCGCCCTTGATCGCCTCGCGCAGCTCCTCGCCGGAGAGCGCCGCAAAGTCGTTGTCCGCCAGATACTTGAGCTTGAGTTCGTTGGGCGTTCCCTCGAGCCCGGCGGTGTAGGCGGGTGAGACGACCGGGTCCGCGAGCTCCCAGATTTTGCCGACGGGGTCTTTGAAAGCGCCGTCGCCGTAGACCATGACCTCCACGTGCTTTCCGGTCTTTTCGAGCATGTCACGCTGGATGTCCTCGACCAGACTCTGGCAGTCGCGCGGGAAGAGCTTGACGCGGTCCTCGTTCGCCTTGTTGGTGCCGAGCAGACCGTATTTTTCGTTGTAGCCGCTGCCGTTGACAGGCGCGGTCAGGATCTCGTCCAGGCCGAAGACGCGCTCGGCGCCCGCTGCGAGCAGCATGCGCTTGGTCCGTGCGCGGGTATGGATGTCGCAGTTGATGACGTTCTTCGTGTATTTCAGGATCTCGCGGGCGTCGTTGGCGAAAACGACCTCGACCTCCGCACCGGCCTCACGGATCAGATCGGAATAGAATTCCACGTAATCCACACCGGTGAAACGGTGCTTTTTATAGCCGAAGAGAGCGCGGTAGCGCTCCAGATCCAGCACATCGCGGAAGGGATCAACCCCCTGCGCGTCCAGCTCGTCCAGATCGATCAGATGATTTCCGACCTCATCGGAGGGATAGGAGAGCATCAGCACGATCTTTTTGGCGCCCTTCGCAAAGCCGCGCAGGCAGAGGGAAAAGCGGTTGCGGCTGAGGATGGGAAAGACGACGCCGACCGTCTCCCCGCCAAGCTTGGCGCGGACGTCAGCGGCGATATCGTCCACCGTGGCGTAGTTTCCCTGCGCTCGGGCCACGATCGCCTCGGTCATGCAGACGATGTCGCGGTCGCGGACGGCGAAGCCTTCGCTCTCAGCGGCCTGCAGGACGCAGTCGACCACGATCTTTCTCAGATCGTCGCCTTCACGGATGATGGGGGCGCGGATGCCTCTGGATACGGTTCCAACCATGCGGCTCATAAAGCAGTACCTCTTTCTTTATGTTTAACGCAGACACTATACTACAAGATATGGAATTTGTAAAACATATTTTCTTATAAACATTCGAGGGAAAATGCGTCCGGATTTGTATCAACATACGAAAGGAGCGAAAAAAAGCAGCGATCGCCGCCTTCGAAAAAGAGTTCATGGAAAAGCGCTTTTATGAAAAAAGCCGGGGACAGGACGTTCCGTATTCTGTCCCCGGCGTTCGTTTACCGGTCGAAGGCCGGGTTCATGAAGTAGTAGTTCTTCTCGTCCAGCCGGTCGAGCGTCTTGCGCAGTGCCTCGCCGAAGCGCTGATAGTGGACGATCTCGCGCTCCCGCAGATAGCGCATGACATTGTTCACATCAGGATCGTCGCTCAGGCGCAGGATGTTGTCATAGGTCACGCGCGCTTTTTGCTCGGCGGCAAGATCCTCGTTGAGATCGGCGATCACATCGCCCTTGACCTGCATGCTGGCGGCGGTCCAGGGAAAACCGGAGGCGGCGCTGGGATAGACGCCGGCGGTGTGATCGACGAAATAGGTGTCAAGACCCGCTTTTTTGATCTCCTCCGGCGTCATTTCGCGCGTGAGCTGATGGACGACCGCCGCCACCATCTCGAGGTGACCGAGCTCCTCGGTGCCGATATCGGTCAGCAGTCCTTTCAGCTCGGGGTAGGGCATGGAGTAGCGCTGGCTCAGATAGCGCATGGACGCGCCGAGCTCGCCGTCCGGTCCGCCGTACTGGCTGATGATGAATTTGGCCAGTGCGGGATTCGGGGTCTGGATCTTGACCGGATACTGCAGCTTTTTCTCATAGACGAACATGACTCACTTCTCCTTCCGCTGGCAATACTCCCAGGGCCAGGGGCCGCTGAGCCACGCATAGCTGTCCATTCCGAGCATGTCGCTCTGCAGGATCGGGCCGCAGCGCCTGGCATAGCGCTCGCGCGCCTCCTTCTGCAGGGAGAGCATGGTCTGATAAAGCGCGAAAGCCTCTTCGTCCTCCGCGTGCGTATCCAGATAGAGCTCCAGCTCATCGACGACAAAATCGATGGCCATCATCTCCGCCAGCGGGGTGGAGGGCAGATCCCGGTTGACGAGCCCCATGAAGGGGAGATCGAGCCCGGGGAACAGCGTCCCGCGCAGCAGGGCGTCCTCCGCCTCATAGGCGGGCGCCGCGGAAGTCTGCATCGGCACATAGGCCATGGCGAGCGGCGCGCTGCCCGGCAGACTGCCCTGGCGATATCGTTGGTCGGCATAGTTGCTGCTCAAGTTGATTCCTCCTGAGATGGTCTGGGACTGCGCGGCAGTCCCGTATCAGTCTATGCCGAACGGAGACGCGCGGCTAATCGCATAAAAATTGCAGGAGAGCACAGGCTCTCCTGCAACAAAGCGCGAGGATAGGCTTACTTCATGCCGTTTTCGTAGGCCTCGATCATCTTTTTGACCATCTGACCGCCGACGGAACCGGCCTGACGGCTGGTCAGATCGCCATTGTAGCCCTCCTTCAGGTTCACACCGACCTGAGAGGCGGCCTCCATCTTGAACTTATCCATAGCCTCACGGGCGGCGGGGTTCACAAGATGATTGCTGGAATTGGTAGACATAGCCTTGCATCTCCTTTCATCGAATTGGGTTTTGCCCCGCGTCTATTTTTTGCGGAAAAGGCGGATATATTCCGGCAAAAACAGGAAGGAGAGGCACGGAACAGGATGCGCTTGCCAAAGCGGGACCGCTATGGTAAAATCAAATCGAAAAAGGCGGATCGACCGTACACGCGGAATGGAAAAACGTGCGCCCGGCAACACTAAGCCTGTGCGATCCTTGCGCATTTTATGCGTATGCTTGTGATAACAGAAAGGAGATAATTATGTCAGAGATCGTTTTGACGGCAGAAAATTTTGAGGAAGAAGTGCTGAAGTCCGAGATCCCGGTGCTCGTCGATTTCTGGGCGACCTGGTGCGGCCCCTGCCGTATGCTCGCTCCGACGATCGCGAAGATCGCCGAGGAACAGAGCGGCGTTATCAAGGTCGGAAAGGTGGATGTGGACGAGCAGCCGGAGCTGGCCGTGCGCTACGGCATCGCCAGCATCCCTACGCTGATGGTTTTCAAAAACGGTGAAGTTGTGAAAACCTCGATCGGCGTCATCCCCAAACCTGCGATCGAAGCGCTTTTCGCCTGAGGGTACAACAGAAAGCGAAAACCCGCTCAAACCGAAAGGCTTGAGCGGGCTTTTTGCGCCGTCACTCGTCGCTGATCTCCACGATCCCGTCCTCCTTGATCTCCACGGTCATACCGTCTTTCACCGTGTTCAAAAACTCATCTCCGAGCTTGTCCACGACAGGCATGTTCGCGTCTGTCCAATAGGCGGCCAGGATCGCCCCGGCTGCGGCCAGGGAGTCAATGTGCTTGGAGAAGAGCAGGCAGGCCGGCTGCTTGCCGGTGGCGCAGACCGTATAGAGTGCCATGCCCCCGGTGGTCGAGCCGATGGTCTCGGGCAGGCAGAGCGCTTTGCCGAGCATGGATTTCTGATAGAGATCGGGGTTGTTCTGGTCGCTGCAGCGGACCTTTTTGTCACCGAGCAGCATGGGCGTCTGAAAACTGGCCAGCGTGTTGAAGCCGCCGTGGGAGACAAGCGCCTCCGCCTTGGCCGTCCCGGCTGTCACGACACGCCCCTGAAAAGTCTTTTTCATGCAGCGCCTCCTTTAGCCTGTGATCATGTCCAGGATCTCCGCCTCGGGATAGAAACGCGCGCTGGAGTAAGTGCGCAGCTTGTTCGAGGAGGTGATGACCGGCATGGATTTGCAGAGCGGGTTGTTCATATACATGAGGGGGCAGATCGAACTGGTGTGAACGCCCATCCGCCTGAGCCGCTCGGACTGCATGGTTTCTCCGAAGGCTTTGAGGACGGCAGGCGCCGCGGTGAATACCGTGGGGATCGCGACCTTGCTGCGGCCCTTTGCCTTGAGCGTGTCCTCCACGCGATCGGTCCATTCGACGAGCTGGCTGAGCGTCATGTGCGGACAGCCCATGAAGCAGAGCTTCGGCTTCGCGTCCAGATCCTTCCAGATACAGGGATAGCTGTTCTTGACACGCTCGATCTCCGCGTCGTCGACGACGTAGACCGGCGCGCCTTCCCGGATCAGGCTCTCCCCAAAGTCCACCGCCTCAGGCGTCAGGCTTTCGATGTGATAGAGCCCGACCGAGCCGTTGGAGGCCGTCGCCGCGCCGAAATCCTTCAGATAGGCGCAGACCTTGTCGTTGAGCTCCGTACCGAGCCATTTGTCGAGTCCCTTGACATAGGGGACCTTCTCCATGACCTTCATGCCGACCGCGGAGCCGAAGAGCTGGGCGTCCGGCAGCGTGGAGGTTTTGAGTTCCACGATCCAGTCCGCTTTGCGGCCGTCGTCGGTCAGAAGACCGAATTCCGGGATCAGACCGGCGATGGAGCCCATGAGCTCGATGATGCCCGAGTTGCGGTTGCAGCGCGCTCCGAGAACGGAGTTGGCGTAGACGACGGCGGAGGACTCTGCCCAGGAGAGAATGTCACCGCGCTTGGGTGTGTTGCCGACCTGCGGAAGATAACAGGTGCAGGTATAGGCGTCGTCGGAGAGGATGCCGAAACGGCGCACCTGCTCCTCATAGCGCTCCTGCTGGCTGTACATGATGTCAAAGAGCAGGTTCTGTACGGGATTGGCCGGCACGTTTTTCTTGTCGACCGGCCGCGGATCGGCGCTGAACCGTTGGCGACTGATCTCGTTTTCCGAAAGGATCTTGTCGTAGAGCTCATAAACGGGTTTCATGATCCCGAGCCCGAAGCTGATGACCGTGTGGCCATATTCGCTCGTGACGGGCACCAGCCGCTCGGCATCAAAGGCATCGCCGTAGGCTACGAGCGTTTGCATGACCTTGGCCATGGTCTCGCCGCGGGAACCGTTGAGGACGTCCTGCTGTTCCTTTGTCAGAAGCAAGCTGCTTCACTCCTTTCCGTATTCTTTCCAGCCGCTGCGAAGACGGCTGACAACCGGATGAACTGTGTGTGCTCCTATATAATAAGTGTATGTCTTTTCCTCTTTTCCTGTCAAGAGCAATTCGCTTTTTTGTGCTTGGTTTATGAAACTTTTTAGTTGTAAATTATTTACAAAAAAACGATGTAAAACAAGTGCATGTTGTACTAAACAAATACTTAAATAGAATATTATCTTGACATTCGGTCCTGATATTCATAAAATTGAAACAGTATGAGGCAAGCAAGCGTAAACGATTAAGCAAGCTGGAGAGAGCGTGATCTGTCCGGTGATCCCGCATCCGGAAAACGCGCTGTCTTTCTTGCCTAAATCCCGTTTATCGCGTCCCGTTCTTTCGGTGATTGGCAGGGATACCTGCAAATAATAATCACAATTCCTGAAGGAGGAGAAAAAATGAAAAAGCTCATCGCACTTACCCTGGCACTGATCATGGTTTTTGCTTTGGCGAACATGGCGTCCGCTGACGGCGCCAAGAAGGTTGGCGTTGCGATGCCCACCGAAAGCCTGCAGCGCTGGAACCAGGATGGCGCCAACATGAAGGCCCAGCTGGAAGAGGCTGGTTATGAAGTCGACCTGCAGTATGCCAACAACGACGTGGCCCTCCAGGTGAGCCAGATTGAGAACATGATTCTCAACGGCGCGGATGTTCTGGTCGTTGCCTCCATCGATGGCGGCGCTCTTGACACCGTTCTCGCGCAGGCAAAGGAAGCCGGCATCCCCGTCATCGCGTATGACCGTCTGCTGACCGGCACGCTGAATGTTGATTACTACACCACGTTCGACAACTACGGCGTCGGCACCATTCAGGGCACCTACGTGAAGGAAGCGCTGGATCTGGACAATGCGGAAGGCCCGTTCACCATTGAGTTCACCGCCGGTTCTCCCGACGACAACAACGCCGGCCTGTTCTTCAAGGGCGCGTATGACGTCCTGGCCCCCTACATCGACGAGGGCAAGCTGGTCATCAAGTCCGGCCAGACCGAGTTCGAGCAGGTTGCCACTCCCGCCTGGAAGTCTGAGACCGCTCAGGCCCGTATGGACAACATCCTGACCGCCTTCTATTCCGACGGCACCAAGCTGGATGTCGCTCTGTGCTCCAACGACTCCACCGCTCTGGGCGTTACCAACTCTCTGATCAGCTTCGGCCTCTCCGCTGAGGAGATGCCCATCATCACCGGCCAGGACTGCGACATCCCCAACACCAAGAACATGATCAAGGGCCTGCAGTCCATGTCCGTGTTCAAAGACACCCGTACGCTGGCCGAGCAGACCGTGAAGATGGTCGGCGACCTGCTGGAGGGCAATGTTCCCGAGACCAACGCCACCTATGACAACGGCGTGATGGAAGTTCCTTCCTTCAACTGCACGCCCGTCTTCGCTGACGTGAACAACTACGAGGCTCTGCTGCTCGACTCCGGTTACTACACCGCCGATCAGCTGGCTGACTGATTGACCCGGCAAAAGAATCAAGCAGATCGGGGACGGACGAACTTCGTCCGTTCCCGATTTTTGAGTTCCCGATTAATTAACTGTTCGGATGAATTATTCATCGCAGAAGGGGGTAGTGCGTTTGGGCAACATCCTTCTCGAAATGAGAAATATTACCAAGCTCTTCCCGGGTGTAAAGGCGCTGGATGAAGTGAATATCCAGGTCGAAGAGGGGGAAATCCATGCGCTGTGCGGAGAAAACGGCGCCGGAAAATCCACTCTTATGAAGGTGCTCAGCGGGATCCATCCTTTTGGCACCTACGAGGGAGACATCATTTATCAGGGGACGGAATGCCGTTTCAAGACCATCAAGGACAGCGAGCGGAAAGGTATCGTCATTATCCATCAGGAACTGGCGCTGGTTCCGTATCTGAGCATTGCCGAGAACATGTTCCTGGGCAATGAGCAGATCAAGCACAAAGGCGTCATCGACTGGGACAAGACCAACTCCGAATGCGCCAAGTACCTGAGGATGGTTGGTCTGCATGAGAACCCCAGGACGCTGATCAAGGACATCGGTGTAGGCAAACAGCAGCTGGTGGAGATTGCGAAGGCGCTGGCCAAAAACGTCAAGTTGTTGATCCTGGACGAGCCCACCTCATCCTTGAATGAGCAGGACGCCAAGAACCTGCTGGACATGCTGATCCGCTTCAAAGGAGAGGGAATAACCAGTATCCTGATCTCGCACAAGCTGAATGAGATCAGCTACTGTTCCGATAAGATCACGATCATCCGCGACGGCAAGACCATTGAGACGCTTGTCAAGGGTAAGGATGAGATCAGTGAGCCGCGGATCATCCGCGGTATGGTCGGCCGTGAAATGAAGAACCGTTTCCCCGCGCGGGAGCACAACATTGGGGACGTATCGCTGGAGATCCGCGACTGGACCGTATTTCATCCGCTGTTTACCGAGCGGAAAGTGGTCGACAATGTTTCCATCACGCTCCGCAAGGGCGAGGTCGTGGGCATCTCCGGCCTGATCGGCGCCGGGCGGACGGAGCTATGCATGTCCGTTTTCGGCCATGCATACGGACACAATATCAGCGGCCGCCTGCTGCTTGACGGCAAGGAGATCCATTTGAACGATATCCCGAGCGCCATTGAGCACGGCATCATGTATGTCACCGAGGACCGCAAGGGCGACGGCCTTATCATCAGCGACAGCATCAAACATAACATTTCGCTGTCCAGACCGGCCTTTATTGCCAAAAACGGCGTCATCGACCAGGATCTGGAAGCGATCAAGGGCAAGGCGTTCAGCGCCGAGCTCGGTGTCAAGACGCCTACGATCGAACAGCTTGTGGGCAACCTGTCCGGCGGCAACCAGCAAAAAGTGCTTCTGGCCAAGGCCCTGTTTGCCGAACCGGATATCCTGATGCTGGATGAGCCCACGCGCGGCGTGGATGTCGGCGCCAAGTATGAGATCTATGAGATCATCAACAAGATGGTTGAAAACGGTAAGTCCGTGCTGATGATCTCATCCGAGCTTCCGGAGCTTCTTGGCATGGCCGACCGCATCTATGTCATGAACGAAGGCCATCTCGTGGCGGAACTGCCAAACGACGGGACTGCCACACAGGAAAAGATCATGGGGTATATTCTGAGAGACAGCAACCGGGAGATTTCGGATACCCAGAATCAGACCGAGGGGGTAACGCAGGAATGAAAAAGAAACTGCAGAGCGGGAACCTGAAGGAGATGAGCATGCTCATCGCCCTGATCATCATCATTGTTCTCTTTGCGATCCTCACCAAGGGCACGCTGCTGAGACCGATGAACATCGCAAACCTCATCAACCAGAACGCCTATGTCGTGATTCTGGCCTGTGGTATGCTTTTGTGCATCCTGACCGGCGGCAACATCGACCTGAGCGTCGGCTCCACGGTGGCGCTTGTCGGCGCCTGTGCGGGTACCTTTATCATCACCTGGAAGTGGAACCCCTATCTGAGCATCGTGCTGTGCCTGCTGGTCGGCATCGCGCTCGGTGTATGGCAGGGCTTCTGGATCGCCTATGTGGGGATCCCGCCCTTCATCTGCACACTGAGCGGCATGCTGGTATTTCGCGGCATCACGCTGCTGATCCTGAAGGGCTTGACGCTGGCCCCCTTCCCGACGGCTTATACGCAGCTGTCGACCGGCTTTATCCCCGATATCCGGGCAGAAGGGATCACCTTGTTCGGTACAAAGCTGAATCTCCTGTGCATCCTGGTGGGCGTGGTGATCGCAGTCGCCTATGTGGTCCTGCAGCTGAAAAACAACGCGACCAGAAAGAAAAAGGGCTACGAGACGGAACCGCTGGTCAGCATGCTGATCAAGATGGTCATTATCTGCGCGGCTATCCTCGCCGTGTTCTGGAAGCTCGCACAGCATAAGGGCATCCCCACCGTTCTGATTATTCTGGGCATTCTGCTCCTGGTCTACAATTTCATCACGCAGAAGACGGTGATGGGCCGTCATCTGTATGCCATCGGCGGCAACAAAAAAGCCGCGGAGCTCTCCGGTGTCAAGACCAAGAAGATGATGTTCCTGGCCTATACCAACATGAGCTTCATCGCTGCCATTGCAGGCCTGGTTTTCGCCGCCCGCCTGAACAGCTCAAGCCCGGTTGCCGGTCAGAGCTTTGAGATGGACGCGATTGCCAGCTGCTTTATCGGCGGCGCCTCCGCCTACGGCGGCACGGGCACGATCGGCGGCGCGCTGATCGGTGCGCTGATTATGGGCACGCTGAACAACGGCATGTCCATCATGGGCATTTCCTCCAACACCCAGCAGGTCGTCAAAGGCCTGGTGCTTCTGATCGCCGTTGCCATCGACGTGCTCGGCAAGAGCAACTTCAACCTGTCCGGGATCAAGGCGATGTTCTCCGGCAAGGCCAAAACCGCCGAAAAGAAAAGTACCTGACAGCCGGCGGCATGGTTCATCTCACACAGCGCAGCGTCCTCCGGGCGCTGCGCTTTTTCGGAGGGACAGCGATGAAAAACAAAGAAGGGACCTTAGACGATCCGACTATGCAGCAAACGGGTATGAGCAGCGCCGCGCAGCGCTGTGTTGATTCCATGCGTGCGCTGCGGGAGCGTTATCTTGACAAGGTGACCGAACTGGAGCGTGAGCGCAAGCCGGGCGAGGGTATTTTCGGCATGAGAGGCGGCCCGGCGGATGATCCCTGCCACGACCGCTATGCCGAGGACCTGGCCGCGCTGCTCGGAGGCTTCCTGGCTGAAGAGCCGGACTCCTCCCAGGTACGGCTTGTTCTGGAGGAGCTCTATGCGGCACCGCCGAAGACCGGCGTGCCGAAAAGCGCCTATTGGATGCTGATCGCCGTGCAGGGCCTGTGCCCGGAGCTGATCGAGCACCTGAACGCAGAGGACGCCAAAGCGCTGGAAGCATCCTATGCCGCTGCCTTTCGACGCTGGGAGCGTATGCCGGCGCAGCAGAAGACTCTCAAAGCGCTGCAGAGAAGAGCCCGTTAGGGGAAAAGCAAACGAGCGGACCGGAAACCGGTGCGCTCGTTTGCCTTTTGATATATTAAAGTGCGCAGGATTGGTACGGGACGCCGTCGAGATCTTTCCACAGGATCTCCCGGTCGGTCAGCAGGATATAGCCGCGGGGGCTTTCGTTTTTCGGAAGAGCGACCGAGCCGGGGTTGAGATACAGATTCCCATCACCGAAGCTCTCCCGGCACGGGACGTGGGTGTGGCCGTGCAGCAGGATATCGCCGGGATACAGCGGCGGCGGGGAGACGGTGTTGAACACATGTCCGTGCGTGGCGAAAATAGTCCGTCCGCCCGCAAAAAGCAGGCAGTATTCTGCCATCATCGGGAAATCCAGCACCATCTGATCTATCTCCGCATCGCAATTGCCGCGCACGCCAAGGACTGACGGGGCGCAGGCGTTGAGCTGCGCGGCGACCTCCCGGGGCGCATAGCCGTCCGGCAGATCATTGCGCGGCCCGTGATAGAGGATATCGCCAAGCAGCAGGAGCCGCTCGGCACCCTCCCTCCGGAACGCATCGAGGAGCTGCCCGCAGTAGAGAGCTGAGCCGTGGATATCGGAAGCGACAAGGATCCTCATGCCATATTCTCCTTCATCTTAATAATTTTTAATTATTATACAGGACGGCAGGGGACTTGTCAAAGAGCCCCATAAATGCTAATATGGATATGTAAACTGGAGAGAAAGGGAAGCGTGGCTTCGCAAGAAAAGCTTCGCATGCGAGAAACTGCTCAAACCCATTTGCCGCCGGGCTTTTTTTAAATCGGATGCAGCATCCGGTCCCGGCGCATGAGGGATCGTGGGAGTTTCCATAATTTTTGGGATGCACTCGATTTTTTAAATATTTTTTGTTTTTCCCTCTTGCATTCTGAACGAGTATGTCATATAATGCAATTACACTGTAACCATGCTGTAACTTTTGGGATTGCGCATGGTTGCTCTGCGCATGTAAATTATTCGGCTTGTATCAGCCGGTCGGGAGGATATAAGAATGATGAAACGTATGCTCAGTCTGCTGCTCAGCCTCTGCCTCATGGCGGGACTGTTTGCCGGCATGACCACAACGGCTTACGCTGCCGGTGACACCCAGGAGTATATTGTGAAATCGGGAGACAATCTCTCCACGATTTGCTCCAAGCTGGGTGTTGACTACGCCAAAAACAAGGAGTGGATCATCAACACCAACAAGCTGACTGACCCCAATGTCCTGTCTGTCGGTCAGAAGCTTATTATGCCTGCCAAGGGGAAAGTGCTGAAATGGGAGGGCTCTACGGACACCACTACCACGCCCGCTTCCACCGTGACGACGGATACGATCGCGTATACCCCCGGTGTGTCCACTATTCAGTACACCCTGAAAAGCGGTGATTTTATCAGTGTCGTCTGCAAGAAGCTCGGCATCGATTTCGCTGCCAACGACGCGTGGATCCGTGCGGCCAACAACATCTCCAGCTACAACAATCTGGCGGTCGGCCGCGTGATCATTCTTCCCGCGCCCGGTACCACCCCGGCTCTGAGCACGGCTGGCTCGTCTTCGGGTGTTTCTGCCGTCACCACGGTTGCGACCACGACAAGCAGCGGCGCCAGTCTCCTCTCCGGCGACAGCGTGAAGTATTATCTGTTTGATTATACCGTGCGCTCCGGCGATACGCTCTTCAAGATCTGCCAGGCCTACGGCGCCAACATGGATACGGTACAGAAGCTCAACAACATCGCCAATCCTGCCGCACTGCGTGTCGGCCAGGTCCTGTCGATCCCGTCTTCGATCGCTCCGAGCTCCGGCACCTACACGAGGATCGTAGCGCATAAGGTCGTTTCCGGCGACACGGTCCAGAAGATCTGCAACAACTACGGCATCAACTACGGTCCCAACGCCGCCAAGATCAAGGCGCTGAACAACCGCGACAATCTGGATGTCATTCAGGTTGGCCAGACCATTCTGATCCCGGTGCCCGGCAGCGGCTCGAGTTCGGGTTCTGTGACGCCCTCCGGCTCTTCTGTGGTTCCCAGCGGTTCCTCCAGCGGTACGGCTTACTACACGCTGAACAAGACCGGCTCGGTCAACGGCACCTATTCGCTGACGGTGAATGGCCAGTCCATCAATGGCGCCTCTTCCGGTCAGACTGTCCACGTCGTGGCGACCCCGGACCACGGCTACAAACTGAACAAGATCACGGTCACAAAGGCTTATAACGGCCAGGAAGTCAAGGTTGACAAGAACAACAACTTCGTGATGCCCGCCTGCAACGTCAATATTTCCGTGACCTTCAAGACCGATCCCAACTCGGCTCCTCACAGCATCAACAAGAGCAGCGTCGGTGACACGAGCAGCGTTACCCTGACCTATGTGGTCAACGGCTACTCCAACGCCACGGCGGAGAAGGGCCAGACAGTCGCGCTGGTTCTCGGAACGCTTCCCTCCGGTCGGCTCCTCAGCAAGGTCTATGTGACTACGGTTGCACCGACCTCCCTGACGCAGCTCACCAAGGGAACGCTTGATGCCAAGTACTTTGTCTCCGTCTCCTCGAATCTGACCTTCACGATGCCCGCGAGCGACGTGTATATTACGATCGTTCTGAAAAACGCCTGAGCGGACATACTGAATCTTGCAATCACCCCGGATCTTTCCGGGGTGATTTTTTGCCTTGACGGGAAAGGGGAATCAGCATAATATAAATAAAACACCGCAGAAAAAAGGGGAAGTCATGGATAAACGAAAGAGACTGCGCATGGATATTTTGCTGATCGCGCTGCTTCTGGCCGCGACCGGGGTGCTGTATCTGGCTTTCGGACGTACCGTCGAGACGGGTACCAGCGCCGTCGTGCGCATCGAGGGAACGGTCGTCGCCCGGTATTCACTGCTTGAAGACGGCGTCTATCCCCTCAACGGCGGGACGAATATCCTGGAGATCCGGGACGGCGTCGCCTGGATGCGGGAAGCCGACTGCCCGGATCATATCTGTATGCAGCAAGGCAAGATCAATAAGACCGGCCAGGTCATCACCTGTCTGCCCAACCTTCTGACCGTGACGATCGAGGGCGGAGAGCAGTTGGTCGACGGCGTAGTCGGCTGAGAGGGGAGCGGCCTTGAAAACAAAAAAGATCACGGTCATGGCCCTGACGGTGGCGCTGGCAATGATCCTCTCCTTCGTGGAGAGCCAGATCCCGGCCTTCGTGGCCATACCGGGCGTGAAAATGGGCCTGGCCAACATCGCGGTGGTTTTTGCCCTGTATAAGCTTGGCTGGAAGGAAGCGATCCTTATCTCACTGATCCGCGTCTTTCTCGTTTCCCTGCTCTTCGGAACCGGCGCAAGCCTGTTTTACAGCATGGCGGGCGCCGTGCTGAGCCTGCTCGGTATGATCGGCCTCAAGGCGACAAGGCAGTTTTCCTCGGTGGCTGTGAGTGTGGCGGGCGGCGTGCTTCACAATGTGGGACAGATCGGTATGGCCTGCCTCCTGCTGGAGACAGATGTACTGCGTTATTATCTTCCATTTCTGGTTTTGAGCGGCATCCTCGCCGGTGTTGTTATCGGTGTGATCGCCGCTGTCATGGTCAAGCGGATCCGACTGGAGGTATAGAATATGTTGGTATTGATCGCCTCGGCTGTTGTTCCGGCTGTTATCCTGCTGCTCAGGATCTATCGGCTGGACCGCCTGGAAAAAGAGCCCTGGAAACTGATCGCCGCGCTGATGGCTCTCGGTGTCGTTGCGACGTTGCTGGCCTCGCTGACCGAGCAGATCGGGGATCTCGCGCTGAGCTTTTTCCTTCCGGAGCGGCATCCGGCCTATCCCTTCCTGCTGTATTTCGGCATTGTGGCCTTCTCGGAGGAGGGGTTCAAATACCTGCTGCTCAAGAACCGGACCTGGCGCTCGCCGCATTTCAACTGCCAGTTTGACGGCGTCGTTTACGCGGCGTCGGTTTCGCTCGGCTTTGCGCTTTGGGAAAACATCGGTTATGTGCTGCGTTACGGTCTGGCGACAGCCATTGCGCGCGCGATCACGGCCATCCCCGGCCACGCCTGCTTCGGTGTGTTCATGGGCGTGCTGTACGGTGTGGCCAAGCGACAGGCGCTGTCGGGCGACGAGCCGGGGTCCCGCCGGTCCCGGAGACTGGCGGTCCTGCTCCCTGCGCTGCTGCATGGCCTGTACGACTTTATCGCGACCAAGCAGACGAATGGACTCAGCCTGATCTTTGTCGTGTTTGTGGCGGTCCTCTTTATTGTGGCCTATCGTCTTGCGGTCTCGAATGCCCGCCGGGATCGCTATCTGGATCCTGCGCCGCGTTCCGGGGACGGCTTTTAGCCCACTTGCTTTTTCTGAGCACCTCGTGTAGAATGACTTGTCTGCTCTTCTGCACGAGGTGTTTTTTATGCTTGTAAAGTTCATCGGGGACCGGGCATTCTACCGCAAACTCTTTTCCGTCATGCTCCCCATTCTTATTCAAAACCTTATCACGAACTTCGTAAACCTGCTGGACAACGTCATGGTCGGGCAGGTGGGGACGGAGCCGATGTCCGGCGTCGCGATCGTCAATCAGCTCCTTTTCGTTTTCAATCTCTGCATTTTCGGCGGACTTGCCGGCGCCGGGATCTTCACCTCTCAGTTCTACGGCAAAAACGATTCGAAAGGCGTGCGGGACACCATGCGCATGATGCTCTGGATCGCCGCGGGGATCCTGCTTGTATTCGGTTCGCTGCTTCTGTTCTGCGGGCCGAAGCTCATCGGCCTTTTCCTGCATGAAGGCAAGGAGGATCTGGACCTTGCCGCGACGCTCGCCTTCGGTGAAAGCTATCTGCGGGTGATGCTGCTTCAGCTCATCCCCTTCGCTGTAACGCAGATCTACGCGAGCACCCTGCGGCGTACGGGCGAGACAGTGCTGCCCATGCGGGCCGGGATCACGGCGGTGCTGGTGAACCTCAGCTTCAACTATATCCTGATCTTCGGCAAACTCGGCTTTCCCGCTCTGGGCGTGATCGGCGCGGCGATCGCGACGGTCCTCGCGCGCATGGTCGAGATGCTGATCGTTGTGATCTGGGCGCACCGGCATACCGACCGGCTGCCCTTTCTCCCGGGGGTGTACAGCAGTCTTCGCGTGCCGTGGGAACTGGCAAGGCAGGTGCTGCTCCTTGGCATGCCGCTGCTGATCAACGAGCTGCTTTGGTCCGGCGGGATGACGGTACTCAACCAGTGTTATTCCCTGCGCGGGCTGGAGGTCGTCTCGGCCTTTAATATCTCTTCCACCATCGGCAATCTCTTCTTCTGCGTCTTTATCGCAACGGGCGATTCGATCTCCATTTTGATCGGGCGGCTGCTCGGAGCGGGCGAACTGGAGCGCGCGGTGGATGAGGACCGGAAACTCATTGCGTTTTCTGCGCTTCTGAGCCTCTTTGTGGCGGTCGCGGCGGCGTGTATCGCGGCACCGATCCCGCGCCTGTACAATACGACCGAATCGGTCCGTCTGCTCGCAACGCGGCTTTTGTTGATCTGGGCCGTGCTCACGCCGCTGCACGCCTTTGCCAACGCCTGCTATTTTACGCTCCGCTCTGGCGGAAAGACGCTGATCACCTTCGCCTTCGACTCCTTGTTCCTGTGGGTGTTTCAGATCCCGCTTGCTTTCTGTCTCTCGCGCTATACGGGGCTCCCGATCCTGCAGATGTACGCGCTGGTGGAGAGCATGAACCTGATCAAGTGCCTGATCGGAGCCTGGATGCTCAAGAGCCGGATGTGGGTCGTCAATCTTGTACAATAGCTGAAAACAGCTTCCCGAATGGGAAGCTGTTTTCAGCATTGCAGCCGCCGCAGCATCTCGCGACGCAGGCGCTCGATGATCCGTTTTTCCAGACGGCTGATATAGCTTTGGGAGATGCCCATCGAATCGGCAACCTCCTTCTGCGTATATTCGCGCCCGTCAGGGATCCCGAAGCGCATGAGGATGATATGCTGTTCCCGCGGCGGGAGCAGAGCGATTGACTCGCGCAGCATCTGTCGGTCGGCGTCATCCTCCATGGGACGGGATACCTCGTCCTCGTCGGTGCCGAGAATATCCGAGAGCAGCAGCTCGTTGCCGTCCCAATCGGTGTTGAGCGGCTCGTCAAAGCTGACCTCGGCGCGCTGGGAACCGACTTTGCGCAGATGCATCAGGATCTCGTTTTCGATGCAGCGTGAGGCGTAGGTGGCGAGTTTGATGTTCTTCTCGCTGTTGAAGGTGTTGACGGATTTGATGAGACCGATCGTCCCGATGGAGATCAGATCTTCCAGATTGATGCCAGTATTCTCGAAACGCTTGGCGATGTAGACGACCAGACGCAGGTTGTGTTCGATCAGCAGCCTGCGCGCGTCCTCGTCCCCCTCCTCCAGCGCGGTCAGCGCCGCCTCCTCCTCTTCGCGCACGAGCGGCGGCGGAAGTGTGTCGCTCCCACCTATGTAATAGACCGACGGTGGCTTGACGCCGAGGATGCGCAGTAACTGATCCTGGAAAAAGAAGATTTGGGGTTTACATAACATATTATCCCTCCTTCAAATGATGGCGTCAAAGCCGTCCCCGACGGTCTGAGGGGAGACGGCGATCAGATAGTCCCGTTCTTCTCTGCCGTCGATAAACAGGCGCTCGGGGCGAAATGCCGGCAGCAGCCCTTTCCCGCCCACGGCGGAAAAGGGAAGCAGGCGCAGACGCCCGGAGAGCACCGGGATCTGCGCGCTCAGCTCCTGCAGTTCCACCGGCGCGAGCGTATCGAACAAGGCCGTGTTTTCCCGGAGGATCCCAGACAGTGCGCGCGGCGACGCGATCACGACTCTGGCGCCGCTGACGGGGTCGCGCAGTCCGTTTCCGGTATCCAGCAGGGCTTGAAAGCTGGCGAAGCGACCACAGTGCTCGACACGGACCGCCCGGAACTGTCTGCTTTGAAGGAGTGAGCGGAAGCGAAAGAGAAGCGTTCCGAGACCGTAACAGAGCAGAAAGGCCAGCAGCAGCTCCTGCAGCGACAGACAGAGCGGCCTGCCGCCCGAGAGGGCCAGGAGCGCTCCGCCGAAAAAGGCGGAGACAGCGAAGAAAAGCAGAGTGCAGCGCAGAGGATGCGCTTCCGCGCCGAAGGCGATCCAGGCCATCAGCCCGCCTGCGAGCAGCTTCCATCCGGGGTATGCCAAAAAACGGAGTGCGGGCAGATAGGCGGCGCAGGCATAAACGGCGCCTGCCAGCGCGGCCAGGGCATATCGGAGACGTCTCAGACAGAGCCCGGCCGCCCGCGCCGTCAGAAGACAAAGCAGGTAGTCGCAGAGCAGATTCAGGATGAACCAGAGGTCCAGATAGAGGATATCCATGCCCGGATTATACCGCCGTCGGCATCGGAGATTTTGTCAGACTTGCCGTTTGAAATTCTCTTCGGACTGTTTCGGCTATTGTCAAAAGGCTCGAGCTGTGGTAAAATCACTTAGAATGCAGACCCGGAAGTCGGGGAATGGAAAGGAAAAACGTTGGAATGTGGTTCTGGTTTGCGTTGATTGCGCTGCTCTGCTGGAGCGGTTCGGACTTGTTTTCCAAAATCGGCTGTCAGGATGCTTCCGACAAGTTCAGCCATTTGAAAATGGTCACGGCGGTCGGCGTCGTTATGGGAATACACGCAGCCTATGAGGTGTTCTTCAACGGGGTCGAGATTACCTGGTCGATCCTCCTGACCTATCTGCCGGTCTCCTGTCTCTATATCCTCTCCATGGCGATCGGGTATCTCGGACTGCGCTATATCGAACTGAGCATCTCCTCCCCGATCTGCAACAGCTCCGGCGCGATCGTCGCGGTGCTGACTTTCATGACTGCCGGTATCGGGGAAGATCTGCCGCCGATGGCCCTCAGGGCTGTTGCGCTGATCTGTATCGGCGTGATCGCGCTGGGTATAACCGAGGCAAATGAGGATGAGGAGCTGCGCCGCGCGCGGCAGGACGCCTCCAACCATCACTATGCCAAAAGCTGGATCGCTATTCTGATCCCGATCATTTACTGCCTGCTTGACGCGCTGGGCACCTTTGCCGACAGCAAGGTGCTTGAGACGCTGAACGAGGATTCGGCCAACGTCGCCTATGAGCTGACCTTTCTTGCCATGGGCGTCATATGCGCCGTCTATGTGATAGGCGTCAAGAAGCAGAAACTGATCCCCCGGCAGGAAGCGCCGAAGTATACCGGCGCTGTGTTTGAGACCGTCGGCCAGTTCTTTTATATCTATGCGCTGGCGGATTCGGAGCACGTGGCCTTTGCCGCGCCCATTATTTCCTCCTACTGTGTGGCTTCGGTCATCTGGAGCCGGCTGTTTTTGAAGGAAAAGCTCTCCTGGAAGCACTACGCCTCGATCGCGGTCGTGATCTACGGCATCGTGATCCTCGGTATCCTGGATATTTGATCGAAAAGGAGAAAAGCTATGCAGACGAAGTTCAGGCGCATCCTCATCAAGATCAGCGGTGAGGCGCTGGCTGCGGACAAGCACACGGGCTTTGACTTCGATTTTGTCACCCGGGTCTGCGAGGCGGTCAAGGCCTGCGCCGACGCGGGCGTGCAGGTCGGCATCGTGATCGGCGGAGGCAACTTCTGGCGCGGCGTCAAGGACGGCGCGGGAAAGGTCGAGCGCGTCAGCGCGGACCGGATGGGCATGCTGGCCACGGCTATGAACTGCCTCGCTGTCTGCGACGTGTTCCGTCAGCTCGGCGCGGACGCCCGTATTCTCACGGCCATGGATATCCAGGGCGTGGGCGAGCGCTTTGAAGCGCGCAAGGCCATCGAGTATCTCGAGCGGGGGAGCATCGTGCTCTTTGCCTGCGGCAGCGGACACCCCTTTTTCTCCACCGACACCGCGGCGGTTTTGCGCGCGGCGGAGGTCCATGCTGACGCCATCCTGCTTGCAAAGAACATCGACGCCGTTTACAGCGATGATCCGCGCCGCAACCCCGACGCTGTCCGCTTCGACGAGATCAGCTATGAGGAAGTGCTGGCGAGGCGTCTGGCGGTCATGGACACCACGGCGACCTGCCTCGCGATGGATAACAGCATCCCGGTCATCGTCTTTGCCCTGGCCGAGCCGGAGAACATTGGCCGCGTCCTGGCGGGTGAGAAACTGGGTACGATCGTGCATTGATTTTTCCATATACACTTTTTTACAGGAGGTATCGTTATGTCTGACTACGCCGTTTTTGAGAGCAAAATGAAAAAAACCTGTGAAGCGCTGACGGCCCAGCTCGCCACCATCCGCGCCGGGCGCGCCAACGCCGCTGTCCTGGATCAGATTCTGGTTGACTATTACAATGTGCAGACCCCCATCCAGCAGATGGCGTCCATTGGTTCTCCCGATCCCCGCTCTCTGCTCATTACTCCCTGGGATAAGAACGCGCTGAAGTTGATCGAGAAGGCGATTCTCACCTCGGATCTGGGCATCAACCCGCAGAGCGACGGCCACAGCATCCGCCTGGTCTTTCCGCCCCTCACGGAGGAGCGCCGCAAGGAGCTGGTCAAGATGACCAAGAAGTACGGCGAAGAGGCCAAGGTCGCGATCCGCAATATCCGCCGCGACGCGGTCGAGAAGTTCAAGAAGCAGCAGAAAGCTTCCGAGATCACCGAGGACGACTATAAGATCGCGGAGAAGGACATCCAGAAACTGACCGACGACTATATCAAGGAACTGGATAAGATCTGTGAGAAGAAGGAAAAGGAATTGACCGAGATCTGATGACAGACGAACGAAACAACACGGCGGGGGAGCGGGAGCAGTCCGGCATTCCCCGCCATATTGCCATCATTCTGGACGGCAATGGCCGATGGGCAAAAAAGCGCGGCCTGCCCCGCACGGCGGGCCACGCCGCCGGGGCTGAGACCTTCCGCCGTATCGCGCTCTACTGCCGCGATATCGGTGTAGACTATCTGACGGTCTACGCGTTTTCCACTGAAAACTGGAAACGACCCACCGAAGAGGTCAAAACGATCATGCGCCTGCTCGACAAGTATCTCCATGAAGCCATCGAGACCATGGAGCGCGACGGCATGAAAATGCGGATTTTCGGCGATGTGAGCGGCCTCTCTCCCGAGCTGCAGGCCCTCGCACACACTGCGGACACGGTCGCCGACCGGGTGGAGGGCTTCCAGGCAAATATCTGTCTCAACTACGGCGGGCGGGATGAGATCGTGCACGCTGCGCGCCGCTATGCCACTGACCTGGCCTCCGGAAAAGCAGGGGAGCTGACCGAGGAGCTTTTCAGCTCGTATCTCTACTCCGCCGGGATCCCGGATCCGGATCTGCTGATCCGTCCGGGCGGTGAACAGCGGCTTTCGAATTTCCTGTTGTGGCAGTGCGCCTATGCGGAGTTCTATTTCACGGACGTGCTGTGGCCGGATTTCACGCCGGAGGAGCTGGACAGGGCGATCGCCGTGTTCCGCAGCCGCGACCGGCGCTACGGCGGCGTCAAGTAGACGGCCATGACGGAGATACAGAAGCGACTTTTTTCGCTACAGGACGAAGCCTACCGTGACTTTACCGCGCCGCTGCTGCCGACGGTGCCGCGGGAGAGGATCATCGGCGTAAGGCTTCCCGCCGTCCGTGCCCTTGCAAAAGAGCTGCGGGCCGAGGGAAAAGCGCAGGCCTTCCTGCGCGAGCTGCCGCATCGCTATTATGAGGAGAACAGCCTCCATGCGGCGATCCTTTGCCGGGAGCGCGATTACCGTGTCTGCATGGAGGAGCTGGAGAGTTTTCTCCCCTATGTGGACAACTGGAGCGTCTGTGACGGGATGGACCCGGCGGTCCTGAAAAAACACCGCCCGGACTTGCTGACGCGCATTCCGGCCTGGCTTGCCTCGGAACGCCCTTTCACGGTCCGTTTCGGGATTGCCATGCTGATGAACCATTTTCTGGACGAGGACTTTCGGCCGGCCTTTCTGGAACAGGTGGCCGCGCTCCGTTCGGACGAGTACTATGTGAATATGATGATCGCCTGGTATTTTGCGACGGCGCTGGCCAAGCAGTACGAGGCGACGCTTCCGTATATCGAGCAGCGGCAACTGGAGAGCTGGACGCATAACAAGAGTATCCAGAAGGCCGTGGAGAGCCGCCGCGTTTCGGAGGAGCATAAAGCATATCTGAAAACACTGCGCTGGAAGAAATAGAAACGAGGGAGAACACGATGGTTAACGCCATTACCATATTGGGCTGTACCGGCTCTATCGGGAGACAGACCGCCGCCGTGGCGGAGCGTTCCGGTGTCCGCGTCGCGGCTCTGACCGCCAATCGCAAGATCGACCTGCTGGAAGAGCAGGCCCGCCGCTTCCGTCCGGATTTTGTGGCGGTCTACAACGAGGCGGCCGCCAGAAAGTTCCGGCTTGCAGTCGCCGACACCCCGATCCGTGTCGGCTCCGGTATGGAGGGCCTGATCGAAGCGGCTACGCTGGAAGGCGTTGACTGTGTGGTCACGGCGGTATCCGGCTCGGTCGGCCTGAGGCCGACGCTCGCGGCCATCGACGCAGGAAAACGGATCGCACTCGCCAACAAGGAGACGCTCGTCTGCGCCGGCGATATGGTGATGGCCCGCGCCGCCGAAAAGGGGGCGGAGATCGTGCCCGTGGATTCGGAGCACTCGGCAATCTTCCAGTGCCTGATGGGACGAGGGGAGAGGGAGCTCGGCAAAATCCTTCTCACCGGCTCGGGCGGCCCCTTTCGCGGCCGGAAGCGTGAGAGCCTGGAGGATATCACACCGGCACAGGCGGTGGCGCATCCGAACTGGAGTATGGGCGCCAAGATCTCGGTAGACAGCTCCACGCTGATGAACAAGGGCCTCGAGTTTGTGGAGGCCATGCATCTGTTCCGCGTCACGCCCGATGAGATCCAGGTGGTAATCCATCCCCAGAGCGTCATACATTCTATGGTGGAGCTCGTCGACGGCACCGTGATTGCACAGCTCGGTGTGCCCGACATGGGCCTGCCCATCCAGCTCGCGCTGACCTATCCGGAGAGGACGCCGTCCATGTTCGCCCATCTGGATTTTTGGAAGCTCAGGGACCTGAGCTTTGAGGAGCCGGACCTGGTGAACTTCCCCTGCCTGCGCCTCGCGATGGACTGCGCCCGCCGAGGCGGCACGGCCCCCTGCGTGATGAGTGCCGCCAATGAGGTGGCGGTGCATAAATTCCTGCGCGGCGAGCTCGGATATAACCGCATTTACGACGCGGCTGCGGGCGCGGTGGAGACGGTGAACTGGACGAAAGCCGACAGCCTCGAGACTATTCTGGCCAGCGATGAAGCGGCCAGAGCCTATGTAAAAGAGCATTTTTAATGGAGGGCGGATCCCCGTCCGTTCAGGCTGACGGAGGTCGCGCTGCTTCCTTTTCTTTGGAGACCTGATCATGACTATTCTGTATATCCTGCTGGCTGTTCTGATTTTCGGCGTGTTGATCGCCGTCCATGAGTTCGGCCATTTCACGGCTGCCAAGGCCTGCGGCGTGCGGGTCGAGGAATTTGCGATCGGCATGGGGCCGGTGCTCTGGAAGAAGCGGAAAGGGGAGACGCAGTACTCTCTGCGTGCAGTCCCGCTGGGCGGCTTCTGCGCCATGACCGGTGAGGACGAAGCCTCGGATGACCCGCGCGCCTTTACAAGCCAGAGTGCCTGGAAGCGCATGCTGATCCTGGTGGCCGGCGCATTTATGAACTTTCTGCTCGGGCTGGTGATCATTTTTTGCCTTTTTGTCAGCGCAAAGGGCTTTTACGTCCCGGTCCTGAGCGGCTTTATGGAGGGCTGCCCCTATGAAGGCGCTGATGCGCTGCAGGCGGGGGACCAGTTTTATTCGATCGACGGGCATCGCATTTACCACACCGACGATGTTTTGACCTTCCTCAGTCGCGGTGGAGACGACTATGATCTCGTGATGATCCGCGATGGGAAGAAGGTGGTCCTGAAGGATTTCCATATGGTCACGCTGAGCTATGAGGGGCAGGAAAATAAAATGTTCGGCTTCTATCTCGGCAGTGGGGTGGAAAAGGCTACCTTAGGGAAAAAGCTCAGCCACACCTGGGACACGGCCATGGACTTCAGCCGTATGGTCTGGATGAGCCTGGGCCAGCTTGTGAGCGGACAGGTGAGCGTCAAGGACCTCTCCGGCCCGGTCGGGATCGTGGACATGATGGCGGAGACCGGCGAACAGGCGGAGACGACAGGCGACGCGCTGTACAGTATCTTCTATCTTGCCGCTTTTGTGGCTGTCAACCTCGCTATAATGAACCTGCTGCCGATCCCGGCACTGGATGGCGGGCGTGTTTTCCTGCTCCTGGTCACCTGGGTGATCGAGCATATCACCCATAAAAAACTGGACCCCCGATACGAGGGCTATATCCACGCGGCCGGCATGGTGCTGCTGCTTGGATTGATGGCTTTCGTGATGCTGAATGATATCGTGAGGATCGTCAGAGGATGAGAACCAGAAACGAGACAAGGCAGATCCGTGTGGGCGGGCTCCCGTTGGGCGGCGGCGCGCCGGTCACGGTGCAGTCCATGTGCAACACAAGGACATGGGATGTGGAGGCAACGGTCGCGCAGATCAGGGCTTTCCGCAGCGCGGGCTGCGATATCGTGCGCCTTGCGATCCCGGACCTGCGTTCCGCAGAGGCGATCCCGGCCATCAAGGAGCAGGTCGATATGCCCCTGGTGGCGGACATCCATTTCGATTATAAGCTCGCCCTGATGGCGGCAGAGCGCGGCATCGACAAGATCCGCATCAACCCCGGCAACATCGGCGGCGAGGAGAACGTGAAAGCCGTCGCGGATGCCTGCCGTTCCCGGCATATCCCGATCCGCATCGGCGTGAATGCCGGCAGCCTCGAAAAGAATCTGCTGGAGAAATACGGCCATCCCTGCCCGGAGGCTATGGTGGAGAGCGCGCGCGGCCATGTGGAGCTGCTGACTCGCTTCGGCTTTGAGGATATCTGCCTCTCGCTGAAGTCCTCCACCGTGCCGCTTACGATCGCAGCCTACCGAATGGCGGCTGAGTGCTTTCCCTATCCGCTGCACATCGGGGTGACCGAGACAGGCACCGAGTGGAACGGCACTATCCAGTCCGCGGTCGGCATCGGCACGCTCCTCAGCGAGGGGATCGGCGACACGATCCGCGTCTCCTTGACGGCGGATCCGGTGAAAGAGGTACGCGCCGGGATCGCCATTTTGAAGGCAGCCGGGCTGCGGAGCGGCGGCGTGCGCTTCATATCCTGCCCCACCTGCGGCCGTACGGAGATCGATTTGATCGGCCTTGCCAAAAGAGTGGAGGAGCAGGTGAGCTGCCTGGACCGGGACATCACGGTGGCCGTTATGGGCTGTGTGGTGAACGGGCCCGGCGAGGCGCGCGAAGCCGACTACGGCATTGCGGGCGGAAAAGATCGGGGACTGATCTTTAAAAAGGGGCAGGTCCTCGGTACATATCCCTATGATCGTCTCAGCGATGCGCTGATGGATCTCATTCGCGAGGAAGAGGGACTATGAACGAGACGATCCCGTTTTTAACCATCTTCCCTGGCTGCTCGGATTTCGAGACCATGGCAGGGGGCTTGGACAAGGCATACGTAACAAAGGTGCAGATCGAAACGCGCGAGCGGCGCATGACGGTCTGTGCCTGGTTTGCATGCATGCCCTCCCCGGTCGAAACGGACGCGATCTGCGGCCGGCTTAAGGAAGAATATGCTCTTGACGCCTGCAGTCTGACGGCGGATTATCCGCAGCCGAAGTCGACGGCTGTTCCGCAGGAGGCGTCCGGCGGCGCTCCGACAGGGAGCGTGCTGTTTGGCCGCGCGATCAAAAAGCGTCCCGTCGCGATGAACACGCTGACGCTCGAATCGGGCCGCGTCTGCGTCGAAGGCGACGTGATCGACGTTACGAGCCGCACTGTCGCAAAAATCAACAGCGCGGTGCTCAGCTTTGATCTCACCGACCGGACGAACACGATCCGCGTCTCGCGCTTTCTTCACGCGGGCGAGGACAAGTCCGTGCTTGAAAAGATCAACACGGGCGATCATCTGATCGTGCAGGGGGACGTCGTATACTCCAAGTATGACGACGATATGGTCCTCGAGCCGCACAGTATCATGAAAGGAAAACGCACGGTACGCCGGGACGACGCGCCGGAGAAGCGGGTCGAACTCCACATGCACACGCGCTTTTCCACCATGGATGCGCTCACCAAGCCCAAAGCCATCGTGGAGCGCGCCGCCTACTGGGGCATGCCCGCCATAGCGGTGACGGATCACGGTGTTCTGCAGGCATTTCCCGACATGTGGAAAGAGGGCAAAAAGAACGGCGTCAAGATCATCTACGGCTGTGAGATCTATTATCTCAACGATATGGACGGCAACAGCGCCGTGATCGGCAAGTCCAATCTGCCGCTGGATACGGAGTTTGTGGCCTTCGATATCGAGACCACCGGCCTGAACGCGCAGCATGACCGTATGACCGAGATCGGCGCGATCCGCTTTACGGCTGATAGGGTGCTTGACAGATTCACCACTTTTGTCGATCCCGAGCGGCCTATTCCCGCTGAGATCACCGATCTGACCGGTATCCGTGACAGCGACGTGGCCGGCGCCCCTTCTGAGGAGGAGGCGATGAAGCGTTTTATCGCCTTTATCGGGGACAGGCCGATCGTCGCCCACAACGCCCATTTTGACGTCGGCTTCATGAAGGCGGCGGCGCTGCGCCACGGGCTGCGCTTCTCCCCGGTGTTTCTCGATACGCTTGCGCTTTCCCAGGCGTTGCTTCCGGGGCTCAAGCGTTTCAAGCTCGACATCGTCTCCAATTATCTGGAACTCCCGGCCTTTAATCACCACCGCGCGACGGACGACGCCGAGGTGGTGGCGCGCATCATGGGGAAGTTCCTCCCCGTGCTTCAGCAGCAGGGGGCCAAGACGCTGGATGATATCGAGTCGATCTATCATACGCTCCGGCGCACGGACAGGGGCAGGACCTACCATATGATCCTGCTTGTCAAGAACCGGAAAGGACTGAAAAACCTCTACGAGATGGTTTCGCAGTCCTATCTGAAATACTTCCACCGAAATCCCGTCGTGCCCAAAAGTCTGCTGATCCAGCACCGGGAGGGGATCCTGGTCGGTTCGGCCTGCGGTATGGGCGAACTGTACGGCGCGGTGATGCGGGGCGCCAGCCCGAAGGAGCTGGAGAAGATCGCCTCCTTTTACGACTATCTGGAGATACAGCCGATCTGCAACAACGCCTTCCTGGTCGAGAACGGCAGGGTGCGCGACGTCGGCGTGCTGCAGGACTACAACCGCACGATCCTTGAGCTCGGCCGCCGTCTCGGCAAGCCTGTTATCGCGGCGAGCGACGTGCATTTCCTCGATCCCGAGGACGAGCAGTTCCGCAAGATCCTGCAGGCGGCAAAGAAGTTCTCCGACGCAGATCGCGACTGCCCGATCTATTTCCGGACCACTGAGGAGATGCTGGAGGAGTTTGCCTATCTGGGGGAGGAGACCGCCCGTGAAGTGGTGGTGACCAATACCCGTGCGATCGCAGATCAGATAGAGGAGATCGAACTCCTTCCCAAGGAACTCTTTCCGCCGAAGATCGAAAACTCCGCTTCCCAGCTCAAGGAGCTCGTCTATGAGAAGATGCACCGTCTCTACGGGGAAAACCCGCCGGAGATCGTGTAGAAGCGCGTGGACGTGGAGCTCAAGACCATCCTTGACCACAACTATGACGTGATCTATATGTCTGCCCAGAAGCTCGTTCAGAATTCTCTTGAGCACGGCTATCTGGTCGGCAGCCGCGGCAGCGTCGGCTCTTCGCTGGTGGCCTTCATGTCCGGGATCACGGAAGTCAACTCGCTGCCGCCGCACTACGTCTGCCCAAAATGCTGTCATTCGGAGTTCGTCACCGACGGCAGCTTCGGCTGCGGCGCAGACATGCCGGAGAAGGACTGCCCGGTCTGCGGCGAGCGTATGAACCGCGATGGCTTCGACATTCCGTTCGAGACCTTCCTGGGTTTTCCCGGCAACGAAAAGACGCCCGATATCGACCTGAACTTCTCCGGAGAGTATCAGGCCAAGGCCCATAAATTCACTGAGACTCTTTTTGGAGCCGACCACGTTTTTCGTGCCGGGACCATCGGTACGCTCGCCGAGAAAACCGCATACGGCTACGTGAAAAAGTATCTGGAGGAGCGCGGCATCCGCGCGACGAAGGCGGAGGAAAACCGTCTCGCCCAAGGCCTCGTTGGCATCAAACGTACGACAGGCCAGCATCCCGGAGGACTTGTCATCATCCCACAGGATATGGATGTGACCGACTTCTGCCCGGTGCAGCATCCGGCGGACGACCCCAACAGCGAGATCATCACGACCCATTTTGAGTATCACTGCATGGAGGATAACCTTCTGAAGCTCGATGAACTGGGGCACGATGACCCGACCATGATCCGCATGATGGAGGATATGACCGGCATTGACGCCAAGAAGATCTCGCTCTCCGACCCGGACACGATGTCGATCTTCATCAGCCCGGCAGCGCTCAGCCTCCCGGACGACGACCCTATCATCGGCAAGACCGGCTCCATCGGCGTACCGGAATTCGGAACGCCCTTTACCCGTCAGATGCTTGTCGATACGCAGCCCAGAGCCTTTGATACGCTGATCCGTCTTTCCGGCTTCTCGCACGGGACGGACGTTTGGGCGGGCAATATCCACGATCTGATCGTGAAGGGTACGGCCAACGTCAACGAGACCATCGGCTGCCGCGACGATATCATGATCTATCTGATCCAGAAGGGGATGCAGCCCTCACTGGCCTTCAAAACCATGGAGGCCGTGCGAAAAGGCAGGGTCAAGAAGGAAAACAAGTTTCCCGGCGACGCGGAGGAGCAGATGCGCAGCATGGGCGTCCCCAACTGGTGGATCGAGTCGGCGCGCAAGATCGCCTATCTTTTCCCCAAGGCTCACGCTGTGGCCTATGTCATGATGGCTTTTCGCATCGCCTGGTTCAAGGTCCACGAACCCCTCGCGTTTTACAGCGCGTATTTTTACCGCCGCAGCCAGAAGGGCGGCTTTGACGCGGAGCGGATGTGCGTCGGGACCGACGCGGTGCGCCGCAAGATCCACGAGATGCAGCGGCGCAGCGATCTGACCGCAAACGAAGAGGATCTGCTGGTAACGATGGAGGCTGTATATGAGTTTAACATGCGCGGCTTCCGTTTTGCCCCTATCGACCTGTACAAGTCCGACGCGGCCCGTTTCCAGATCACGGAGGACGGCTGCCTTCGTCCGCCGTTTATCTCCATCCTGGGGCTGGGCGAGTCGGCGGCTCAGGACCTGGCTGCCGCCCGGGAGAACGGAAGGAAATTCATCTCCGTTCAGGAGTTGAGCCGCGCCTGCCCCAAAGTCAGCCAGACGCACCTGGACACGCTCAAGCGGCTCGGCGCTCTTGGCGATATGCCGGAGACGAGTCAGATCAATCTGTTTGACCTACAATGAGAAATGAGGATAGACCTCGTGAGAAGCAGTAACAAGTTCTTTTCGGGCATGCTGTGCCTTTGCCTTGCGGTCCTGCTGACTGCCTGCGCAGTCAAAACGGCGCCGGAACCGACGACAGCGCCCAGCCCGTCTCTGAATCCGGAGACGCTGCCCTCGCTCTGTATCAGCGAACTGATGAGCGACAACAGGAGCACTCTCGCACTTGCGGACGGCAGCTTCCCCGCCTGGATAGAACTGCATAACACGGGCCTCGAGGAGGCGGACCTCACCGGGTTTGCGCTCTGCCTGGGCGAAGACAGCTGGACGCTGCCGGAGCTCCGGCTGCATCCGGATGAGTACCGCCTGGTGTATTGCGACGGCGCAGCCGGCGCGGAGGGAGAACTGCACAGTAGCTTCGTGCTGGACCGCGAAGGACGAAAGCTGAGCCTGCTCTCCCCGCGTGGGACGGAAGTCCTGAGCCTGAAGCTCCCTAAAGTCGGGCAGGACAGCAGCCTGTGCCGGACGGAGGACGGCTCATATGAGGAGTCCCGTCTGCCGAGCCCCGGTTTCCCGAACGGCGAGGAGGGCTATCTGGCTTTCCAGCGGCTGCGCGCCTTCTCCGCGCAGGATCTCACTCTGGGCGAGGCGATGGTATACAACGAGTGGTATCTCTCCCAGAACGGCGAATATTTCGACTGGGTGGAGATCACGAACGCCACGGGTCAGAGCCTGCAGCTGAGTGATTATTATCTGTCCGACAAGGAGAAGGATCGTCTCCTGTTCCGCCTGCCCGAGCAAATACTGGAGCCGGGCGAAAGCAAGGTGATCTTCTGCTCCTCGGACTCGACGAACGCCTCGATCGCGCCGTTTGGGCTGAACTCGGATCTGGAGACACTGTATCTGAGCCGCGGGGATGGGACGCTCGTCGATTATCTCTGCCTGCGGGATATCCCGATGGGCAGCAGCATGGGACACGTGCCGGGCAGCGGAGAGGTCTTCTTTTTTGATTCGCCCACGCCCGGCGAACCAAATGCGGGCGGCGTGCATTTCCCGGGACGAAAGCCGGTCGCTCTGAGCCCGGACGGAGTGTTTGACGACGTGCCCTTTGCCAGAGTCGAGCTCGGCGGGGAAGGGACGATCCGCTATACGCTTGACGGCAGCGTGCCGACGGCGGAGTCGGACATCTACACCGGACCCTTTACGCTGAATCAGACGGGCGTAGTACGTGCGCGCAGCTTCCGGGACGATCATCTCCCAAGCGAGACGCTGAGCCTCAGCTACATCGTGAACGAGGGTCACACGCTGCCTGTGGTGAGCCTGGTCTGCGATCCGAAGGACATGTTCGGCCCGCGCGGCATCTACACGAATCCGACCGAAAAGATGGAGGTCGGCGGCTGTCTGCTGTTCTACGCCGACGGAGAACGCTTCGATATCGACTGCGGAATCAAGCTGCACGGGGCGACCTCCAAGATTACTCAGAGCAAGAAATCCTTCAAGATCATGTTCCGCGAGCGCTACGACGGGAGGCTGTATTACGACCTTTTCGACAATGGGATCCTCGAGTACAGCTCCATTCTGCTGCGCGCTGCACAGGAGGCCGACCAATCGACCTTCATGCGCGACAACCTGATGCACCAGCTGTCCATGCAGGCTTTCCCGGCCCTGCCCGCCGAGGACTATCGTTACAGCGTTTTATATATCAACGGACAGTATCGCGGCATCTACAATATCCGCGAGGCGCACTCGGAGACCCACTACGCGCAGCACTACGGATACGACGAGAGTACCGTCTCGCACTGGCAGGGCGAATGGCCCAACAAGTCCTTTGTCGACGAGGTGTATGAGTACGCGGTCAACCACGATCTGCGCATAGGGGAGAACTACCGCTACGTGAGCCGATATGTCAACATCGACAGCGTGATCGGCTGGTGCATCATCCAGGTATACAGCGGGAACTTCGACTTCAACAGTCCGAACATGCGCTTCTATTTTTCGACGGAGGACCAGCAGCTCCGCTACGCGCTGGTGGATCTGGATCTGGGCATGTTCGACGTGGGGAGCTTCGGCACGATCTTCACTTTCGGCTATGACTACAACAATCTGGCGTGGGCTTTAATGAAAAACGAGAGCTTCCGCCTCGAGTTCATCCGCCAGCTGAAGAATGCGCTGGACGGACCGCTCTCCGACGAAAACGCGCTGGCGCTGATCGACGAGCTGGCAGATCAGCTCCGCCCGGAGGTCGAGCGGGATCACGCGATGTGGGGAGGTTCGCTCAAAAGCTGGGAGCGTATGGTGGAGCATCTGCGCGAGTATATCGGCACCGCTCCGGGCCGCGCGGCCTATACAGAAAATGCGCTCCGCTACAGCGGCTTTGTCAATCGAGACGAGATAGACCGCTATTTCTCCGATTGACCCGGCTTCACGCGCAGACGCCACAGGACCGACCGGCCCCGTGGCGTTTGCGTTTATTCACGTTTGAGACCCTGCATGAAGCCGTCGAGAGCGGTGCTGTGGACGTCGCCCGCGATCAGCTTCCCGTTCCGGATATAAAGTGTGACCAGAACCGTTTGTTCCTCATCGGGATAATTGGTGACGGTGTAGCTGTACTGCTCGCAGGTCTGGCCGAGATGCTTCGAGAGATCGCAGCCCTGCTGGAGTTGGATGTCGTTGTAGTCTGCGATAACGCCGTCCAGGCTGACGGGGATCCGCACGGTTTTGTGTTTTTCGCTCCCGAGATCGATCTCCCAGCCCTGCTCCTCCAGAAAACGCTGACGTCCTTCAAGCGTGTTCAGATCCGCTTTTTTCTGCGCGCGGCCGAAGATCGCGATCAGGACGACGAGCAGAATGGCGGCGAGGGCTGCGAGCCCCGGCAGTCTTTTCCGACGCAAAATGCGGACGAGTTTTGCCATGCTTAATCACCTCGTCGCACTGTATGCTTCTCCCTGGCCGACTATGTTGAAAAGCGTGTGAAAGTGACTGCGCAAGCGAAAGGTTGCAAAACGGTTAAAAATATAGTATAATCATGACATATCCGACGCGGGGAGGGAAAAGAAGGTGGCGCAGCAGCGCTTGGATAAAGTCCTGGCCGATCTGGGGATCGGTACGCGCAAAGAGCTCAGGGAGCGGATTCGTGCCGGCGGCGTTCGGATCGACGGAGTGGTTTGCACGAAGCCTGAACAAAAGGTCGATCCCGAGCTGCAGCGCATCGCGTTGGACGACAGAGAGCTGTGCTATAAGAGCCTGCGCTATTTCATGCTCGATAAACCGACCGGCGTCCTGACCGCGACCGAGGACCGCAGTCAGCCGACCGTGCTGGACCTCCTGCCGGCGGAGCTGCGCCGGCTGGGACTGTTTCCGGTCGGTCGCCTTGATAAAGACACCAGCGGCCTTCTCATCCTGACAAACGACGGAGAATTTGCCCATCGGGTCCTTTCGCCAAAATCCTGCGTGGAAAAAAGGTATTATGCCAATATCGACGGAGAAGTGGATGAGGCGGACATAGCGGCCTTTGCCGCCGGGATCCGGCTGCGGGACGGGACGGAATGTCTGCCGGCCGGACTGGAGAGCGCCGGGCCAGGCAAGTGTTTTGTCACCGTCAGGGAAGGAAAGTATCATCAGGTCAAACGCATGCTCGCCTCCCGCGGAAAACCGGTCATCGCGCTGCGCCGTCTGGCCATCGGGAACCTGTCGCTGGACGAAAGCCTTGGTCCCGGCGGCCTGCATGAACTCGACGAAACGGATTTGTGCAAGTTGTTCACTATGGATTTTGGGGAAAATTAGTCAAAAAGACAGAAGGATTTCTTCGTGTTTTTTGACGGATAAAACACAATCCCAAAAAAATTAACAAATTTAATATGTAAAAACTATTGAAAATCACATGATTTGGAGTTATTATGTAAAAAGAAAAATGTCGGTGATTTGTCAATATGCCAAACGGCAAAACAAAGTCCCGGCACAGGGAGGCATGAAAAATGTCCAGCAGAATCTTCCAAAATGTGATTATCCAGCTTAAGGATGCGGTCGACAGGACGATCGGCGTGGTCGACGAGCAGGGCTTTGTTGTTGCGAGCAGCGAGCTTGCCATGATCGGTTCCCGGCTTGACGATTTTCGCGTCTATGATTTTGAAGGCACAGACCGGGTCATCACGACGGGGATCCGCAGCTATAAGGCGCTGTCAAGCGAGAATGTGAAGCTGGACTATGCGGCTTTCGTGGAGGGGACGGATCCTCTGGCGCGCACCCTCTGCTCCGTGTCAGCCGTCGCCTACAACGAGGCGAAGGCAGGCTATGATGAAAAGCACAACAAGGCCGCTTTCGTCAAAAACATCATTTCGGACAACATCCTGCCAGGCGATGTGTATGTGCGCGCGAAGGAGCTGCACTTCGTAACGGACGAGCCGCGCAGCGTGCTTCTGGTCCGCCAGATCGACAATACGGATGTTGCGGCGATGGAGGTCGTCCACCGTCTCTTCCCGGACAAGCAGAAGGATTTTGTCATCAATATCAGCGAGACGGATATCGTCGTCGTGAAGGCGCTCAGCTCGCCGGACGCGATCGACGAGGTGCTGAAAGCGGCGCACAGCGTGGAGAATGCGCTCCATGACGAGCTCGGTATCCGCTGTGTGATCGGCGTCAGCACGACGGCCAATCATCTGCGCGAACTGGCCGACCGCTACAAGGAGGCGCAGGTCGCCATCGACGTCGGCCGCGTTTTTGAGGCGGACAAGTCGATCATCAATTACGAAAATCTCGGTCTCGGGCGCATCATTTACCAGCTTCCGACCACGCTGTGCGAGATGTTCCTCAATGAGGTTTTCAAGAAAAACCCGATCGAGACGCTCGATGAGGATACGCTTGAGACTATCAACAAGTTTTTCGAGAACAATCTGAACGTTTCGGAGACCTCGCGCAAGCTTTATGTCCATCGCAACACACTGGTCTACCGCCTGGAGAAGATCAAAAAACTCACCGGGCTTGACCTGCGGGAATTCGATCACGCCATCGTTTTCAAGGTGGCCATGATGGTAAAGATGTATCTGGATTCCCTGAACGCTTCGCGGTATTGAGGCGCTTACACCGCCCGTGCGGGCCTTCCGTTCGGGCATGATCCACTGGAGGAAAACACTGTATGATCAATATGTTCAATGTCACCGAGGTCTATGACAGCAGCGGGACAGTCGCACTCGACGGGATCGATCTGCAGATCGAGGAGGGTGAGTTTGTCTTTCTGGTGGGGCCCTCCGGGTCCGGTAAGACGACCTTGATGAAGCTGATCACGGGCGAAGTCCGGGCGACGGACGGAACGGTTGTCGTCAACGACTTTGACATGACCAAGATCAAACGCCGGAAGCTTCCCAAGATGCGCCGCACCCTGGGCGTCGTGTTTCAGGATTATCGTCTGATCGACAACATGACGGTCTATGACAACGTGGCTTTTGCCATGCGTGTCGTCGGCGCGCCCAACCGTGAGATCCGCAAGCGTGTGCCCTACGTGCTGGATCTCGTGGGCCTGAAGGGCTGCGAGAAGCGTCTGCCGAACGAGCTCTCCGGCGGCGAGCAGCAGCGTGTGGCGATTGCCCGCGCGCTTGTGAATTCTCCGCGCATGCTGGTGGCGGACGAGCCGACCGGCAACCTGGACCCGGTGCGCAGCCTGGAGCTTATGCTCCTCTTTGAAAAAATCAATGAGATGGGGACGACGGTTCTGGTCGTTACCCATGAAAAGGAACTGGTCAACGCCCTGGCCAAGCGTGTCGTCACGATCGACAACGGCCACGTGATCAGCGATGAGATGGGTGGGTATTTCGGCGATGATTCTGAGTAGATGCGGTTATTTGATCCGCGAAGGTTTCCGAAGCATTAAAACACACAGCTTCATGTCTTTCGCGTCGGTTACGATTATCATGGCCTGCTTGATCATTATGGGAAGCGTGACGCTGCTTTCCTTCAACATTGACGCTCTGATCAAGAATCTCGAGGATCGGAACGAGGTCGTCGCGTTTGTGGACGACGCCGTGACAGACGAGGCGGAGGCGCGTGCGCTTCAGCCGGAACTTGAGGCGCTGGACAATATCATGAGCGTCGAGTTCATCTCCCGTGACGAGGCCATGGAAAACTTTATGAGCAAGTATGATTCCAGCCTGCGGGAGGGGATCGATCCCACGGTTTTCCGTCATCGCTTTGTCGTTCATCTGAACGACATCGCTCAGATGGCGGAGACAAAGAGCGCAATGGAAGGCGTGGTCGGGATCGCCAAGGTCAAGGCGCATCTGGAGTACGCAAAAGCCTTTGTGACGGTGCGCAACATCGTGAGCGTCGTCTCTCTGGTCCTGACGATCATCCTGGTTTTTGTCTCCATCTTCATCATGTCCAACACCATCAAGCTTACGACGTTCGGACGCCGTGAAGAGATCGCCATTATGAAGATGGTCGGCGCGACCAACAGCTTTATTCGTCTGCCCTTCGTCGTGGAGGGTCTCGTGCTCGGGCTGCTCGGCGGCAGTCTGGCGTTCCTCGCGGAGTGGGGACTTTACGCCCTGATCACCCGGCGCGTCATGGGGACTGTTTCCAACAGCATCCTGTCTGAGAGCTTCTTTACGCTTATCCCCTTTAAGACGCTTGCACTCCCCGTGCTGGTCGTGTTCCTGGGCATCGGCGTGTTCGTCGGCGTGTTCGGCGGCGTCAATGCGATCCGCAATTACCTGAAGGTCTGAAAGCGGATACGGATTGGAGGCAATATGAAACAGAAGAAAGCCATTTCGATTTTGTGCCTGGTACTCGCGGTGATCATGATCCTCTCCCTGGTGATCAGCGTCTTGCCCGGCCGGGCTTACGCGGTCACGCAGAGCCAGATCGACGCGATGAAGGCAAAAAGAGCGGAAATCACACAGCGCAAGGATAAAGCCCAGGAGGTCCTGGACAGCCTGAAGGAAGAAAAGGCCGGCGTTCTGGTCGAAAAAAACGCGCTGGATGAGAAAAACGCGGCGGCCCAGGAAGCGTTGGAGCTCGTTGCCGAAGAGATCGCGATGTATGACGACATCATCGCGGAGAAGGAAGAAGAGCTGGCGGCAGCCCTGAAGAAGGAAGAGAACCAGCTTGCCCGTTACCGGCAGCGTATTCGCGCCATGGAGGAAAACGGCGGGTATAACCTGATCGGCATTCTGATCAGTGCCGACAGTTTTACGGATCTGCTGACCACGCTTGACGACGTGGGCGAGATCATGGAGAGCGACAAGACGCTCGAGCGGGAATACCGTGCCGCCCGCCAGGAAGTCGAACGCGTCAAGGCTGAGTACGAGGCCGTGCGGGCCGAGTGCGAGGCAAGGCAGGCGGAGCTCCGGGAGGAGAAAGCCCAGTTGGAGGCGGAGATCCTGGAGACCGAGGAGAGACTCGCGGAACTGTCCGATGAGATCGACGTGGCTACGGCCGCCTATGAGGAGGAGGTAGCCGCGGAGGCGGAAGCGGACGAACAGGTACGTAAGCTCATTGCCCAGTACGAGGAAGAGCAGCGCAGAGCCCGTGAGGAAGCGGCCAGACGTGCTGCGGCAGCGGCGGCGGCAGCGGCAGCTGCGCAGAGCGGAGGCGGCGGCAGCAGCACCGGCGGCGGCGGGGAATCGGTCGGCGACGGCTACTCCGGCTATACCGGCACCAGTACCGGAGGCGGCGGCAGCAGCACCGGCGGCGGAGGCGGCGGCTTTATGTGGCCCGTGCCCTGCAGCCATCGAATCTCCAGTTACTACGGGGAAGACCGAACCAATCATTTCCACAGCGGCATCGACATCGACGGCTACGGCAACGACGGCGCGCCTATTGTCGCATCGGCGTCCGGGACCGTCATCCTGGCGGGATATAACGGCGGCTACGGTGAATGCGTCATGATCGACCACGGCAACGGCTATGTGACGCTGTATGGGCATATGTCCGGGTACGCGTGCTCGTATGGCCAGTATGTCAGCCAGGGCCAGACGATCGGTTATCTCGGTTCGACCGGCAACTCGACCGGTACCCATTGCCATTTTGAGATCCGTGTCAACGGTTCGACCACGAATCCTCTTTCGTACGTCGGCTGATCGAGATGGGGGCGGCGGAGCGAAAGCGACGCATGTCGTCCGCTTCTGCTTCCGTATCATGACTCTGTCGGACAGGATTCCGCAGAAAAGGGAATAGACCTGAACATACTGCGTTTTACTACGCTTTGCCGGACAGCTTTCCGCTGTCCGGCAAAGCCGTGTTCCCAAGGAGGTTGACTGTGGGTAAAATCTTACACAGGCTGTTGGAGCGAATCTGGTTTTTCGTGACCGGATTTCTCAACATCAGCATTTCCCTCAAGGCTGTCATCCTGCTTCTGGCGCTTGCGATCGGCGGGACCTATTCCTGGGTCCGTTCCGATATGCTGAAGGCGGTCGGCGGCAAGGAGGACTATGAAGAGGCCATGCGCTATATCGAGATCAAGGACCTGCTGGACGAGCGATTTATAGACGCCGTCGACCGCAGGTCGATCGGCGAGAATGCCGCGGCGGCCATGGTTTCCGGTCTCGGCGACAGCTGGAGTTATTTCATGACGGCTGATGAGTACCGGACCTATCAGCTCTCTTCGTCCAACGATTATTCCGATATCGGCATGTCGCTGGTCAAGGACACCTCCTCGGGCGGCTTCAAGGTCATCTCGATCTATCCGAGCTCTGCTGCGGCGCGTGCCGGCCTGGGGACCGGCATGATCATCACGGCGGTGGACGGAGAAAAGCTGAAGGACTACACGACCGACCAGGTTCGTACGTTGATCCGCTCACGCCTCAATTCCGTTTTCAGGCTTGAAATCGGCAATGGCGCGGCCTTGATCGAAGTGGACTGCACCAACTCCAACCTGGATGCTGTGAGTTATCGTCTGGAAAAAACCGGCGCCGGGTATATTCAGATCAAGAATTTCGAGGCTGGCAGCGGCAAGAGCGCGGTTGATGCCATCGAGAGGCTCATGAAGGAAGGCGCAGTGTCTTTCGTTCTGGACCTGCGCAACAACTCGGGCGGTTTAAGCAGTGAGGTCGCGACTCTGCTCGACTACCTGCTTCCGAGCGGGCGCATCTTCTCCGAGGTCGGCAAGGACGGAAAGGAGATCGTCACCACCTCGGACGGCATGTGCATCCAGTATCCGATGGCGGTGCTGATCAATCCGGGAACCTTCCGCGAGGCCGAGCTCTGCGCGGCTGTTCTGAAGGAATTCAAGTGGGCGACTCTGGTCGGAGAACCAACGACCGGCAATACGCGCTCGCAGGAGACGATCGCGCTTGCGGACGGCAGTGCGATCCGCCTCTCGACCCGAACCTATCTGACGCCGAGCGGCATCGATATCTCCAAGGCGGGCGGCGTGATCCCCGATTCGATCGTCTACAACAGCGATGAATCCGCGACCGGTACGACTCAGGGCACGACCGGCGGTCAGGACGGCACGGCAAGTATCTCTGCGGACGATCAGCTGATGGCCGCGCTTCGATATTTAAGTTGACAGGGCAGCGCCCTTTCAGTAAAATATCATAGTCATTTCACTAATCCATGATAAAAGGAGCACTGTGTTATGCCGAATTCAAACCGTTTCAAAATGAGTCAGGAGCGTCTGGACGCGCTGAAGGAAGAACTGCACTATCTGGAGACTGTACGCGAGAAAGAGGTCGCCGAGCAGATCAAGGAAGCGCGCAGCTTCGGCGATCTGTCTGAGAACAGCGAGTACGACGAGGCGAAGACCGAGCAGGGCAAGCTGTATTCCAAGATTGCGGAGCTGAAGGCTCTGATCGAGAACGCGGAGATCGTCGACAACATTGACCACGACGCGCCGAAGGATACCGTGACGCTCTCCAGCGTCGTGCGGGTGCGCGATGTGGAGGAAGACGTCGAGGAGGAGTACGTGATCGTCGGCTCTCAGGAGGCAAACCCCAGAGAGGGCCGCATCTCGGACGACTCTCCGGTCGGCAAGGGCCTGATCGGTCACCGTGCCGGTGAGACCGTTGTGATCCACGCGCCGGCCTGCGAGTTGAAACTGAAGATCCTTTCGGTAAAGAACGATTGAGTAAACAAGGCAGGTAAGTCAACATGAGCGAGAACAAGGCCGGACAGCCGGAGGAGATCCAGGAGCTGTCCGAGATCCTGCGCATCCGGCGGGAGAAGCTTAACAACCTCCGGGAGGAGGGGCGCGATCCCTTCCAGAAGACCCGCTTTGAGCGTACGGCCTGGTCCGAGGAGATCAAGCGCGCTTATGACGAGTTTGCGGAAAAAACCGTTTCCGTCGCGGGGCGCATCATGTCCAAACGCGGCATGGGCAAGGCGATATTCTGTCATATCAAGGATGATCGCGGCCAGATCCAGCTCTACATCCGTTCTGATGCGGTGAGCGAGCAGGAGTTCAAAGACTTCCGCAAGTACGATATCGGCGATATCATCGGCGTCACCGGCTATGTGTTCAAGACGAAAACGGAGGAGATCTCCGTCCATGTCGAGGCGGTCGAGCTGTTGTCCAAGTCCCTGCGCCCGCTGCCGGAGAAGTTTCATGGCATGACCAACACCGAACTCAAATATCGCCAGCGTTATCTCGATCTCATCATGAGCGATGAGAGCCGCCGCAATTTTGAAATACGCAGCCGCTTTATCAGCCATGTCCGCCGCTATCTGGATGAGCGCGGCTACATGGAGGTGGAGACGCCGGTCCTGAACACGATTGCTGGCGGGGCCGCCGCCAGACCTTTTATCACGCACCACAACACACTGGATATCGACATGTATCTGCGTATCGCGACCGAGCTGCCGCTCAAGCGGCTGATCGTGGGCGGCATTGAGCGCGTGTACGAGATCGGGCGCATCTTCCGCAACGAGGGTATGGATACGCGCCACAACCCGGAGTTCACTTCCATTGAACTCTATGAGGCCTATACCGATTTCCACGGCATGATGGATATCGCAGAGGGGCTCCTTTCCAGCGCTGCCCGGGAGATCCTGGGGACCTATGAGGTAGAGTGGATGGGCAACACCATCGACCTGAGCCCCGGCTGGAAGCGTATGACGATGGTGGAGGCGGTCCGGGAATACGTCGGTATCGACTTTGACGCGATCTCCGACGACGCGGAGGCGGTCGCCGCCGCGAAAGCGAAAGGCGTCGAACTGGCCGAGGCTGCGGAAAAGACCTGGGGCAACGCCCTCTATGCCTGCTTCGATCAGCGGGTGGAGGAGCATCTGATCCAGCCCACCTTCATCACCATGTATCCGGTGGAGGTTTCGCCGCTCACGAAGCGCAGCCCGATGGATCCGCGCCTGACCGAGCGCTTTGAATTTTTCATCAACGCCAGCGAGATGGGCAACGCCTATTCCGAGCTGAACGATCCCATCGACCAGCGACGCCGCTTTGAGGCGCAGCTTGCCCAGCGGGAGCGCGGCGATGACGAGACCGAGATGCTGGATGAGGATTTCCTCACTGCCATGGAATACGGTATGCCGCCCACGGGCGGCATGGGAATCGGCATCGACCGTGCCGTCATGCTCCTGACCGGGAGCAGCTCCATCCGCGACGTCATCCTGTTTCCCACGATGAAACCGGAGAATTACTGATAATCCGAAAGCACCTTGCCAGACCGCAGGGTGCTTTCCTTTTCTGCCGTTGGGCGCCGCTCTCGACACCCCGTGTCCGTTGCCTTGGGCGATCGAGGACGGCTTCTGCGATCTGGATGCCCGGCAGACACGTCTTGAAAAAACGCGATGCTGTCATTGCGGGAAATGGTGTTCTGTGGTAAGATAGCTATCATAAATGAACAGATAACGGTTACAGGAAAGAGAAACAAGGGTGATCATATGAAAGATAAAGTATTCATCGTGTGGTCCGGCGACTCGTCGGTCGCGCAGAAGGTGAAAAACAGGCTGGAGGGAAACCACAATTACATCTGCCTGATCGGCGGCGGATTTGGGACACAGGTACAGGCGATGTCTGTCGGAGATACCGTGATCAAGCAAATGAATCTCTGCAATCAGGCCATTGTCCTTTTCCAGAACAGGCAGACCGGCACGGTGAGCGATAATCTTTTCTTCGAGTTGGGATATGTTGCCGCCTCCTACGGGTGGAAAAAGATCCATTGCATCAGCAGAAAAGGCGAAAGCATTCTCCTTCCCTCGGATTTTGACAATTCCTTTGTAGAAGCGATCGAGGGGAAAACGGATGATGAATTTGCCGATAATATCGTTGCGTTCTTTTTGAAGCGGCAAAGACTGTCTTTGGTCGTCAATAAGATGCAGCTGATCAGTAATCGGCATATCATGCATGACATCATCCAGGCGCATTATTCCGAAATGGGCTCCAAGTGCTCCGACTATGAACTGGCGCAGTATATCCTGTTCTATATGCAGGCGGCGGTCATGTTTCAGGATGAGCCGAAAGTGCTGGAAGAACTCCGGGATTTTAAGCGGAAACACAACATGGAATTCTCAAAAGAGATCACGATCGCCGTGAATCTGAGCGTTGCCTTGCTTGAGGTTCAGGTCGGATTGAAAAACGACGGCGGTACGGTCTTTCTGGATGAACCGGCTTTTCGAAAGTATTATAACGCCTGCCGGAACATCCTGGATGAGATCGAAGAGGATGCTTCCGGGACCTTCGATGAATGGGCAAAGACATTCGCTTCCGAGAATATCGCCTACGCCTGCTGCCACTACGCGGAGAATCCGGGCATATCGGACAGCATGAGAGCAAGCCTCTATGAGAGAACGATAAAATACGGCAAGGAAGCCCTGGTCCACATTGAACAGCTGGAAGCGAATACACCGACAAACGAGAACAACGACAGCACAGGCTTGATTTCCCTGTTCAAGGCGTACGTCTATCGGCACCTGTTCCTCGCCTGCAGATCGATCTGCCGTGAAGAGGCGGGAGAATGGCTGAACAAAGCGCTGAAAGAGAGAGCGCAGCTTGTCCGGAACTACAACGATTATGCTGTCGATTCAAAATTGTATATGAATTTTGAAATGGAGTATTATCTGATCCTTATAGAGTATCTGAACTACTACGGCAGAGACGGGATGGACCCCTTCGACTTTGAAATGAGCTTATCCGAAATCGATGAGTTTATTGCCAAGACCGAACGGAACAATTCGGTCCATGTATTCATGAAAGCCATATCGGAACAGAGGAAATCCTTTGAATAGGACAGCGTTCAGCAGCGTCTGAGCGCAAGGAATGCATCGGGCCCACTGAAATTTTTCGGTGGGCCCGATGGAAAAGAAAAGAGATGCCGATAGATCATACCGTTGAGACCTGCACTGATCGGCATACCGGCGGTCCGCATAAGCGGGGGCGCTGCCTCAATGGGAGCCACAAAGGGTAAGACATCATGAAACGAACCTCAAAACATAACAGGACCCGAGGGCGGTCGATCCTTTTTTTTGTTCTTTTGCTTCTTGTACTCGCCGTCCTCCTGCTGCTGCGCCTCGGGCAAGAAAGGGTGAAAGCGGCGCCTGAGATATCGCCGTTTTCTTATGCGGTCCCGTCATCGGCGCCGGTCGGGACGGAGGCGCCGCCGGAAACGACGGTCAACGCTGAGACGGAGAAAGCAGCGTCGGGCACGGAACAGGAGCCGAAACCGGAGCCGGAGCCGAGAAAAACGGGCCGGGCCGGAAGCGGCTATAATGCTGCGACGTATCAGCTCGTGAGCGATATGATCTATATCCGCCGCACCGACGCGCCGGACGGCGACGCACAGATTCGCGCGCTGGAACAGCAGCTTCGGGAGGCGGACCCGGAACTGGGCGAGGCTTGGACCGGCATCATGGACTACTGGGAATACGCGAACCGGGAGATGCCGATCAACACCTCTCTTCCCGATGACCTTCCGCAGGACGACAGCCTCTGCCTGGTCGTGCTCGGTTTCCAGCTCCTCTATGATGGAGACATGGCGCCAGAGCTGCTCGGCCGCTGTGAACTCGCGCTGCAGTGTGCACGGCAGTACCCGAACGCCTATATCGCCGTGACGGGCGGCGGAACGGCAGGCAAGGACAAGAGCATTACTGAGGCGGGCGTGATGGCTGACTGGTTTATCGCGCAGGGGATCGCCCCGGAAAGGATCATCCGGGAGGACGCTTCTCTTACGACGGACCAAAATGCGATCAACACCTGTGCGATCCTGATTCGCGACTATCCGCAGGTCAGACAGCTTGCAATCATTTCGAGCGACTATCATCTTCCGCTCGGCTGTACGATGTTTACCGAGGCGGCGCTTCTCTGCGGCTTTTATCTCGGCGAGGTGCCCTATACGGTCGTCTCCAACGCAGCCTGGGCGACGAATGGCAGCACAATTGGTTACAAAGGAATGAAAAATCAAGCCTCCTATGTCTGGATCATGGCGGATCCGAAATATTGAGCCGCATCATTAAAAATGCCGATTCTCTTACAATTCATAGAGGGGAGGGCAACAAAGAAAAAATGATTAATAAACAAAAAGTAACTTTTTTGTAACCTTTTGTATACCTTTTGACGTTCTTACGTAAAACATGAAAAACGGTTGACAAATAAAGCCCGCACGAGTAAAATGTCATTAAGTATATAGGTGTTATTATGTCGATTTATTGGTTGTATCACCCTATAGGCGGGAAGTTCTCGCCTGGCAATATGCCGGAAAGAAGCGTTTTCGGCTCGCCGAATGGAATGAATTTGCATTTCGCTGACGTAATATTCCTATTATATTATTCTATATGCTTTTCTTTTGAAAGAAAACGCGAAAAGGGCGCTATTGATCCCGCTTGCGGGTTTGATAGATAGATACACGTAAATTTGCAGTGACCAGGGAGCCTGTTCGCTGCAGTAATGGAGGCAAAGCTTATGAAACAGATGAAGAAGACACTGTCGCTTCTCCTGGCGCTGGTCATGCTTCTCTCTTTGGGCTCGACGGCTTTGGCCGGCGAGGTCGAGGAGCAGGTGCCCGTCGTTGTGGAGGAGCAGCAGCCTGTCGTCGTCGAGGAGGCGCCCCCCGTTGTGGAGGAGCCGCCCGTCGTCGAGGAGGCGACCCCTGTCGTTGAGGAGCAGCCCGTCGTCGAGCCTGTGCCCGTTGAGGAGCCCGCGCCCGTCGTCGAGGAGCCCCCTGTTGTGGTAAACGCGATCGTCAATCAGCCGGAAGACCTTGCCGTGTGCAACGGTGAGGAGGCTGTCTTCTCCGTCGCGGTTTCTGGCAGTGCGACCTTCCAGTGGCAGTACTGCAAGGACGGCCGCACATGGAAGAACCTCAACGTCAGCCGCTATGGCAACGGCCCCGAGCTTCACTTTAACGCGGCTCTGTCCTACAACGGCTATCGTTATCGCGCTGTGGTCACCTTTGCCGACGGCGAGGTCGTGACGACCAAGGCCGCCGTGCTGAAGGTCGCCGCTGCGAAGATCACGGTCCAGCCGCAGGACGTCACCGTGGCCCCGGGCGAGAACGCTGTTTTCTCGGTCAAGGCGAGCGGCTCCGTGAAGTCCTACCGCTGGCAGTACTCCAAGGACGGCGGTAACACCTGGACCTATCTGAGCCTCAAGAACTATCCCGCCAAGAGCACCCTTACCGTGGCCGGCAAGGAGGCCTTCAGCGGCCGCCTGTTCCGGGTGGTCATTACCGCGGCGGATAATTCGAAGCTGATCTCGAACGCGGTGATGCTCACCGTGGCCGAGCCGACGCCGGAACTGCCGGAAGCTCCTGCACTGGTGGAGATGCCGGCGCGTACGCTGAAAGCGGCCCCGCGGCGCGGACCTGCCTCTGAGGTCGGCGTTGAGGTCGACGCGCCCGCCGGCGCCCTGCCCGTAGATGCGGAGCTGAGCGTGGCCCCGGTCGATGTGGCCGAGTGTGAGGAGCTCACCAAGGCTCTCCTGGGCGACGAGATCGAGATCGGCTATGCCGTGGACATCAGCTTCTCCACGCCGGCCGACGGCGAGATTGAGCCTGTCCAGGGCAATCCCGTCATCGTTTATCTGACGGTGCCCGGCCTGGCTGAGCGCGAGGGTCTCCTTCAGATCGTTCACATCTCCGACTCGGGCAACGCCACGCGTATGGCGCTCGTTCCGGAGAGCGAGCTGCCGCGTCCTCTCGGTGAGAACGAGATCGCCATCAAGTCCGATGAGTTCTCCACCTACGTCCTGACTTGGACCGCCGGAAGCGAAGAGCAGTCCGCCACGATCCACTGGGGCACGTATGATGGGGACGAGTTCACAGAACTGGAGACTCCCACGACGATTGACTCCACTGCATCTTCCGTGGATGTCAATGTCATTATTGACGCATCAAAGTATTACTTTGTCGCGGCCGAGTATAAGCTGACTGCGGATGCGGAAGAGTCTGAGATCCTGAAATCCACTGTCCTCAAGAAGGTGGACGGTGTCTGGCAGGTCACCCTTGAGTCCGGTACGGTTGCTTTGGCAGACGGAAGCCATATCTTCGTCAACTATGCTGAAATCGGATCGGGTGGCTATGTGCCCCCGTCTCCGCCTCCGCAGGATGTCCTGCCTCCGGAGACCGAAAAGACCGTTACGAGGAATGCGGATGGCACTTATACCGTTCAGCTGGATATTACCGGTCATGAGGATGAGAACATCACGCAGATCGGCGCCAACGTCGTCATCGTGATGGACATCACGCAGAGTATGACGAACGGTATGCCCGGCGGCGGTGGTTCACGTATGGCGGCGGCGAAGAGTGCGCTGAGCACGCTGATCACTACCTTGGATCCCGACAAAAACCTGATCAACTTTACCGCGGTGAACTTCGGCGTTAGCCAGAACGGGGCGACTCTGGCCCGCGACTGGACCACGCAAACATCCCAGATGAATGCATATGTGTCCGGCCTTCCCAACAATCCGAATGATTATGGCACCAACTGGAGGGCTGGTTTGGAGGGCGGCCAATCGCGTGTTCAGAACGCCAATAGCTCGGCGACGCTTAGTAAGAACGAGACCTACGTTATTTTCGTGACGGACGGCAACCCGAACTGCTATACAGACGACAGAGGCAGATGGCACCCATCGAGCGGCCCGAACTTTGACCAGGGCGCTTATAACGCTTCTGTCAATGCTGCGAACTGGCTTGGTAGTAACAGCCATTTCTACGGTGTGTTCGTTGGTGACGCAGACGGTTATGATCATCTGGAGGACCTGATCACCAACGCTCATGGTGTGGAAACCATCAACGGCACCGATACCGAGGAACTTAAAGCGGCCTTCGGCTCAATCGCCCAGACCATCGTGGACAACCTCGGCGCCGGAAGTGTTGTCGTTGACGACGGTATCCCGACCCTCTCCAATGTCAGTGCTAACGTCTCTGCCGGTGAAGCGGGTGGCTTTGAGTACTACATCACGCCGAAGAACGGCACACAGACCGAATGGACCGACCATCCCGGCGCAACCTACAGCAACAGCAACGGCGTCACCTGGAACCTGAGCGAGGCCGGCACCCTGAAGGACGGATGGGTCTATACCCTGAAGTTCAAGGTGTGGCCCAGTCAGGCAGCGTATGACCTGATCGCCGACCTGAACAACGGCCTGGTGAGTTTTGATGATCTTCCCGAAGAGCAGCAGGCTGCCGTGGAAGGCAACATTAACGACGGCTATACGCTGAAGACCAATACGCATCTGTATACCACCTTTAAAGATCTGGATGGAAATGAGTATCGGGATGTCTTGGATGCGAAAGCCAAAGCTATGCCGTTGCCCACCACTACCATCAAAGTGGTAAAGTATTGGAACAACGATCTGGATGACAAAGAAGCGATTGCAAATGCGTCGATTATTGTTACCAAGGATGGCGACGATTACGAAACCGTAAATCTTGGAAGTGTTACTCAGATCGGTCCCCATAGGTGGAAACAGACGCCCAACGTTGAGATCTATATCTCTATGGGTCAGTTGACGCTGGATACGGAGACGGATGAGATCAACGTCATTTCTTCCGGACATGACTACTCTGTCAAAGAACCGATCGAATACTCTTACAACTGGTGGCTGACCGCTGACACCTATCATCCCATGCTTGTGAATGGCGAGCCCACTGTTCTGATCAAGGTTAGGGATGCGGATTTGGCCAGCGCGCCCAGCTTGAATGACAATGAGCATGTTACAAGCGGAGGCAAGGACTACTATAAGTTCAATGGCACTCTTTATGTTGCGCAGGATGCGGACGAGAACCTCCTGGAGGCTACCAACGACCGCCGCAGCAACCTGAACGTGACCAAGGTTGTGACGGGTGAGAACGCCCCCGCCGATGCATACTTTACTTACAGTATTACTGTTACGGATTTCGAGGGTGAGGATGTCTGGTTCTCTGTTGCCACTGATACGACCGGTGCTACTCTTGTAATGGATGAGGGTATCGCTACCGGTGCTACGCGTGAGGTGAAGAACGGTCAGGCAACCGGGTACTGGTACTTCGCCAGCGGCGGGACGGCTACCGTCAAGATCAAGGCTGGGCAGAACATCCGTATCATGAACCTTCCCAATGATTCGACATACGAAATCGTAGAGGTTGAGGATTCCATGGAGCCCGGCTGGGTGTTTACCGAGGCGGAGTCTTCCATCGTTTCGGATTATCAGGCTACGCCCGCATCGATCGATGGTTCTACCGCTTCCGGTACCATTGACATGGCCAACACGAAGTACATCGTGACCTACACCAACGAGTATCTCGGCGTGTTCTATGTGTACCACTCCAGCAACTGCGCCGTGGAGCAGATCCCGATGTCGACAGGTGGCGTTGCGTACAGCGCGTCCAATCCCTTCAACATCTTTGCCAAGACCTATGAGGGCACGCTCTACGGCGGCTACTACAGCGACTACGCGGGCAAGAGCAGCGGCTTCGACGCGGCGGCTCTGACGTACACGGACGGTCTTGGCTCCGATGCGGACGGCACGCCTTACAGCCTCGCCTACATCAAGGAAAGCAGCAAGGCTGCCTGGTCGTCTTCGGCGGCCTACGGTGTGGATGGCACGGCCATAACGCCTGTCAAGGATACGGTCTACTTCCTCAAGGAGGTCCCGACCGCGTACCTGCAGCCCTACACCTACTTCACCTACTACAAAGCGGCACCCCAAAATATCGCTGCTCTGTGGACGATCTCCGCGCTGGACGACCTGAACTACACCGGCGCTGGCTTCTACATTCAGAATGTACAGACCGGGACGACCAACGTGGTCTCCTCGCTGAGCATCAAGGCTGCGAACAGCACGACGACGGTCAAGCTGACTGCCAGCAAGTGCTTCGGTCTCAAACAGGGCATTCTGGACGGCTATCTGAGCTACGTCAAGATCAACGATATGATCGGATCGAAGATCAACATTTGGCAGTACTGGACGACCCCGGATGGTATCGAGGTCTGCGGCATTGTTCAGCGTGAGCTTGACACGACCAGCGGAACGAAGGCGAGTGTCGGTTACAACGACACGGCCTATCCCGGGACCTGAAAGGAGATGGACGATAATGGCTAAAAAACTGTTTTCCGCGCCTTTCCTCATCCTGAGCGGCTGGGGCGGCGATGGCAGCGACGACGGCGGCGGCAGCGGCGGCTACACGGACGATCCCTCTGCATGGGATTACAACGAGTGGCTCGAGATCATGGTCGGCGGAGATGACAATGACGGAGACGGGGACATTGATAAGGGCGACTATATTCTCTGGGCGCTTGCAAATAATATAGATGCCGATACAATCGAGGCTCTGAACCCCGGCTGGGATTCCTATGATCCCACATATTATAAAGCAAACTGACCTTGCATCAGATCATTAACAGAATAGCGTGGGATTACTCCCACGCTTTTCTGTTAGATAAACGTCATGAAAGATTCTGTATTTGAAATCATGTATGCCGGGCATGCCCTGCGTTATTCTTTCCACGATGTCAACACGCGCTGGGAGTTCCGGTCTCTGGCCCGGCGATCGAGCGCAGAGACCTGGGATATCCGGGCGACGAAGGAGCAGCTCGAGCGTACGCGCGCCGTGCTCCCGGAGGACTCCCGGGACGCTTTTGTCGAGTTCCGCGCCCTGATCGGTCTGACGAGCAGGGAACTGCTGAAATACGATTGCTGTATTTTCCATGGGGTCTCCTTCGTGTGGAAAGGCGCGGCGTTTCTTTTGACCGCGCCGAGCGGCGTCGGCAAGAGCACGCAGTTCTTCAACTGGCAGCGGCTGTTTCCCGGGGAGATCGCGATGATCTGCGGGGATATGCCCGTGCTCGAGCGCCGGGAGGACGGCAGCGTCTGGGCGCACCCCAGCCCCTGGAACGGGAAGGAGCGTCTCGGCGACCGCCGCCTCTGCGGCCCCGTGGCCGGGATCGTCCTGCTCGAGCAGGGGAGTGAGAACAGTATCTCCCCGCTTTCGCCGCACGACGCGATCACGCCCTTTTTCGGGCAGTTTCTGGTGCGCCCGGAAACGGAGGAGGAGATCCGTGCGCTCGCGCGTCTGATGGATCAGACGCTGCGCAACGTGCCCCTGTATAAGCTCGTGAATCTCGGCGACGACGCCTCGACCGCGCTCCTGCGCGAGACGCTCTCGCCTCTCGCGGAAGGAGGGAGCCCATGACCGTTTATAAAGGCCGTCCCGGCGTCGTTCTGACGGAGATCGCCGGAGAGTACGTTCTCGTCGCGGCGAAGGCGCTGAAGGGGGAATGCCCCTATGTGATGCAGCTCAACGAGACCTCGGCCTTCCTCTGGCGTCAGCTGGGCTCCGGCATGAGCCTGGAACAGCTCGGGGAAGCCGTCGCGGAGGAGTACGAGATCGACGACCCCGCAGCGGCCCGCGAGGCGATCGTGGACTTTATCCGGCAGATGGTCGATCTGCATTATCTTGTGACGGAAGAACTGCCGTCCTGAGCGAAGGCACAGACGTCTTTTGTTCGGCAGACACTGTATGGATCAGAAACAGGAGGAGACTATGTCAAAGAATAAGAAGAAAAAGAAGAGCGCGGGCGGCGCGGTGATCGTGCTTATCCTGCTCGTGTTGATGCTGGCTGCGCTGCTGGCTGTCAAGTTTTTCGGGATCGGTTCCCCGGCGCCAGCCGAGGTGACTGCCGCTCCCACCGAAACGCCTGTGGAGGAGACCGCGGTACCCGAGGCGTTGGAAGCGCCCGTCGTCGTGGAGAGCACCCCGGCTCCCACGCCGATGCAGCCCGGCGATGTGCCGGAGCTCCTCGAGGATGAGGGCGAGATCGAGATCATCATTCCGGACGATATGGAGGGCGAAGGCTTCTGATGCCGGAGTCGAACGAAACCCGGGCGCTCTTTCTGGATCTGCTGCGCTGCGCGGTGCACGGAGAGAGCTTCGACGGACCGCTCTCTCGTGAGGCCGCGCCTGCTGTGGCCCGCCTGGCCCGGGAGCACAGCGTGCTCCCCCTGCTCGTTGAAGCGGGGGGAGCGCCTCTGCACGGCTATGCGGCCCACGCCAGGAGACTTACGATCTCTCAGGCGGGGCGCACAGCCGATTTTCTGCTGCTCTATGCCTTTCTGAATGAGCGTGGCCTGTACCCCGCCGTGATGAAGGGAATCGTGCTGCGCAGCCTCTATCCGCATCCGGAGCAGCGCGCCTCGACCGACGAGGATCTGCTGGTCCGTTCGGAGGAGTTTCCCCTCTACCACCGCGCCCTGCTGGATTACGGCCTCGCCCCGGTGAACCCGGATACAGATCTGGGGTCGAGCGATGAGGTCTCCTACGTGGACAAGTCCCGCGGCCTGTACATCGAGGTGCACAAGAACGCCTTCCCGCCCGACTCCGACATCTACAGGGACCTGGACGCGCTCTTTGCCGGCGCGCTGGACCGCTGCACGACGGTGACGGTCTACGGTCAGCCGATCACGACCCTCGTGCCGACCGACCATCTGCTTTATCTGCTCTGCCACGCCTTCAAGCACTTCCTGCTCAGTGGTGTCGGCATCCGCCAGGTCTGTGACGTCGGGATGTTCGCGGAGCGTTATGCGGGCGAGATCGACTGGGCCGCGGTCCGTGAGCGCTGCGAGAGCGTGAGGATCGCGCGGTACAGCGCCGCGCTCTTCCGCATCGCGGAGCGGCGTCTCGGCTTTGCCATGCCCCCGGCCTTCGCGGATCTGGAGGTCGACGAGAGCGACATGCTCGCGGATATCCTCACGGGCGGCCTCTACGGCACAAGCGACGTCAATCGTGCGCACAGCAGCAGGATTACGCGGGACGCCGTCACAGCGCAGAAGCAGCAGCGCCGCAGATCCGGCGCACTTGCCGCGCTGTTCCCTCCATTTTCCAGCATGTGCTCCAGATTTCCATATCTGTGTCGCTTCCCCTGGTTGCTGCCTGTTGCCTGGGTGCAGCGTGTGTGGAACTATCTGTTTCGCCGTCGCCACCGTGCCCGGGCTAATCCCGCCGAGAGCGTACGGATCGGCAGGGAGCGCGTTCAACTCCTGCGGGAGTACGGGATCATCGATTAGTACCAGGAAGAAGAAAAATCAAACCACAGCCTTATTCGTTGTAATCATCGAAACAAGCGAAATATGTCGAAACGAGCGGAGGGATTGTTCCATCCGGATATAGGGTAGTTTCAACAGGAAACCATGAAAAACGTGGTTTCCTGTTTTTCTTGATACCACCCAAAACTCAGCTGCATGTGACAAGGATTCGAAAAACAAAAAGAAATTCTGCTTGATTAAAACAATAAACTGAGGTATAATATTAAAAGTAGTTTTATGCCGTGTGGGTAACAAAAGGCTACAAATAAGCAACATAAAATGACAACGAATTGACATAATCTACTGCGAGGCTGAAGAATGGATAAAGAGACAAACGGAAACAAAGCATTCTTTAACTCGGTGCACACGCTTCGCATGCGTATTAAGGACGGGACCTTTAAGGAGATCCTGGACGACTGGAGATGGATCTTTTCCTACAGCAAGCGCTACAAGGGAGCGATTGCATTTTACGTCTTTCTGGGGATATTCAGCACCTCGCTCGGTCTCGTGGCAAGCGTGGCCAGCAAATACATGATCGATATCATCACCGGGTATCAACGGGAAAAGCTGGGAATATTCATCGCGCTGACGTTGGGCAGCGCTGCTTTCAGCCTGACTTTCTCCAATCTGATCAAACGGATTACGAAAAAACTGAGCATCGATATCAACAACGACATCCAGGCGGATATTTTCGACCAGATCATCGACGTCGACTGGAAGGCGATCAACAAGTATTCCAACGGCGATATCCTCAACCGCTTCAATAACGACGTCGGCACGGTCAGCAGCAACGCGATCAGCTGGCTGCCCTCCATCATCATTTCGATCTACAATTTTATTGTCACCTTCCTGCTTATCTGGCATTACAACAAGGTGATGTCGCTCCTGGCTTTTGCCAGCGCGCCGATCATGCTGCTCATGTCCAAGTACCTGATCACCAAGCAGCGTGAGTACTCGAAAAAGGTTCGTGAGACCAGCAGCGAGATGATGAGCTTTGAAGTGGAGACCTTCTATAATTTCGACGCCATCAAGTCCTTCGGCATCATGAAGACCTACGGGGTCAAGCTGCGGGACTTGCAGCAGAAGTTCAAGAAGATCAGCCTGGAACACAATATGTTCACGATCAAGACCGGCGTGTTCATGTCGATCCTCGGGATGATCATTCAATACACCGCTTTTGGCTATTGCCTCTATCTGTTGTGGAGCACCCAGATCACCTACGGTACGATGACGCTCTTTCTCGAGCAACGCGGCCGTCTGGCCAACGCCTTTAACAGCGTGATTGGCATCATTCCCAGCTTCCTGACGAGTTCGGTTTCCGCCCACCGTATCCGCGAACTGATCGAACTGCCCAGAGAAAAGCACATCCCCGAGAGCGAGGCTCTGCGCGCGCTCGCACGGGACGGATTCGAGGTCCGTTTCCAGGACGTGGACTTTTCGTATTCGGAAGACCAACGGGTCATCAGCGATTCGGATTTCCGCGCGTCTCCGGGTGAGATAGTGGCGCTGGTCGGGCCCTCCGGCGAGGGCAAGACCACGATGATCCGCCTGATCCTCGGACTGATCTATCCCGAGCAGGGGAACGCGTTTCTTGTTGCCTCGGACGGCAGCCGCGTCGAGATGAACGCGGACAGCCGCTTCCTTTTCTCTTATGTTCCGCAGGGCAACGCAATCCTGGCCGGTACCGTCGCAGAGAACCTGCGCATGGTGAAAGAGGACGCAACGGACGCCGAGATCGAAGAAGCACTGAAAATCGCCTGCGCCTGGGACTTTGTCTCCCGGCTGCCGGAAGGGATTAACAGCAAGGTTGGCGAGCGCGGCCGTGGCTTTTCTGAGGGGCAGGCACAGCGTATTGCCATTGCCCGCGCAGTGCTGCGCGATGCTCCCATCATGCTGCTGGATGAGGCGACCTCCGCGCTGGACGTCACCACCGAGCGGCAGGTCCTGCGCAACATCATTCGTCAGCGACCTAACAAGACCTGCATCGTGACGACACACCGGCCTACGGTGCTGAATATGTGCCAGCGTGTCTACCGGGTGATGAATACCCGTGTGACCGAACTGAGCGAGGAAGAATCCGGCCACATGGTGATGGATTTCTGAGGCCCGAAGGGGGATTCGCCCATGATCGATCTGCATACACATGTTCTCCCTGGCATAGACGACGGCTCGACCGACATGGATATGTCGATGGAAATGCTGTTTATTGCGGCGGAAAGCGGCGTTGAGACGCTTGTCACCACACCGCACTGCAACATCCCCGGCGAGTTTGACAACTATGCCGACAAAGAAATGGAGCTCCTCTGGAACGGGCTCGAACAGGAGAGAGAACGCGCGGGTATTCCGATCCGACTCTGCCGGGGTATGGAAATCTTTGCTACGCCTGACCTTCCGGAACTTCTGAGCGAAGAGAGAGTATGGACGCTGAACGGTACAAACTATTTTCTGACGGAGTTTGCTTTCGATGAGGACCCGGAATACTGCTGGCGTATCCTGGAAGAATGTGAGAGTCAGGGCTTTCGGCCAATCATTGCACACCCCGAACGGTACTTTTTTCTTCAGGATGATTTGCAGATCGCGTACGAATGGTGTACCGCCGGTTATGGCTTGCAGCTGAACAAGGGCAGCCCGCTCGGCCGCTTCGGCCCCGAGGTGCAGCAAACGGCCATTGAGCTCCTGAATCACGGATTGATCGCCTGTGTGGCGAGCGATGCGCACTATCCCCATCGGCGCAGCACGTATATGGGGGAGATTCGCCGCTTCCTGGAGGAGACTTACGGAGAAGACTGCCTGTACCTCCTTCTGGAGGAAAACCCCGCACGTATCCTGCGGGGAGACAATTTGCTGGGAGTTGAACCGATCCCGTTTCTATAAAGAAAAGATAGAGGAAGTTGAGTATGAGACGATTGAGGATATTCATTGTTCTGTTTTCCTTGTCGGTTTTTGCCGTCTATGCGATTAACAGCATACAGGAGAGAATGACCTCGGACTATGTGCCCCCGGTCATTCATGCGGAGTACGATGCGATCCAGTCGAGCGTTGCCGTTACGGATCAGGAACTGCTGACCGGCATGACAGCTTCCGACAATCTCGATGGAGACGTTTCGGATTCGCTGGTCGTTGTTTCCAAGTCGAAGTTTATCTTCCGCGGGATGCGCCGCATCAAGTATGCGGCCTTCGACAAGAACAACAATGTAGGCGTATATGAGCGCATGCTGACGTATACGGACTATGTGTCCCCGCATTTTTCACTCAGTCAGCCGCTCCGTTTTGTCGACGGAAACTCCGATGTTGATTATCTGAAAAACGTTTCAGCTTATGATTGCCTCGACGGGGATATCTCCAAGCAGATCATGATTACCTATGGGGAAAACCGGAGGATCAGCGATACGACCAAGAGCCAGACGATCAATCTGCAGGTTACGAACAGCGCCGGAGATACGGCGACGCTTCAGCTTGAGGCGTTGCGGCAGGATTACACCTCCTACAACCAGTATGCGCCTTCGCTGAGCGAGTATCTGGTATATACCGGCATCGGACAGCCGCTGACTCTTTCGTCCTATGTGAACGGGGTCTGGACGGGAAACACGGTCCGTACCTTCGCCGACACCGGCTATGATCCCAACACGGATGTGAGTATTGACTCCAGTTCCGTCAATTATAACGCACCGGGCGTTTATCCCGTCCCGTTCCAGCTTAGCCGCCTGAAAAATGACGGCGTGCGGGAATATCTGGGGACCAATACGCTTTTTGTGGTTGTGGAGGGTTGAAATGAACGAAGATAGAGAATTCACCTCCCCCTTGGATCGTGTCGACCTATACAGCATGCTCCGGGACGTGCTGCGCAATCTGTGGGCAATCGTGATCGGAGCGCTGGCTGTTGCGCTGATCGTCAATATGTCGGTCAAGTCGGATTTCCAGAAGACCTATTCAACCAAAACGACTTTTGTTGTGACCTCCCGCACATCGAGCAACTACACCTACAGCAATCTGAACGCGGCATCCTCAATGGCCACCAGCTTCTCCAACATCCTCAACAGCCGCCTGCTCCAGAAAAAAGTCTGCCAGGATCTGGGCCTTGAGAGCTTCAACGCAAAGACGAGCGCCAACGTCATCAAGGGCACAAATCTGATGACGCTTCAGGTGACGTCGGATACGCCGCGAAACGCCTATATGATCATTCGCTCGATCATGAACAACATCGGCGACCTCACGCCTTACGTCTCGTCGGATATGGTGATGGAAGTCCTGCAGGAACCGAGTGTTCCGACGGGCGCGGACGCCTCTTTTTCGGCCGCCCGTCAGACAAAAAAAGCGTTTATGGGCGTCGCCGCCGCGCTGGTCCTGGTTTTCATGTATCTCTCGTATCAGAAGGAGACCATCAAGAGCGATAAAGATCTGGAGGACAAGCTGGACGCGCGCTGCCTCGGCGTGGTGTACCATGACAGCCTGTATCCATCCCTGCGTGCGTTCGTGCAGGGAAAGAAGAACAGGCATCTTGTTACGGATCTGACAGCGAAGTTCGAGTATGTCGAGCGCTTCAAGAAGATCGGCGCAAACGTATCCAGCAACGCGCGCCGCCGGGAGGCGCGGATCATTGCGGTCACGAGCGTGCGCGAGCATGAGGGCAAGTCCACGGTAGCCGCCAATCTTGCGCTTTCCCTGTCCCAGCAGTCCTATAAGGTCCTGCTGATCGACGGCGATCTCCGCCGCCCTACGCTTCAGACTCTGTTCCTTCGAAAGAAGGACCGCCTGCCGGCGGCACTGGGAGATCTGCTGGCCGGGAAAGCAACGATGATGGATGCCCTCTGGTATGACAAACGACGGAACATCTATCTTCTCCTCAATAAAAAGAACTATTCGAACTCCACGGATATTGTCTCTTCTCCCAGCATGAACCAGCTTTTGACGTCTTCTGCCGAGCATTTCGATTACATCGTGATCGACACGCCGCCCATGTCTCTCATGGCGGACGCCGAGGCCCTGGTCGACCAGTCGGATCTGAGTGTGCTCGTTGTCAAGTATGACACCGTTCTGGCCCCGGATCTGAACGATGCGATCGACTCGCTCCGCGACTGCCACGCCTTTTTTGCCGGATGCGTTTTGAATGAAGTACGGGCGCTGCCCGGAGCCCGTCGTGCGGTCGGCGGCTATGGCGGCTATGGGCGTTACCGGTACAGCCGTCGTTACGGCGAATACAGCACGTACGGGAAATACGGCGGCAGCAGCGCTTCGTCAGGCGAAAGGTCTTCGAGCCGGAGTGGGACCCACACATCAAGCCGAAGCGGAACGTCCGGTCGTTCACGAACAGGCGCATCTTACGCTCCCAGGAAAAGCAGTACCGTGGGTACGGTGAAAAAAGAATCCGCCAAGGCGGGTAAGAGCGAGGCTCCCACCGGCTCAGGCGAAGTGAAAAAGTGAGACTGTTATGAACGAAAATCTTTCAAGTCATTCCGAAGAGCTGGAAAAGATCAATATCATCTCGTTCCTGAACGATCTTCTGCACCGTCTGCGGAGCTTCTGGTGGGTGATTCTTCTGCTCACGGTTGCATTTGGCGCGGCATCCTACTATCGAACCAGCACGCATTACAGCCCCTCCTACACGGCGGAAGCGACCGTTTCCGTTGAGATCGTGAACGGTGGCTCTAACGCCAACCGCAACACGGCCGAACAGTTGGGCGTCATCTTCCCGTATATTCTGACCAGCGGTGCCCTGTCGGATGTTATTGCTGCGGATCTGGGACTGAGCAACGTTCCGGGGTCTATTCAGGTAAGCTGTATCAGCGGTACAAACCTTTTGACGATTACTGTGACCGGCTCCAACCCCAATAATGTCTATGCGGTGCTCCAGTCCATGCTCAAGAATTATCCGGAAGTCGCACAGTTTGTCGTTGGGCAGACCATGCTCACCGTTATCGATGACAGCGGCATTCCCGAGGATACGGGACGCACCTCCGTTCTGCGCGGCTCTCTGACCAGAGGCGCGGTGGTGGGCTTCCTGCTTGGCGCTGTCCTGCTGATGGTCTACACCGTGACGACCCGAACGATCCGTGATGAAGAGGATCTCCGCACGTTCCTCAATGTTCCCTGCTTGGGCACGCTTCCCTCGTATAAAAAGAAACGCCGGAAAAAGAATGTCAATACCGAGATCAACATTCTCAACGACCGGAATGGCAGCAACAGCGATTACATTGAAAGTATGCGCCTGATTCGTACCCGTCTTGAGCGCCAGCTCGGGGACAAGCAGGTGCTGATGGTCACAAGCTCGATCCCTGGGGAAGGAAAATCCACGGTCGCGGCTAATCTGGCGATCTCCATGGCCCGAAAAGGAAAGAGCGTTATCCTGATCGACTGCGATCTTCGAAATCCAACGCAGGGGAAAGTTTTTGGACTCAAAGGAAAGTATCCCGGTCTTGTACCTGTTCTGCAGGGTAAGGCCAAATTGGAAGACGCGCTGTATGAGGTTACCGATCACGGCGAGCCGATCGGCCTGACGCTTCTTCCGGGGGCCGACCATGAATCCAAGCTTGTCGAAATCCTCGGCAGCGAGGAGATGAGAGAACTGCTGGAGAAGCTCAAAAAGCGTGTGGACGTGGTCATCCTCGATTCACCGCCTTCCGCCATGCTGGTCGACGCGATGATCATGGTTCAGCACGTGGACGGCGTGGTATATGTGGTCATGAGCGACTTTGCAAAGCGCAGCTTTATCTTCCGCGGCATGGATGAGTTGACGTCAAACGGCGTCGAAGTACTCGGCTGCATCCTCAACGGCGGAAAAACCCGTTCAAAAGGTTACGGGTATTACGGTTCAAAAGGGTACGGATATTATAGTACAGGTACAAAAGCAAAAAGCGAATAATCAGAAAAAGTGCTGCGGCCTGAACAAAATGGAAAGAGAAGGATCAATAGGATGGGGAAGGACTCGGTATATTGCAAATATGTAAAACCGCTTATAGACTGGGTCTTCTCTTTCGTTTTCCTTGTCCTGTTCTGGTGGGTATATGTTTTGATCGCCATATGCATCAAGCTTGAAGATCCCAAAGGACCCATTCTGTTCAGACAGAAACGTCTCGGCAGGTTCGGTCAGGTATACTGGATGTACAAATTTCGCTCCATGAAAGTGAACGCGGAGTTTACCGGATCTGGAGTGTATTCGGACGACAAAGATGATCGCATCACCAGAGTCGGCCGGATCCTGCGCAAGACCAGCTTGGATGAGCTTCCGCAGCTGTTCAATGTTCTGCTCGGACAACTTGCAATCGTTGGGCCTCGCTCGCCGCTCACCTATCATCCGTGGCCTCTGGAGCAGTATACGCCTGAACAGTTGAGAATGTTTGATGTACGACCCGGAATAACGGGCTGGGCGCAGGTGCACGGCAGAAAAACGGTCGAGTGGCACAAGCGCATTGAACTGAACGTCTGGTACACAGAGCATGTGTCGTTCTGGCTGGACATAAAGATCCTTTTTATGACAGTGTTCAAGGTCCTGTCCAATGCTGACAATGAAAATGTTGGCGCGACTTTGAAAGAATAAGGAAGAGGGACATAGCGGACGATGAGTCTGAAGCTGATGTATATCACAAACAACCCGCAAGTGGCAAAGATCGCAGCGGACGCGGGGGTGGACAGGTTGTTTGTGGATATGGAAGTCCTGGGGAAAGCGGAGCGCCAAGGCGGGATGAACACAGTCCAGTCCCATCATGATCCCGATGATATAGCCGTGCTGCGTGATGCGGTCGGACCCGGTGTTGAGATCATGGCGAGGACCGACCCGATGAATGAGGGTCTCGCCGATCAGATCGAAGCGTCTATCCGGAATGGAGCCGATGTTATCATGCTGCCCATGTGGAAAACGGCAGATGACCTGCGGTGCCTTGTGGATATGGTTGCGGGACGAGCCTTGACGATGCCTCTGCTGGAGACTCCGGATGCGGTGGACCATCTGGATGAGGCGCTGACCGTCCCCGGGATCGATCAGCTCCATATCGGCCTGAATGATCTCCATCTTGGCTATCATCGCAGGTTCATGTTCGAACTGCTTGCGGACGGAACGGTCGAGCGGCTCTGCCGCCGGATCGGCGACGCCGGGATCCCGTACGGCTTTGGCGGTGTCGGCCGTCCCGGGAGCGGAACGCTGCGTGCGGAGTGCATCCTGGGGGAGCATGTGAGGCTGGGATCCAGCTTCGTTATCCTGTCGCGCAGTTTTTGCAATACATCCCTTGTTACCGATTATGGCGAGATGGAACAAATCTTCCGCGGAGGGGTAAAAGAAATTCGAAGAGTCGAGCGGGATTGCGCGGCCTGGAAAGCGGAACAGTTTGAGGAGAACCGGCAGAACGTGATTGAAAGTGTCAAGCAAATCATCGGAGCCTGAGCTATGAAGATTCTGATAACGGGTGCATTCCCACTCAGCGAAGAGGAACGTAAAGAGCTGGAAGATCTTGGCCACGAAGTCTTTTTTCAGAAGGATGAGCGTGAAAAAACCGAGCATCCGGAAGACTTCGGAGCCGTCGTCTGCAATGCTCTTTTCCTGTATAATCCGATCGAATCCTTTTCTTCTCTGAAAAAAATACAGCTGACCAGCGCGGGTCTTGACCGTGTACCTTTGGACTATATCCGGGCACGTGGAATCGAACTCCATAATGCCGCGGGCGTCTACAGTATCCCCATGGCGGAGTTTGCGATCGGTGGGATCCTTCAGCTTTATAAAGGCAGCCGGGCATTCTCGGATTCCCAGCGCGCCCGTCAATGGGTGAAGCAGCGGGATCTGCGAGAACTATACGGGAAAACTGTCTGCATCGTCGGGACCGGCGACGTCGGGCGGGAGCTTGCCAAACGTCTGAGTTGCTTCGGCTGTCATGTGATCGGCGTGAATCGAACGGTGCATGCGGTGCAGGGCTTTGATGAAGTCCTTCCGCTTGCCGAATTGAAGCTGGCAGCCAAGCGGGCGGATATCCTGATATGCTGCCTCGCGCTGACGGATGAGACGCGAGGTTTGATTGACAGGGAAGTATTGGCGGCGCTCCCGGATGGCGCCGTATTCGTCAATGTTTCCCGCGGAGCGCTTGTGGATGAAGCTGCTCTGATCGAATGGCTGCGCATCGACCGTGCCCTCGGAGCCGTCCTGGACGTGTTTGAAGCTGAACCGCTCCCGGCGGACAGCCCGCTGTGGGACATGGAAAAAGCGATCGTCTCTCCGCATAACAGCTTCGTTGGAGAAAGAAATCACGAGAGACTGTTTTCGATTATGAAGAGTTTTTTTGTTTCTTGACAGAGGTAGCTATCCATGTATCAGTTTGCCGTTTTGCTGCGCGCGCTTGCCTGTATTCTGATAACGAATTCTCATATGGAGAGCGTTTACCCCAATAAGATCTTTGCAAACGGCGGCCTGCTCGGTGACGTACTTTTTTTCGCCTTGTCCGGTTTCCTCCTTTACGCAAAGGAACAACCGGTTTTTTTCAAATGGTATTATAAAAGACTGAAGAGAGTATATCTCTCGACCTGGATCGTGGTATTGCTTTTCTGGCACAGCGGCACATATGGCCATGTTTCCCTCAGCCGTTTTGTTCAGCTGTTTATTTGGCCGACAAAATACCATTTTGTTTCTTCTATTCTGGTACTATACGTTGTTTATTATTTCCTCGTTCGGTTTGTCAACGCAGGTTTAGAGCATAAAAACAAAAAGCTTCTCCTTGCAGGCCTGTGTCTGGGCATCGTCTTTTTTACTGCGTTTTACTGTCTGTTTGATTTCAGCTACTATCATATCGACAATGTTTACAGCCCTATGATCTGGCCGCTTTACCTTTTTGCCATGATGATCGGGATGTATTTCCGGATGAATGCGGAACGGTTTTTTAATAAAAGCTGTGTTTTCGCGTGGTTCGGAATTCTGCTGGCTGGCGCAGCTTATGCGGGAACAAAGCTTCTCTTCTCCAGAGGAAAGCTTCCCGGCACGATACAATGGCTTAATCAGGTAACGCTGTTATTCCTGCTTTTTTTCATTTTCCGATGCTTTGTCGGCCTGGAAAGCAGGATTCGTCTGATCCCCGGCGTGGTCTTTGAACCGGTTCGCTTCCTTTCAGAGCGGGCTTTCGAAATCTATTTGGTCCAGATCCCTTTGATTCAGCTCTGCAATATTGGAAAGAAGTCGTTTCCAACGAACCTTATGATCGTGTTAGGGGTCATTTTTCTATGTGCGTGTGTTGCACGTCTGCTTGTGAAAATCGTATTGCAGGCGGGATCCTGGTTTTCAGTGAGAGTAAAAAAAGCTGAAAAGATTGGGTGGTGTGCCGCACAGAGAGCTTTGCATCACAGAAACATAAAAAACACGGGGAATAAACGGGAATAACGTTATGAAAGAAATACTTCCGATCTATATCGGCTGCGTCCTCCTTGCCTATCTTTCACATCGATCGTCGCTCTACGATTACAGGCTTGCGCGATATAAGCATAAAGACAGGTTTTTTTTCTCATTGATTGTTTTTATAGCTGTGATTTTTGTTGGGCTGCGCACGGATTACAACGACACGGCTGCCTATATAAGATACTATTCAGCGATTGAAACCAGCACAGGATGGTTCTCCAAGATCGACTGGTCGGTAAGTGAATATCCTTTGTTTCGCATTCTGAATAATGTATTAAAGATAGCCGGTTTTTCCGCCCAGTCTTTTATACTTATTTATTCTGCTTTTTCCATCGGCGTGTTTCTTTGGTTTATACGCAAGTATACCGAAGACTTAACACTATCCATATTTCTTTTCTTCACCATGGGCTGCTATATTTTCACAATGGCGGCCATAAAGCAGTGTACTGCGACAGCTTGCTGTCTCCTTGGGATTGACAGACTCCTGAGCACGAAACATGCCAAATACATCCGCTTTTTTTTGTGGATTACGGTAGGTATGCTGTTCCATCCCTTTGCGGCCATGTTTTATCTCTGCCCTTTCCTGACTTTTTCGCCATGGACGCTCCCGTCCTATCTGATGATCATCCTGTGTGCCGTGGGCGGCTACTCTCTGCAGACCTGGCTTTCCAGTGCGCTCGACCTTTTGAGTATGGTGGGAATCGAATATGATGACTCCTTGGCATTGTCAGAAAGCGTCAATGTGCTTCGCGTTCTTGTTGTGTGGTCGCCGATCCTGCTCTCTCTCCTGACGTCAAAGTTCTGGGTCCGCAGCAAGAATAAAGTAGACAATCTGCTTCTGAACCTCTCCACGCTCTGTGCGGAGATCATGTTTATTGCACTATTTGGCAACCCGCTTTATTTCGGACGCCTGGCAAACTATTTCCTGCTCTTTCAGACGATCAGCCTTCCGTTTGTCTTAAGGTACTTTGAAGAGAACAGCCAACTGCTGATAAAAATCATTGTGGTGTTCGGTTATTCCGGTTATGCATATTACAGAGAAGCACTCCGAACGACGACTTTTGACTCGGCGTTCAGCAGGATTACACTGTGGCAGTACCTGGGATTTTAGCCGTTCCTTTTATATGGTTCGATGGCTGGATCAGCGCAGATCCCTTTCTGAACGAACTATGTCATGACTTGGATAAAGAAGGATTCGTTCGGTGCCATGAGCGCAGATCGCGATACATGTCCGGGATTGTCTGAAGGTGCTCCCCGCGGGAGGTTCCATATCCTTGCATCCAGTTCCGCAGACACATTTTTATTCCACAGTATGTTTTGATTGAGAGGATAAGATGAACAAACATAAGTCATATGAAGATCTATTTGAACGCCTTGTCTCCGGCGAGGAGAAACTGGCCCTGATCGGCTTGGGTTATGTTGGTATGCCGATCGCCGTTGAATTCGCGAAGCATGTCAGCGTGATCGGATTCAATCATAACGAGCGCCGGGTCCTCCAGTACAAGAGCGGTATTGATCCGACGCACGAGGTCGGAGACGAGGTGATTCGTGCAACGACCGTGGACTTCACTTCGGATGAGACGCGCCTGCGGGAGGCCCGGTTTTTGATCGTTGCGGTCCCGACTCCGATCAAGGAGGACAAAACGCCGGATCTTTTCCCAGTCGAGAACGCGTCCCGCATCGTTGGCCGCAATCTGACGCCGGGCTCCGTCGTGGTCTATGAATCGACAGTCTACCCCGGCGTGACCGAAGAAGTCTGCATTCCCATTCTGGAAAAAGAGTCCGGACTCAAATGCGGAAAAGACTTCAAGGTGGGATACAGCCCGGAACGTATCAACCCGGGAGATAAAGTCCATCGCTTGCAAACGATCAAGAAGATCGTCTCCGGTATGGACGAGGAGACCTTGGAGTGTGTGGCCAAAACCTATGAGCTGGTCGTGGAAGCCGGTGTTCACAGAGCCTCCAGCATCAAGGTCGCGGAAGCGGCCAAGGTGATCGAGAACAGCCAGCGGGACATCAACATCGCTTTCATGAATGAGCTGTCCATCATCTTCCACCGCATGGGCATCGATACGAAGGAGGTCCTGGAAGCGGCCGGAACGAAATGGAACTTTCTGAAGTTTTATCCCGGCCTGGTCGGCGGGCACTGCATCGGCGTCGACCCCTACTACCTTACCTATAAAGCGGACATGCTGGGCTATCACAGCCAGGTCATCCTCTCGGGCCGACGGATCAACGACGGTATGGGCAAGTTCGTGGCGGAAAACTGCGTCAAGAACCTGATCGCGGTGGATAAACCGGTCAAAAACGCCGGCGTTGCAATTCTGGGCTATACATTCAAGGAGAACTGCCCAGATACCAGAAACAGTAAAGTCTTTGATATTGTGAACGAACTGAAGGAGTACGGCATCACTCCGGTTATAACGGATCCGGTCGCGGACCGGGAGGAAGCTAAGAGGATTTATGGCGTCGAGTTCAGCAGCCTGGATGAAGTGAAAAACATGGACGCCGTGATCATCGCGGTCGCTCATGATGAATTCAAAAGACTGACCAAAGAACAGATCGACTGCCTCTACGGCCCGGGGGAAAAAGTACTGCTGGACATCAAGGGCGTCTTGGATCGAGATGAATATGAGAACGCAGGATACCTTTATTGGAGATTGTAAAACCTATTTCGAAACAGCGGTTTGAACGGAGAATCGCGAACAAAGAAAAGAGCCGGAATGATGAAATTCCTTCTAATATCTCCCAAAAATCGAACGGTCTATAATTTCCGGGGCGATCTGGTTCGGGAGATTCGGAAAAAAGGATATGAAGTGATCGTAACAGGCCCGGATCAGACCGATGTGGACAAGATCGAGGCGCTCGGCGCTCGCTTTGTTGAGATCCCAATGAATAAAACGGGAACCAGCGTCGTCGGGGATCTGAAATACTATTGCTCGCTGCGCGAGTTGATGAAGCAGGAAAAGCCCGACGCGACGCTGGGATACACGGTCAAGCCGGTGGTTTACGGTGCGATAGCAGCGAAAGCCGCGGGTGTCCGAAACATCAACAGCATGGTCACGGGCGGCGGCTACACCTTTGCGTCGACGTCATGGAAGGCTAAGCTGCTGGGAGTGATCGTCCGAAATCTCTACCGGATAGGCTTGGGAAAAGCGTCGCATGTCATCTTTCAAAACGCGGACGACAGAAATGAATTCTGCTCCCGGGGATTGGTTAGACAGAACCAATGCCATGTCGTGAACGGCTCAGGTGTGGACACGGCACATTTCACACCGTCTGCCTATCCGGAGACCGTTACGTTTTTTATGCTGTCCAGGCTGCTGAAAAGCAAAGGCGTTGCCGAGTACCTGGAGGCGGCGAAAACCGTGAAGGAAAAGTATCCGAACGCTCGGTTTATTTTGCTCGGCAAATACGAGGAAGCCATGCAGGACGCCATGGATCGACGACTTGTCGAGCAGTTTGTCGGCGCGGGAATCGTGGAGCGTTTTGATGAGACCGCGGATGTTCGGCCCTTCTATGCGATGTGCAGCGTCTATGTGCTTCCATCTTATCGGGAAGGGATGCCGCGCACGGTCCTGGAGGCCATGGCGATGGGACGCCCGATCATTACGACGGATACGCCTGGCTGCCGGGATACCGTGGAAAATGGTGAAAACGGCCTGCTGATTCCATCGAAAAACACTTCAGAACTGGCGGACGCCATGATCTGGTTTTTGGAAAATCCGGAGCGGATCTCGCAGATGGGACAGAAGAGCCGTGAACTTGCAGAAGAAAAATTCGACGTCAGAAAAGTAAACGCTGACATGATCCGTTTCATGCAGCTCTGACAGGGAGGAGCTTATGGGTTATCAGGATGTGGCATTCCCTGAGAACAGTTTATTTCTTGTAACCGGCGGTGCGGGCTTTATCGGCTCAAACCTGTGCGAAGCGATACTTCGGATGGGATACAATGTACGCTGCCTGGACGATCTTTCGACGGGAAAACAAAAGAATATCGAGCCGTTCCTTGAGGATTCCCGGTTTGAATTCATTAAAGGCGACATCAAGAATCTGGATACCTGCCTGGAGGCCTGTGACGGCGTGGACTATGTGCTCAATCAGGCGGCGTGGGGCTCGGTCCCGCGCAGTATTGAGATGCCCGTGTTCTATTGCGCCAACAATATCCTGGGGACGCTGAACATGATGGAGGCGGCCAGGCAGAGCGGCGTGAAAAAGTTCGTCTATGCCTCCAGCTCCTCCGTGTACGGCGACGAGCCCAATCTTCCCAAAAAAGAGGGGAGAGAGGGCAATCTCCTTTCTCCTTATGCCTTGACCAAGATGTGCGACGAGGAATGGGGCAAGCAGTATACCATGCATTATGGCCTGGATACGTATGGCCTGCGATACTTCAACGTGTTCGGCAAACGTCAGGATCCGAACGGAGCCTATGCGGCGGTGATTCCCAAATTCATCAAGCAGCTTCTGCATGGAGAAGTGCCTACGATAAACGGCGACGGCAGGCAGAGCCGGGACTTCACATATATCGAGAATGTCGTCGAGGCCAATTTGAAAGCCTGTCTGGCGCCACACGAGGCGGCGGGCGAGGCCTTCAACATCGCCTATGGCGGCAGGGAGTACCTGTTGGATATCTACTATGGCCTGACGAAAGCCTTGGGCGTGGATATCGAGCCAAACTTTGGCCCGGATCGTAAGGGTGACATCAAGCACAGCAATGCGGATATCAGCAAAGCAAAGAAATGGCTTGGCTACGATCCTGATTGGAGCTTCGACAGAGGGATTGAAGCCGCGATCGAGTGGTACAAGGAGAACCTGTAAGGGAGACTAAATATGAATTTGAAAAGGATTCTATCACGGAGCGCGCGAGGGAAGCTGATGGATTCTCTTTCTTTTTTGCCGGACACTCTCTATATTCAGCTGTTTTGCCTGGCAACGACGGGGCGGATCGCAAACCTGAAAAACCCGACTTTGTTCTTTGAGAAACAGCAGTGGCTGAAGCTTCATGACCAGCATCCAGAATATGGAGAGTTGGTTGACAAGCTGGCCGTCCGCAAACATATTGATGCCTCTCTGGGGGAAGGACATTGCTTTCCGTTGTTGGGGAAGTGGAAAAGCTTTGATGAAGTGGACTTTGATTCGCTGCCGAACAGCTTTGTCCTTAAATGCAACCATGACTCCGGCAGTACCAAGATAGTTCGTGACAAAACGAAACTTACCGAGGAGGACAAGGCTGCCTTCAAGAAGCATTTCGAGAGGCGGCTGAAAATCGACTACTTTTTCCGGGGGCGTGAGTATCCTTACAAGGGTATTGAACCGTATTTGATAGCTGAAAAGCTGATGACAGATGAGGCGAATCCTGGGAAGGATATCGAAGACTTCAAGTTTTACTGCTTTAACGGTGAGCCCAAAATCATGCTTGTGGTCACCGATCGAAGCACGGATTGTCGCTTTGATTTCTTCGATATGGAATTTAACCATCTGGACATTACAAAAAACCACCCACAGGCGGACAAGGCAATCGAGAAGCCCGCCCTTTTTGAGGAGTTGAAACAGACGGCTGCAAAGCTGTCTCAGGGGATGCGGTTTGTCCGGGTTGACCTGTATGCCATTGACAACAAGATATACTTCGGAGAGTATACCTTCTTCGCAGGAGGAGGGTTTACCCTTTTTCATCCTTTGGAATGGGAGAAAAGGCTGGGGGACTGGATTGATATAGAAAGCTGATTTGTTATGCAAGGAGAGCAATTCATGGCAAACGGACTAATCTCAGTAATCATGGGCATTTACAATTGCGCTCGGACGCTGCCCGATGCAATCGATTCCATACTCAAACAGACGTATACAAACTGGGAACTGATCATGTGCGACGATTGCTCTTCGGACGAAACATACAGGGTTGCCTCAGAGTATGCGAAAAAGTATCCCGACAAGATCATCGTGATTCAAAATGAAAAGAACATGCATCTTGCATATTCTCTGAACCATTGTCTGCAATATGTGCATGGGGAGTATGTCGCAAGAATGGACGGCGACGACATCTCGGTTCCGGAGAGATTTGAGAAGCAGATTCGTTACCTGAACGAGCATCCGGAAGTCCAACTGGTCGGCACGGCTATCCAGCAGTTTAATGAGAAAGACGGGAATATTAAAAAGATTTTCAAGCCTGAGCATACGGACAAGTGGACGCTTCACAAGCAGATCCCGTTCATTCATGCGACTATAATGACGTACAAGAGCGTGTACGATGCGTTGAGCGGCTACACGGTGGCTGAACGCACCAACCGCGCGCAGGATTACGATCTGTGGTTTCGCTTCTATGCTGCCGGCTTTACGGGGGACAATCTCCAGGAAGCGCTTTATTATGTGCGCGAAGACATGAAGGCCATCAAAAGACGGACGCTGAAAGTCCGTATGCTGGCATTCCAGACGACAAGGATTGGATACCGTATGCTCGGTTACCCCAGAAAATGGCTTTATAAGAAGTTTCTGGTCAGCGTTTGTAAGGGGATCATGCCCCCCCAAGTGCAGTATTTTTACAGAAGGATCCAGCAAAAAAAGGATTGATGCAAATACTGCAGAGTCTTCCGTTCCGGCAAGCTGTGGCCGAAAAGCGAAGCCTGCGCATCTCCAATGCTTTTAGGGGATGATTCTTGATAATGCTTTACAAATCATTTTTTGAGGTGCATATTATGTCGATGAGAAAGTATATTAAGAAAAAGTTGAGAGCATCGGATACGGGCCAGCATGTAATGCTGATGCTGAGGCCGATCCGAGAAAAAACGGAGCTGCTGTTGGAGTCGGATCTTCGATACATCCAGCACAACTATAGACAGCGGTTCGGAGAAGATATCGATTTAGTCAATCCGAAGACTTATGGGGAAAAGCTCCAGTGGCTCAAGCTCTTTTACCGGGATCCGGATATGCCGATCTGCTCGGATAAGTACCGGATTCGCGAGTTTCTGAAGAAAAAGAACCTGGAATGGCTGAGCAACGACGTGATCGGCGTGTATAAGAACGCAAACGAGATCCCGTTTGATGAGCTGCCGGAACGATTTGCGGCTAAAGCAACACATGGGAGCGGATGGAATCTTATATGCGAGAACAAAGCGGAGCTGAATTGGCCGTCGAGCGTCAGAATCATGAACGACTGGCTGAAGTGCAATCTGTTCGTTTTCGGAAGAGAGTGGAACTACAAGGAGATCGAGCCTCGTATCCTCGTTGAGAAGTATATCGATCATAAGCCGCTGAACGATTATAAATATATGTGCTTCAATGGCGAACCGCTGTATATGCAGCTTAACAATGATTTTGAGGGCACGCATTATGTCGATTTTTATGATCTGAAAACCTGGACACATCTCCCGGTCACGTACATGCGTTACAAGCGGTCAGAGCGCGATCTGGAAAAACCGCAGAACTATGAGAAGATGATGGATCTGGCGAGGGAGCTAAGCGCTCAATTCCCATTTGTCAGGGTCGATTTTTACAGCTTTGACGAGACCGTTATTCTTGGTGAATTGACATTCTTCCCCGGAGCAGGTTTGTGGCCCTATATACCGAGAGAAAAAGGCTACGATACGATAATAGGAAGTGCGTTGTCGCTGCCTGAGCCAAACTATAATCTGGAGCTTTACGAGCAGCTTCACAAAAAGAAGTAAACTGACAGCAATTACTTCTTACCCCGAAGAAGCAAAACGCGAAACCGAGGAATGATACAGTGAAGATCCTGTTTCTTACAGTCAATATGGGAGCCGGCGGGGCGGAGAGAGTCCTTGTCAATCTGGCAAACGGACTGGCGGAGCGCGGACATGACATAACCGTGAGGGCCTTGACGGATACGGGCACGAATATACGCGGCCTGTCCTCAAATGTCCGGTATGAGGCGCTTCTGAAACGCTCTTTTCCCGGCTTGGGACGGCTGCATAAGCTGCCGCACAGAGCAATATACAGCCTTGTCTGCTCAGGGTGCTTCGATGTGATCATCCCCTATGTACATGGAACGCTGACCCGGATCGTCAGTTACGGCCCCGAAGCCCAGAAAAAAGTCGCGTGGCTGCATGCGGATATGGAGAAATCCCCCTTTATGCTGCAGCTTGTCAGGGATGGAGAGGCGGAAAGCTGCTTCGAAAGCTATGATCGTATCATCGCCTGTTCGGAAACGGTCAAGTCTTCATTTGTCCATATGACCGGAATCGAAGACAAAGTCCAGGTTTTATATAATACCTTTGATGTGGCTGCGATCCGCAGGCTGGCGGAGAAA